>NZ_JBJGYY010000080.1:0-847 GCF_054050235.1 Geodermatophilus sp. SYSU D00696 | reverse complement strand
TGGCAGCGGCAGAGTGTGTGGTCGCAGGCGGCGGATCAGTTGAAGGCCGGGCCCAGCCGCGCCCGGCGGCTCCTGCTCCTGCTCACCACTGCCGGCGCAGCCATGGCCCTGGCCGGCAATCAACTGGAGCCCATCAGCTTGCCCGCCAGCATTGCCGTGGCCACGCTGGCGGCGGTGATGCTTGCAGCGGTGGGCCTACTTGGGGCACGGCAGACCGTGGAGCAGGTGCGTCGGTGGACTCGTGCGCGGTCGGTGTCCGAAGCTCTGAAGACCGAGGTCTTCCTGTTCCTCACCGGCGGTGGCGACTATGCCACGGGGGACGCCGAGCAGCGACTGGATGCGGAGGTGCAGCGCTTGGAACGGGAGGCTGGCGACCTGCTGCCGTGGACCCACGGTCTACGACCGAAGCCCCGCCGACTGCCAGCGGTGCAAGACCTCGAGACTTACCTTGAGGTACGAGTGCGCCAATCGCAGCTCGCGAGCTACTACCAGCCGAAGGCCGCACAGTTCCGCACCCTGTTGCGAGCCGCCAAGGTCGCCTCGGTGACGCTGGCCCTGATCGCAGCTGCACTCGCTGCCCTCAACACCGTGTCACCCAACGTGGGCGCATGGGCGACGGTGGCGACCACCGCCGCCGGGGCACTCGCGGCGCACGTGGCTGGAGAACGCTACGAGTTCCTGTGGATCGAGTACAGCCGCACCGCGAGCGAACTGCTCCGACTGGCCGAGCGACGCACCGCCCCCGACGGCCGACCCCTCTCCGCTCCAGAGCTGATCGCCGCGTGCGAGCAGGTCATCTCCGTACAGAACCAAGCATGGATGGCCAAATGGGGAGAGGACGACACAG
>NZ_JBJGYY010000079.1:0-911 GCF_054050235.1 Geodermatophilus sp. SYSU D00696 | reverse complement strand
AGAAGACGTTGCATTAGTTCGTCGGGAGTCGTCGGGCACAGATCAGGGTGACGGCCAGGCGGGCCAGCGCGGTGATCGTCACGGCGGTGCGGTCGTAGCGCAGCGCCAGGCGTTTGTAGGACAGCAGCCAGCCCAGCGTGCGTTCGACGACCCAGCGGTGCCGGCCCAGATGAGCGCTGGAGTCCCGGCCGAGGCGAGCGATGCGGGCGGTGATCCCACGGCGGCGCAGGTAGCGGCGCACCCGCGGAATGTCATAGCCCTTGTCGGCGTGCAGCTTGACCGGCCGGCGGCGCGGATGACCCCGGCCGCCGCGCTTGATCGCCGGCATCGAGTCCAGGATCGGTTCGACCAGCATGCTGTCGTGCCGGTTCGCGGCCGAGACCAGCACGTTGAGCGGTAGTCCGGTGGCGTCGACCAGCAGGTGGTACTTGCTGCCGGCCTTGGCCCGGTCGGTGGGGTTCGGGCCGGTCAGCTCACCCCCCTTTTCGCCCGGACGCTGACCGAGTCCAGGCTGGCCCGCGACCAGTCCAGTTCGCCCTGGCTCCCCAGCTTGTTGAGCACGGCGGTGTGCAGCCGATCAAAGACACCGGCCTCGGCCCACTCGTGCATCCGGCGCCAGCAGGTCCAGCCCGACCCGTAGCCGAGCTCAGTGGGCAGCTTGGCCCACCCGATGCCGGTGGAGAGCACGAAGGCGATGCCCTCGAGCACGTCCCGGTCGCTGGTGCGAGGTCGGCCGGTGCGCCCGTGCACGGCCGGCTTGCGCGGTGGGATCAGCGGCTCGACCAGCGCCCACAGCGCGTCACTGATCAGCCGCGGCGGTGGGGAAGACACCGGCGACGACATGGCCGGCAGCCTGCGCCGATGCCAGGTCGTCAACTAGAGCCCGACGACCTACTTCCGCAACGTCTTCT
>NZ_JBJGYY010000078.1:0-1847 GCF_054050235.1 Geodermatophilus sp. SYSU D00696 | reverse complement strand
CTCCGTGGTCGGCACCGCCGTCTCCGTGGTCGGCACCGCCGTCTCCGTGGTCGGCACCGCCGTCTCCGTGGTCGGCACCGCCGTCTCCGTGGTCGGCACCGCCGTCTCCGTGGTCGGCACCGCCGTCGTCCCAGCCGCCGTCGTCCCAGCCGCCGTCGTCCCAGCCGCCGTCGTCCCAGCCGCCGTCGTCCCAGCGGCCGTCGTCCCAGCGGCCGTCGTGGCGGGGGGCGCCTGGACGAGCGGGGTGCCGCCGGCCGCCGGCGAGGGCACGGCCCCGCCACTCGTGGTCTCCTGCTCCACCGGCGGCGACGGCTCGGGAAGGGTGGTGTCGGCGAGCGGCGAGGGTATGAGGGTCGGTCCGGTCGAGACCGGCGTGTCGGCGTTTCCACCGCCGACCGCCGACGTCCGCCCGTCCGCGGCCTGACCGTCCCCGGGGTCTCGGGAGGCCTGCACGGCACCGCCGGCTCCGATGAGCATCCCGAGCGCGGCGGCGCTGACCAGGAGGTGCCTGGTCCTCCCGCGGACCCGACGGGGCGGGGCCGCGGACGTGGCCCGGCCGAGGCCCGCCAGGAGCCACCGGCGACCCGGGGGGACGGGGATGGGGGGCCGGGTGCGGCGAGTGGCCGCGTGCCTGGGCCGGCCGGTGGGCCGTGGGGTGGACATCGGCGCCGCCGCACCCGCCGCCAGGACGGCCTGTTCGGTGGTGGCCCCGGCCGCCGGGGCGCCGGCGGCCCGCCGGGCGGCCGCCTGGCGCGCCTCGATGCCGGACGTGGTGCTCAGCGCCAGCTGGGGCAGGAGCAGGAAGACGAAGAACCCGAGCGCCGCAACGCACGCGGCGATGAGGAACACCAGGTCGATGGCGTCCGAGAACCCGGCCTCGAAGGGCAGCGCGAGGTGCGACGGCAGTCCCTGGACGAACGAGGTGTCCGACAGGTCCCCGCCGGCCGGCAACCGGCCGCTCTGCACCGCCTCGGCGACCCGTGGATCGCCCGCTGCGGCGGAGGTCACCGCCTGTTCGATCTCCACGGGCAGGCGGATGACCAACACGGAGAGGAACGCGGCGGTCCCGAGCGTGGCGCCCATCTGGCGGAAGAAGGTGACCGACGAGGTCGCGACGCCCATCTCGTCCGGCGGGACGGCGTTCTGCACGGCGAGGACGGCCGGCTGGAAGTTGAAGCCGAGCCCGATGCCGAGCAGGACCATGAACGGCGCCAGCGTTCCGAGCGACGTCCCGGCGCCGACCACGACGGACAACGACGCCAGGGCGGTGGCCATGAGGACCGTCCCGGCCAGCGGGAACACCTTGTAGCGGCCGGTCCTGGAGATCACGACACCCGAGCTCGCCGCGCCGGCCATGATGCCGGCGACCAGCGGGATCATCTGCAGGCCGGCGACCGTGGCGCTGGAGCCGTGCACGATCTGCAGGTACTGGGGCAGGAGGAGCAGCCCGCCGAACATGGCCGCGCCCACCACCGTGCTGCCCACGATGGCGATGCGGAAGGTGCGGTTGCGGAACAGCCGCAGCGGCAGCAGTGCCTCGTCGCCGTAGGCCCGCTCGGCGAGCAGGAAGGCTCCGAAGCCGACGGCGCCGATGCAGTAGCAGGCCACGGCGGAAGCCGAGGTCCAGCCCCAGGTGCGGCCCTGCTCGGCCACGATCAGCAGCGGCACGATGCAGGTGACCAGGGACAGCGCGCCGGGCCAGTCGATGCGGTGCTCCCGGCGCTCGTGCGGCAGGTGCAGCACCCGGTACACGGCGGCGAAGGCGAGCAGGCCGAGCGGCACGTTGACGTAGAAGATCCAGCGCCAGCCGGTGATGCCCAGCAGCGAGGACTGGCCGGCGAGGAAGC
>NZ_JBJGYY010000077.1:0-2835 GCF_054050235.1 Geodermatophilus sp. SYSU D00696 | reverse complement strand
GCGCCACCCGGGGGACCCTCCCCCGGGTGGCGCGCGCCGCTGCGTCGGGACGTCAGACGCCCGGGGCCCGGTAGGCCTCCCAGGCGTTGCTCATCCGGGCCACCTGACCGGCCGAGAACGTGTTCATGCAGAAGTCCTCGGTGTAGTCCATGAAGTTGGTGATCGGGTCGGTCCCGGGGTCGCGCGGGCAGCTGTCGCGGCCGGCGTCGGCGTCGCACTCAAAGGCGGGCAGGGCCTCGGCCGGGGTGTCGGTCACGTAGTCACCGGGGCCGCTGCAGCCGCCCTGGAAGGTGTGGAACAGCCCCAGCCAGTGGCCGACCTCGTGGGTGAGGGTGTCGCCCTGGTTGTACGGCTCGGCGGTGCCGCCCGGCATCGACTCGTCGAGGATCACCACGCCGTCGGCCCACAGCTGCCCGCCCTTGGCCTTCTGCGGGAAGGTCGCGTAGCCGAGCAGCCCGCCGCCGATGGAGGCGACGTAGACGTTGAGCGTCTCCGCACCGCCCACCCGCAGCGCGCTCTTGGCGGCCCGCTCCTCCTTGCTCCCTGGGACGAGGGCCGCCCACTCCGGGTTGACGACGAACTCGATCTCCGTCGCCTCGTAGGTGAACCGGAAGGGCGTGTCGGGCGAGTCCGCTGCGGCTCCTTCTCCGGCGTAGGCGTCGTTGAGGACGTCCATCTGCGCGGCGATCTGCTGCCTCCGCACCTCCTGCTGCTCGGCCGTGAGCTCCTCGGCGGTGATGACGTGGAAGACCGTCGGGACGGTGACCGAGCCGGCCTCCAGCACCGGGCGGCTCTTGGGGTTGCCCAGGGCCGCGGCCTGCGCGGTGGAGACGGCGTTGGGCTCGCCACGGGTGGCGCCGGGACGGATCCGGGCCTCCTCCGTGCCGTGACCGACGTGGTCGGTGTGCACGTCGGCGCACCCCTCCGGGGCGGCGCTCGCGGACGGGACGGCGACGTCGACCGTGCCGGCCGCCGGGGCGGTCGTCAGGGCCAGCGCGGCCGCGGCGCCGAGGGTGAGGGCGCTCCGGCGCAACCGGGTCATGCATGCCTCCGCTGGGGTCGGGACGAACCGGCCCGCCGGGTCCGGCGGCGCCGGAGGTGGGCGGAGCCAACCACACACCGGTACCGGGCGGTCTCGCCGGGCGTGTCGCAGGTCACCCGCCGACCCGGCGCGGCGACAGCGGGGCGATCGTGCCCGGCCGGTCAGCGGGGGTGTGGCCGGACCGCGTGGGCGTCTGGGGGCGGGGTGCCGTACAGGCCCGGGTCCCGGGCCGGCGCCGGTTCGGTCGTGAGCGCGGCGCCGGCGATGCGGTCCCAGCGGAACCAGCGGGGGGCGTCCCGGTCGCGGCACCAGGCGATGAGGTACCAGTGGTCGCCGGTGCGCGCGAGCAGGTGGGGCTCGACCCGCCGGCGGGTCTCGGCGCCGTGCCGGTCGCGGTAGCGGAGGGTCACCACGCGGCGCTGCGCCAGCGCCTGCTCCACCACCGCGGCGGCGTCCGGGCGGCCGGTCGGGCCGCGGACCCACACGCGTCCGGCGAGCCGGTCGGCCTCGGCGCGGGCCGCCGGCCCCAGCACGTCGAGCACCTTCGCGAGCGCGGCGCGGCCGTCGACGGCGAAGGGTGCGTCCGGCGCGCCGGCCAGCGCCACGGCCACCGCCACCGCCTGCGCGGCGGTGAAGTTGACCGGGGGCAGGGTGGCCGCCGCGTCCAGCACGTACCCCCCGCCCGGGCCGGCCGTGGCCCAGATGGGGACACCGGCCTGCTGCAGCGCGGAGACGTCGCGCTTGACCGTCCGGGTCGACACCTCCAGCCAGCCGGCGAGCTCCGCCGCCGTCCGTCCGCGGCGTCCGGCCCGGCGCAGCTCCTCGGTGAGCGCGTGCAACCGGTCGGTGCGGTTCACCGGGAGATCGTCGCAGGAACGGTGACAGGACGGTGTCACCGACGGTGCCGCAGGGTCTCCCCATGACAGAGATCGCGCTCTTCCACTCGGCCCTCGGCGTGCGTCCCGGGGTCGTCGACGCCGCCGACCGCCTGCGGGCGGCCGGCCACCGGGTGACCGTGGTCGACCAGTACGACGGGCTGGTCTTCGACGACTACGCCGCGGGCAGCGCCCACACCGAGCGGGTCGGCTTCCCGGCGCTCATGCAGGCCGCGCTGGACGGCGTCGCCGGGCTGGCCGACGGCTTCGTCGCCGCCGGCTTCTCCAACGGCGCCGGCATGGCCGAGTACGTGGCCACCCGCCGCCGCTGCGCCGGGCTGCTGCTGTTCTCCGGCGCCCTGCCGCTCGGGATGCTGGGGATAACGGGCTGGCCGGCAGGCCTGCCGGTGCAGATCCACTACGCCGCGGACGACCCGTTCCGCCGCCAGGAGTGGATCGACGCCGTCGCGGCGGACGCCGCCCGCGCCGGCGGCCGGGTCGAGACGTTCGACTACCCGGGGGCCGGGCACCTGTTCACCGATCCGAGCCTGCCCGCCGAGTACGACCCGGCGGCGAGCGAGCTGCTCTGGCAGCGGGCCCTGGCGTTCCTGGAACGCCTCCCGGCCGACGCGGAGACCACACTGACCCGGTGACGAGCGCAGCGGGCGGGCACGCGGCCGGCCGGGACCAGGAGAGCAGCCGGGCGCACGCGGTGCCGCGGGAGGCCGCCGACGGGCCCCCGCCCTGGGTGGCGGTCTGCGGCACGCCGGTGGCCGTGGTGCAGGGCGCCTGGAACGGACGCCGCGGCCTCGGTGCCGACGACGTCTGCCCCGAGTGCCGCCGCCTCGCGCCCGCCTGAGCCGCCGTCCTCCCTCACCCTGCGGCGTCCTCCCTCACCGCCGGCCGTGAGGGAGGACG
>NZ_JBJGYY010000076.1:0-3404 GCF_054050235.1 Geodermatophilus sp. SYSU D00696 | reverse complement strand
GTGCCCGACCTCACCCCGCAGCGCGAGGTCGGGCACCGCACGGTGCGGGTGGTCACGCGGACCGTCGTCGACCCTGTGTCCGTGGCGTGGCGCTGAAGCGCCGGACGGTGGGTCCCGGCGCGGCCAGGAGGCGGGTGAGGTCGGCTGCGACGGCCGGCCAGCGGTCGCCGAGGTCGGCGTCGGCGATCCGGACGACGCGGATGCCCAAGGCGCGGAGGTCGTCCTCGCGCCGCTTCTCGTCCCACAGGACCTGACCCGCGGACCGCTCGCGCCACGGGTCCGTGTACTTGACGCGACCGTCGAACTCGACCGCGACCGCGGCGTCGTCGAACCAGGCGTCGACGACGCCGACCAGCCGACCCTCGGTGCGGATCTCGACCTGCAGCTCCGAAGGCGGCAGTCCCGATCCGACGAGGCGCAGCCGTCCCCGGGTCTCCAGAGGCGACTCCGCGCGTCCGTCGGCCAGCACGATCGCCCGCCGGGCGCGGGGCGTACCCCGCCAGCAGTGCTGAGCCGCGACGACGCCGGACAGCTCCCGGTGCGTCGTCGCTCCGGCGAGCAGGGCGGCGTCCATCGCGACGACAGCGCGCTCGAGTGGCCACTCCCGAGCACAGTCGACGAGCGTGCGGGTCGTGGAGGTCAGGAGGAAGGGACCGCGCCGGACCACCTCCCCGGCGCTCAGCGGCGCACGGTTCATCCGGAACGTCGCGCTCGCCCGCCACTGGCCGGGGTCGGTCAGCCGGACGGTCCGGTCGAGGCCGTCCCACACGGGGAGTCCGAGGAGCCGCGCTGCCGAGCCGTGGCTGATCACGGTGTCCGGCCGGTCGAGGAACAGCAGGGCGGCCAGGCAGTCGGCAGCGTGCCGGCGCGCGCCGAGATCCCCCAGCCGCTCGGCGGTCGTGTAGACGCCCCGCCGCAGCCGCACCCACCTGCCGGTGGAGCACAGGGACCGGATCTCGTCGTGTCCGTATCCCGCGCGGCGGGCGTCGACGGTCGTGAACAAGCCGAACTGGCGCTCGGCCGCGGCGCGGAGGACGGGGTGCACCGGCCCAGCCTGGCGATGCCCTCCGCCCGGACGGCCGCCGCTCGGCGATCTGTGGACAGCCGGCGCGCGGGCCGGGTAGCCGCACCTCGCGGTGCCCGACCTCACTCCGCAGCGAGAGGTCGGGCACCGCGCGACGAAGGTGGTCGTCGCGCAGAGGAGGTCGGGCACCGCGCGACGAGCGCGGCGGCGCATCGGGGACGCGGGACTCCCGGGCGCCGAGTGTGACGCGGGTCACGGCGGATGGTCGTCCCCACCCTGGGAACACCGTCCGCAGGCGTGCCGTTAGGGTGGGCAGGAAAGTTGAGCGGACCCCGCGCAAGGCGGACGCCAACTCGCCGCACGACCCAGCAAGGCACCCGCACGCACACGAACAGGAGCCAGCTCCATGGCACGAGCGGTCGGTATCGACCTCGGCACCACCAACTCCGTCGTCACCGTCCTGGAGGGCGGCGAGCCGACGGTCATCGCCAACAGCGAGGGCTCGCGCACCACGCCCTCCGTCGTCGCCTTCGCCAAGAACGGCGAGGTCCTCGTCGGGCAGTCGGCCAAGAACCAGGCCGTCACCAACGTCGACCGCACCATCCGGTCGGTCAAGCGCCACATGGGCACCGACTGGAAGACCGGCGAGATCGACGGCAAGCGCTACACGCCGCAGGAGATCAGCGCCCGCATCCTGCAGAAGCTCAAGCGGGACGCCGAGACCTACCTGGGCGAGCCGGTGACCGACGCCGTCATCACCGTCCCCGCCTACTTCGAGGACGCGCAGCGCCAGGCCACCAAGGAGGCCGGTGAGATCGCGGGCCTCAACGTCCTGCGCATCGTCAACGAGCCGACCGCGGCCGCGCTGGCCTACGGCCTGGACAAGGGCGAGACCGAGCAGACGATCCTCGTCTTCGACCTCGGCGGCGGCACCTTCGACGTCTCGCTGCTGGAGATCGGCGAGGGCGTCATCGAGGTGAAGGCCACCGCCGGTGACAACCACCTCGGTGGCGACGACTGGGACGAGCGCGTCGTCAAGCACCTGGTGCAGACGTTCAACGCCCAGAACGGCATCGACCTGTCCAAGGACAAGCTGGCCATGCAGCGGCTCCGCGAGGCCGCCGAGAAGGCCAAGATCGAGCTGTCGGGTGCGCAGTCGACCAACGTCAACCTGCCCTACATCACCGCCGGGGCGGAGGGGCCGCTGCACCTCGACGTCACGATCACCCGGGCCGAGTTCCAGCGACTGACCCAGGACCTGCTCGACCGCGCCCGCGCGCCGTTCAACCAGGCCATCCGCGACGCCGGCGTCTCGGTCGCCGAGATCGACCACGTCGTCCTGGTCGGTGGCTCCACCCGGATGCCGGCCGTCACCGAGCTCGTCCGCGAGCTGACCGGTGGCAAGGAGCCCAACAAGGGCGTCAACCCCGACGAGGTCGTCGCCATCGGCGCCGCGCTGCAGGCCGGCGTCCTGAAGGGCGAGGTCAAGGACGTCCTGCTCCTCGACGTCACCCCGCTGTCCCTGGGCATCGAGACCAAGGGCGGCATCATGACCCGGCTCATCGAGCGCAACACCACGATCCCGACCAAGCGCTCGGAGATCTTCACGACGGCCGACGACAACCAGCCCTCCGTGCAGATCCAGGTGTTCCAGGGCGAGCGTGAGATGGCGATGTACAACAAGAAGCTCGGCATGTTCGAGCTGACCGGTCTGCCGCCGGCGCCGCGCGGCGTGCCGCAGATCGAGGTCGCCTTCGACATCGACGCCAACGGCATCGTGCACGTGTCCGCCAAGGACCTGGGCACGGGCAAGGAGCAGTCGATGACCATCACCGGCGGCTCGGCCCTCCCCAAGGAGGACATCGAGCGGATGATGCGCGACGCCGAGGCCCACGCCGAGGAGGACAAGCGCCGCCGCGAGGAGGCCGAGACCCGCAACCTGGCCGAGTCGCTGCAGTACCAGACCGAGAAGTTCCTCGCGGAGAACGGCGAGCGCATCCCGGCCGACAAGAAGGAGGAGCTCGGCGAGGCCCTGACCGAGCTGCGCTCCGCTCTCGGCGGCTCGGACATCGCCGCGATCAAGTCGGCCCAGGAGAAGGTCGCCCGCATCTCGCAGGAGGTCGGCGGGGCGCTCTACGCCCAGCAGGCCGAGGCCGGCGCGGCCGGCACCGGTGACGGTGCGCCGGGCGCGGCCGGAGGTGCTGCGGGTGCGTCGGCCCCGTCCGGGGACGACGACGTCGTCGACGCCGAGATCGTCGACGAGGACAGCGACCGCCGATGAGCCAGGGGGACGAGCAGCCGCGGGTCGTGATCCGTGACAAGCGGCGGATCGACCCCGTCAGCGGCGCGGTGCGGGCGCCGGCCGGCGAGCAGCCGGCCG
>NZ_JBJGYY010000075.1:0-5244 GCF_054050235.1 Geodermatophilus sp. SYSU D00696 | reverse complement strand
GCGTCCGTTCCTTGAGAACTCAACAGCGTGCCGAAAGTCAGTGCCAAGTAACAAACCCCCGTGGCCTGGTCGGTTGTCCGGTCGGGTCGTGGGTTCCTTTGGTTGATGACATCGAGATCTGTCAGGTCTCGGTTCTCGGCCGGGGCAAATTCATCTACGGAGAGTTTGATCCTGGCTCAGGACGAACGCTGGCGGCGTGCTTAACACATGCAAGTCGAACGGTGAACCCGCTTCGGTGGGGGATCAGTGGCGAACGGGTGAGTAACACGTGGGCAACCTGCCCCCGGCTCTGGGATAACTCCAAGAAATTGGGGCTAATACCGGATGGTCACCGCTTCTCGCATGAGGGGTGGTGGAAAGGGTTTCCGGCTGGGGATGGGCCCGCGGCCTATCAGCTTGTTGGTGGGGTAGTGGCCTACCAAGGCGACGACGGGTAGCCGGCCTGAGAGGGTGACCGGCCACACTGGGACTGAGACACGGCCCAGACTCCTACGGGAGGCAGCAGTGGGGAATATTGCGCAATGGGCGGAAGCCTGACGCAGCGACGCCGCGTGGGGGATGACGGCCTTCGGGTTGTAAACCTCTTTCAGCAGGGACGAAGCGCAAGTGACGGTACCTGCAGAAGAAGCACCGGCCAACTACGTGCCAGCAGCCGCGGTAATACGTAGGGTGCAAGCGTTGTCCGGAATTATTGGGCGTAAAGAGCTCGTAGGCGGTTCGTCGCGTCGGCTGTGAAAACCCGGAGCTCAACTCCGGGCCTGCAGTCGATACGGGCGGACTGGAGTTCGGCAGGGGAGACTGGAATTCCTGGTGTAGCGGTGAAATGCGCAGATATCAGGAGGAACACCGGTGGCGAAGGCGGGTCTCTGGGCCGATACTGACGCTGAGGAGCGAAAGCGTGGGGAGCGAACAGGATTAGATACCCTGGTAGTCCACGCCGTAAACGTTGGGCGCTAGGTGTGGGGGCCATTCCACGGTCTCCGTGCCGCAGCTAACGCATTAAGCGCCCCGCCTGGGGAGTACGGCCGCAAGGCTAAAACTCAAAGGAATTGACGGGGGCCCGCACAAGCGGCGGAGCATGTTGCTTAATTCGATGCAACGCGAAGAACCTTACCTAGGCTTGACATGCACGGAAATCTCGCAGAGATGCGGGGTGCCTTTGGCGTCGTGCACAGGTGGTGCATGGTTGTCGTCAGCTCGTGTCGTGAGATGTTGGGTTAAGTCCCGCAACGAGCGCAACCCTCGTTCCATGTTGCCAGCACGTGATGGTGGGGACTCATGGGAGACTGCCGGGGTCAACTCGGAGGAAGGTGGGGATGACGTCAAATCATCATGCCCCTTATGTCTAGGGCTGCAAACATGCTACAATGGCCGGTACAATGGGCTGCGATACCGTGAGGTGGAGCGAATCCCAAAAAGCCGGTCTCAGTTCGGATTGGGGTCTGCAACTCGACCCCATGAAGTTGGAGTCGCTAGTAATCGCAGATCAGCAACGCTGCGGTGAATACGTTCCCGGGCCTTGTACACACCGCCCGTCACGTCACGAAAGTCGGTAACGCCCGAAGCCGGTGGCCCAACCCTTGTGGAGGGAGCCGTCGAAGGCGGGATCGGCGATTGGGACGAAGTCGTAACAAGGTAGCCGTACCGGAAGGTGCGGCTGGATCACCTCCTTTCTAAGGAGCAGTGTCACTCGGCGGCCCTGCACGGGGTCGTCGGGTGCAGAGCTGTGCTCGGGTCGTGATGGCCGCCCACTACCGGGTGGTCACGGGTGTTCGAGACAGTGCTCGAGGGTGGAACGCTGACCAGTTCGGCCGGCCGCTGCTGCGGCCTTCCAGTACGGCGCTGTCGTTCCCTTCGGGGGCGGGGCGTGGGGAACGGAGGCCGGAGGAGTCCGGGCCGGTCGTAGGCACGCTGTTGGGTCCTGAGGGAACGGACCCGGATGGGTGCACCGTCGGGTGCACGACATCCGGGGTCGTTGTCTCTGCTGCCGGGGCCTGCTGGATCTCACAACGCCCGGTTCGCGTCGGTTCGCCGGCGGGCCGGGGTCTGGTGGGGTCGGATCGGCGGGTGGGCCTGGTTGGTCGTTGAGAACTGCACAGTGGACGCGAGCATCTTTGATTTCTGTGTGCCGCGGGATCCCTCGTCTGGCTTCGGTCGGCCGGTGGATGGTCGCGGTGCGCGCAGTTTGCGTGTGAGTTGGTGGTGAGTGTGGCCAAGTTGGTAAGGGCACACGGTGGATGCCTGGGCACCAGGAGCCGATGAAGGACGTGGGAGGCTGCGAGAAGCCTCGGGGAGCTGCCAACCGAGCGTTGATCCGAGGATGTCCGAATGGGGAAACCCCGCACCAGTCATGTGGTGTGACCCGCGCCTGAACACATAGGGCGTGCGGAGGGAACGTGGGGAAGTGAAACATCTCAGTACCCACAGGAAGAGAAAACAACCGTGATTCCGTGAGTAGTGGCGAGCGAAAGCGGAAGAGGCTAAACCGTTTCCATGTGATACCCGGCAGGGGTTGTGGAAGCGGGGTCGTGGGACCGCTCGGGTACGTCTGCCGGCGTGCCGAGGAGTGAGAAAGACCGGTCGTTAGTGGAAGGCCTCTGGAAGGGGTCGCCGTAGAGGGTGAGAGCCCCGTACACGAAAACGCCGGTCCTCCTGCAGCGTGTTCCCAAGTAGCACCGAGCCCGTGAAATTCGGTGTGAATCCGGCGGGACCACCCGCTAAGCCTGAATACTCCCTGGTGACCGATAGCGGACGAGTACCGTGAGGGAAAGGTGAAAAGTACCCCGGGAGGGGAGTGAAATAGTACCTGAAACCGTGTGCCTACAAGCCGTCAGAGCTCCGAATGTCCACGCCTCGTGCGTGGCGGGGTGATGGCGTGCCTTTTGAAGAATGAGCCTGCGAGTTAGTGATACGTGGCGAGGTTAACCCGTGGGGGGTAGCCGTAGCGAAAGCGAGTCCGAACAGGGCGATCGATAGTCGCGTGTCCTAGACCCGAAGCCGGGTGATCTACCCATGGCCAGGTTGAAGCGCGGGTAAGACCGCGTGGAGGACCGAACCCACCAGGGTTGAAAACCTGGGGGATGAGCTGTGGGTAGGGGTGAAAGGCCAATCAAACCCGGTGATAGCTGGTTCTCCCCGAAATGCATTTAGGTGCAGCGTCGCGTGTTTCTTGCCGGAGGTAGAGCACTGGATGGCCGATGGGCCCCACAAGGTTACTGACGTCAACCAAACTCCGAATGCCGGTAAGTGAGAGCGCGGCAGTGAGACTGCGGGCGATAAGGTTCGTAGTCGAGAGGGAAACAGCCCAGATCATCGGCTAAGGCCCCTAAGCGTGTGCTAAGTGGAAAAGGATGTGGGATCGCAGAGACAACCAGGAGGTTGGCTTAGAAGCAGCCATCCTTGAAAGAGTGCGTAATAGCTCACTGGTCAAGTGGTTCCGCGCCGACAATGTAGCGGGGCTCAAGCACACCGCCGAAGCCGTGGCACTTCCACAGGTCCCCGTCGTCGCCTCTTGCAGGCGCCGGCCAGGGGTGGAGGTGGGTAGGGGAGCGTCGTGTGGCGGGTGAAGCGGCGGCGGAAGCCAGCCGTGGACGCCATGCGAGTGAGAATGCAGGCATGAGTAGCGAGAGGGGAGTGAGAACCTCCCCCGCCGGAAGACCAAGGGTTCCTGGGCCAGGCTAATCCGCCCAGGGTGAGTCGGGACCTAAGGCGAGGCCGACAGGCGTAGTCGATGGACAACGGGTTGATATTCCCGTACCCGCGAAGGAGCGTCCCTGCCGAGGCCAGCGATGCTGACCCACCGAAACCGCTGTTCTTCTTTCGAGGAGAACGGTGGGAGTAGCTGGGGACCCGACCTGGTAGTAGGCAAGCGATGGGGTGACGCAGGAAGGTAGTCGGTGCCGGTGAGTGGTAGTACCGGTGCAAGGGTGTGGCCCGCGCCGTAGGCAAATCCGCGGCGCATGCAGGGTGAGGCCTGACGCATAGCCGAATGAGGCGAATCCGATGATCCTATGCTGCCGAGAAAAGCCTCTAGCGAGTTCCGAGCGGCCCGTACCCCAAACCAACTCAGGTGGTCAGGTAGAGAATACCGAGGCGATCGAGCGAACTGTGGTTAAGGAACTCGGCAAAATGCCCCCGTAACTTCGGGAGAAGGGGGACCCTCGCCCGTCAACCGCCTCGCGCGGGGTAGCGGGAGGGGGTCGCAGAGACCAGTGAGAAGCGACTGTTTACTAAAAACACAGGTCCGTGCGAAGTCGTAAGACGAGGTATACGGACTGACGCCTGCCCGGTGCTGGAACGTTAAGGGGACGGGTTAGCCGCAAGGCGAAGCTCAGAACTCAAGCGCCAGTAAACGGCGGTGGTAACTATAACCATCCTAAGGTAGCGAAATTCCTTGTCGGGTAAGTTCCGACCTGCACGAATGGCGTAACGACTTCTCAGCTGTCTCAACCACAGGCTCGGCGAAATTGCACTACGAGTAAAGATGCTCGTTACGCGCGGCAGGACGGAAAGACCCCGGGACCTTCACTACAGCTTGATATTGGTGTTCGGTTCGGCTTGTGTAGGATAGGTGGGAGACTGGGAAGCCGGCACGCCAGTGTCGGTGGAGTCGCCGTTGAAATACCACTCTGGTCGAATTGGATGTCTAACCTGGGTCCGTGATCCGGATCAGGAACAGTGTCAGGTGGGTAGTTTAACTGGGGCGGTTGCCTCCCAAAGAGTAACGGAGGCGCCCAAAGGTTCCCTCAGCCTGGTTGGCAATCAGGTGTCGAGTGCAAGTGCACAAGGGAGCTTGACTGTGAGACCGACGGGTCGAGCAGGAGCGAAAGCTGGGACTAGTGACCCGGCACCGGCAGGTGGAAGCGGTGTCGCTCAACGGATAAAAGGTACCCCGGGGATAACAGGCTGATCTTCCCCAAGAGTCCATATCGACGGGATGGTTTGGCACCTCGATGTCGGCTCGTCGCATCCTGGGGCTGGAGTAGGTCCCAAGGGTTGGGCTGTTCGCCCATTAAAGCGGTACGCGAGCTGGGTTTAGAACGTCGTGAGACAGTTCGGTCCCTATCCGCCGTGCGCGTAAGAGACTTGCGAAGAGCTGTCCCTAGTACGAGAGGACCGGGACGGACGAACCTCTGGTGTGCCAGTTGTACCGCCAGGTGCACGGCTGGTTGGCTACGTTCGGCAGGGATAACCGCTGAAAGCATCTAAGCGGGAAGCTCGCTTCAAGATGAGGTCTCTCACCCA
>NZ_JBJGYY010000074.1:0-5643 GCF_054050235.1 Geodermatophilus sp. SYSU D00696 | reverse complement strand
CCGCCCCGCCGCCGCGCCGGCGCCCCCCCCCCCCCCCCCCCCCCCCCCCCCCCCCCCCCCCCCCCCCCCCCCCCCCCCCCCCCCCCCCCCCCCCCCCCCCCCCCCCCCCCCCCCCCCCCCCCCCCCCCCCCCCCGCGGTGAGGGAGGACGCGCTGCGGTGAGGGAGGACGCGCCGCGGTGAGGGAGGACCCCGGCGGACACCCCCTCCGGGGGGCGCCGGAGGTCCCCGGCCTGGCTAGCCTCGTCGGATGAGCGAGCCGACGGCGCCCGACCCGGGGCCCCGGCCGCGCCGTCGGCGGACCGCCGGCCGCTGGCTGGTCCGGCTGGCGCTCGCCCTCACCGGCGCCCTGGTCGGCGTGCTGCTGTTCGGGCGGGTGGAGGAGCCGCTCGGCCCGTTCGACGCCACGTTCGCGCTCACCCCGTCCGGCGGCGGCGCCACCGTGGAGATCCCGCCGCTGGGCGCCCTCGACGTCGACGCCTTCGACGGCCCCTTCGGGCTCGACGTCCAGCTCACCCGGGTCGACGAGGCGCGGGTGCGGGCACTGGTGGCCGACCCCAGCCGCGTCGACGGCCTCGTCGACCGGGTCAGCGCGGACCTGCAGGACGCCGTCGTCCGGCTGGCCTGGGTCTCCGCCGCCGCCGCCGTCGGCGGTGCCGCGCTCACCTCGCTGGTCGTCCTGCGGCGCCGCCGGGAGCCGCTGCTGGCCGCCGGCCTGTCGGTGACCCTGCTCGCCGGCACGGCCGGCCTGGGCGCGCTCACCTGGCGACCTGAGGCGCTGTCCACGCCCACCTACACCGGGCTGCTGGTCAACGCGACCAGCCTGATCGGCGACGCCCGCGACATCGTCGCCCGCTTCGACGCCTACCGGGCCTCCCTCGAGGACCTCGTCACCAACGTCAGCACGCTGTACGCCACGATCTCGACCCTGCCCACCCCCACCCGCAACGACGACACCGTCGCCCTGCTGCACGTCTCCGACCTGCACCTCAACCCCGCCGGCTTCGACCTGGTGCGCCAGGTCGTCGACCAGTTCGACGTCGACGGCGTGCTGGACACCGGGGACATCACCGACTGGGGCAGCGAGCCCGAGAACCGGCTCATCTCCTCGATCGGGCAGCTCGGCGTGCCCTACGTCTTCATCCGCGGCAACCACGACTCCGTGGTCACCGCCGGGCTGGTCGCCGGGCAACCGAACGCCACCGTCCTCGACACCTCGGCGACGACGGTGGCCGGGCTGACCGTGGTGGGGGCCCGCGACCCGCGCTTCACCCCCGACCAGACCGCCACCGGCGACACCCCGTCGCTCGAGCAGACCGGCGAGGACCTCGCGGAGCTGGCCGAGGAGCAGCCCGAGCCGCCGGCGATCGCGATGGTGCACGACCCGGAGCAGGCGCTCCCGCTGGACGGCGTCGTGCCCTTGGTGCTGGCCGGGCACACGCACGAGCGCGAGGTCGAGACCCTCGACGAGGGCACGCTGCTCATGGTGCAGGGCTCCACCGGCGGCGCCGGCCTGCGCGCGCTGCAGGGCGAGTACCCCGAGCCGCTGACCTGCACGGTCCTCTACCTGGACCCCGACACCGGCGAGCTGGTCGCCTACGACGACATCACGCTCGGCGGCCTGGGCGAGACCGAGGTGACCATCGAGCGCACCGTCGTCCCGGAGGCCGAGCCGGCCGACGGCACGGGGAACGGCACACCGGACGGCGCCGACGACGGGACCCCGGCCTCCCCGACCGGCTGACCCGCCCGCCCTACGCTCGCCGCCATGTCCACCACGCCCCGCCCCCGCCTGGCCGCCGGCCTCCTCGCCGGCGCCCTGGCGCTGGTCCCCCTCGCCGGCTGCTCGTTCACCTCGAACGGCGTCTCGTGCTCCGGCTCGGCCTGCACCGTCACGCTCGACGGCGAGGGCAGCGAGGTCGAGATCCTCGGCCAGACGGTGACCTTCGGCGGGGTGCAGGACGGGCGGGCCTCGATCAGCGTCGGGGGCGCCAGCGTCTCCTGCGGCGAGGGCGAGAGCGTCGCCGCCGGGCCGCTGGCACTGGAGTGCACCAGCGTGAGCGACGACGGGGTCGAGCTGCGCGCCAGCCTCAACTAGGCCGGGTCGGCGACCTCGACCACCACGCGCGCGGGGTCCTGCAGCGGGTACACGCGGAACGGGGACTCCGCGCGGGTGCCGACGAAGGCCACCGTCGTCCCCTCGAAGGTGGCGTCGAAGACGACCTCGGTGACGTTCGCGGTGCCCCGGCCCGGGAGCGGGTCGGGGCCGGCGAACTCCTCGACGCCGGTGTCGTAGGGGTACCCGGCGCCGGTGACGGTCACCTGCAGCACCGCCGCACCGGCCACCTCCACCTCGTCGCCGCTGCCCTGCGAGGCGGCGACGTCGACGTAGCGGACGTCCCAGCCGGGCGTGCCGGTGCCGGCCACCTCGAACACCACCCGGTCGAAGCCGTCGTGCCGGCCGGTGCGGATGTCGGTGACGGTCACCCGGGCGTCCGCGGAGGCCTCGGCGGTGTCGGGCGAGGTGTCGGCGGGGAACGGCGGTGCGGCGGTGCCGGCGTCCCCGCCGTCCGGCCCGGTGGGCTCCGCGGTGTCCCCGCCGCCGTCCGTCGCCGACGAGGTCGCCGGGGAGGTCGCCGGGGAGGTCGCCGTGGACGACGCCGCCGCCGGACCAGGCTCCCCGCCGCACCCGGTGAGCAGCAGGCCCGCGGTCAGGGCGGCGCAGAGGGACGGGGCGGCACGGCGGGTCACGCGGGGATCGTGACAGCCGGCCGGCCCGGCGCTCGGGACCGGCGCGCAGCGGCGCGGCACACCGGGGCCGGGGGTGGGTCCGGAGCACCTCTGGGGGCCGTGTATCGTTCTCCCTGCCCCCGGCGAACACGAGCCCCCATCGTCTAGCGGTCCAGGACGCCGCCCTTTCAAGGCGGTAGCACGGGTTCGAACCCCGTTGGGGGCACGCACCACACAGCAAGGCCCTGTAGCGCAGTTGGTTAGCGCGCCGCCCTGTCACGGCGGAGGTCGCGGGTTCGAGTCCCGTCAGGGTCGCTCTCCGGTGGAGACACCGGGAGGGGCAGGTAGCTCAGTCGGTACGAGCGCTCGCCTGAAAAGCGAGAGGTCGGCGGTTCGACCCCGCCCCTGCCCACACACTCCCCCCGCGGACGGAGCCCGGTGGTCGTCGAACGCCGCGACCCGGCGCGCGACCCCGTCCTCGCCACCCGCCTCCTCGAGGTCCAGCACGCCGCCTACGCCGTCGAGGCGCGGTTGATCGGCGACGACCGCATCCCCGCTCTCGCCGAGGACGTCCCCGCCCTCCTCGCCACGGGCCTGGACTGGCTGGTGGCACTCCGGGACGGCGCGGTCGTCGGCGCCCTCGGCCGGCGGGACACCCCCGGCGGGGTCGACATCGACCGGCTGGTCGTCGACCCTGCGTCCGCCCGGCGCGGCGCCGGCCGGGCCCTGGTGGCCGCCGTCCTCGCCGACGCCGCCGGTCGCCGGGTCACCGTCTCCACCGGCCGGGACAACCGCCCGGCCCGTCGCCTCTACGCGCAAGCGGGCTTCCGCGAGACCGGGGAGCGCGAGGTGCTGCCCGGACTGTGGCTGGTCGACGCCGTCCACGGCGGGTGACTCAGACGCCGACCACCCGGTCGGCCAGCACCTGCTCGTACACCTGACCATGCACCGCGCGCACCGCCGCGAGCTGTCCGTCGCGCCAGCCCCGGTCGGCCGGCCGCGGCATCGGCCGGGTCAGTGCCGCGCCGACCGCGGCGTTGAGCGACACCGGGTCGAACCCGGTCTCCTCGTCGTTGCCGTAGACGACCACGTCGGACCACTGGTCGGCGAACCAGCCGCAGCTGGGCGCGACCACGCGGGTGCCGACGTCGCGGCAGACCTCGAGGTCGCGCGAGTGCGTGCCGCAGCGCTCCGGCAGGACGGCGGCGTGCAGCTCCTGCAACTGCTGCGGCCACCGCACCGGGTCGCGGATCACCACCTCGAGCCCCTCGGCGCGGGCGAGCTCCGGCCCCCCGGGCAGCTCCTCGCCCGGCTCGAGGAACACCCGCAGCCGGCCGCCGCCGGACACCGCGCCCGACAATGCCGCCCGCACCAGTCCCGCGGGGTCGGGCACCGCCGTCCGCGAGGCGCCCAGCGCCAGCCCGACCAGGCCGCGCTCGGCGCCGATCTGCGGGTCGGCCGTCGCCACCGACGGGTGCGCCACGGCGATCGCCGTCCGCCCGAAGCGCTCGGCGATCTCGTCGGCGGCCCCGGGCGTGAGGGTGAGGACCACCTCGGCGGTGGCCAGCAGCGCGGCCAGGTGCGCGTCGTGGCGGCGCCGCTCGGGCTGGGCCGGGTCGCGCAGCTGGTGCACGGTCACCACCAGCGGCACCCCGGTGCGGCGCAGCGCCTCGGTCCAGCTCACGACCTCGTCCTCGGGCAGGTGCTCGTAGCCGGCGTGCACGTGGACGACGTCGACGCGGTGCGCCCAGGCGGTCAGGTAGCCCGGGTCCAGCCACGGGCTCGGCTCGTGGTCGGGTCCCACCCGGACGGCGTTCCCCGGCACCACGGCGTCGACGTAGGCGTCGCGGTGCGGCACCGTCACGAGGCGGACCGGTGCACGGGACGCGGAGGGCGGAAGTGCGTGGACCACGCGAGCCTGCACCCCTCCTGTGTCCGAGCACTGCGACAGCAGGGCGGTGCTCCTCGGTGAACGCCGTTGTCTCGGATACCCGAGGATGGTGCCGCACAACCGTGTGCGATCTCACCGAGTGGTCCACGTCACTCGTTCGGGGGTGTGCTCCTGCCCTCCCGCGCGGCGGCGTAGGCCGGGGCCCGGAAGCGGGCCATCGGGCCGTCGGCGAGCAGCCCCGGGGGCGGGTTGCGGACGGCGTCGAAGCGCAGGTCCGGGTCCGGCTCCCCGACCGGGGCGCCGAGCACGAGGCGGGCGAACGGCGTCCACTCCCCCGTCCCGCGTGCCACCAGCAGCCGGAAGACCGTGCCGGGCGCCTCGGTGCGGACGGGCCCGGGATCGGACGGGACGTGCACCGGTCCGTCCGGGACGGCGGCCAGGCGCAGAGTCCCGGCGGCCGACCGGTAGCCCATGAACGACGAGTAGGGAACAGCGGCGTCGGTGCGCGGCACGGGCAGGTAGCGGGTCCACCGGCCGCGGCCGGCGGTCGACAGGAGTAGGTCCACCGGCCGATCGCCGCCGGGGAGGCGGACGGCCAGCCCCAGGAGGTCGGGCAGCGGCGCCGGGAGTCCCGCCCCCCGGGAGAGCCGGACGACGGCGGGCTCGCGCGCCGGGCCGGTCAGCCAGGGCACGCCCCAGTCGGGCACCGCGCCGTCGCGCTCGAGGACGGCGCCGAGCACCGCCCCGCGGGGGTGCATGGGCTTGCCGGAGCGCCGACGCGCCAGGGTCCCCAGCGGTACCGCGGCGATCCGGCCGGCCAGTCGCGCCAGGTCCTCCACGCGCCCTCCCTACCCGCGTGCACTTCCGCGGAACTGCACGGCACGTCACGGTGCGACCCCGTGCACTTCCGCGTGCACTCGGTCTTCGGGTAGGCGGTGTGGCCCTGTCCCTGCCAGACCACCAGCACGCCCGCGGTGAGGTCCTCGGCCATGTACTCGGCGCCGGGCAGCGGGGTCACCGGGTC
>NZ_JBJGYY010000073.1:0-6410 GCF_054050235.1 Geodermatophilus sp. SYSU D00696 | reverse complement strand
CGCCCGCCCGCGGGCGGGCCCGCCGCCGCGCCCCCGGGCGCGCCCGAGCCCCCCCCCCCCCCCCCCCCCCCCCCCCGCCCCCCCCCCCCCCCACACCGCCCCCCGGGACACCACCGCCCCGGCCAGCTCCCGGGCGCGGGAGTCGGCCAGCAGCACCTCGTCCAGCCCGACCAGCGCCGCGCGCATCGCCTCGACGCCTCCGAACTGGAAGCCGAGCTGGGTGGCGTAGCAGGCGCACGCGTCGGCGCGGCGGTCCGGGTCCTGCGGCAGCTCGAGCGGAGCCAGCCCGGCGGGCAGGTCCGGCCCGGGCCGCGCGTCCGGGTCGCGCAGCACGTACGGCGAGTCGCGCCACCACAGCACCGGACGGCCGGTGTCGGCGACCGCCCGCAGCACCTGCCGGTGGTCGACGTGCCCGCCCAGCGCCTGCGGGGCCAGCCACAGGTCCCCGGGTACGGCCTCCAGCAGGTCGCGCACGGTCCGCCACACGTCGTCGCCGGCGTGGACCCCGGCGAACAGCTCCGCGGCGCTCCCGTACCCGCGGTGCGGCGCCTCGGGCAGGTCCAGGTGCAGCGGCGCCGCGCCGAGCACGGCCATCGCGGCGGCGTCCTCGTCGCGCCGCAGCGCCATGTAGTCGGCGTCGGCCGGCAGCCCCTTGTCCAGCTGGCAGGCGAGCGCGAAGCCGGTCGGTCCGGGCACGCTGCGGGTGAAGCAGGTGACCACGGTGACCTCGTGCCCGGCGTCGGCCAGCGCGGCCAGCGTGGCCCCCACGGAGAACGCGGCGTCGTCGAGGTGCGGGCTGACGGCGGTGACCCTCACAGCAGGTGCGCCGCGGAGCGGAACCGGCAGGAGAGGTCGACCGTCGGCGGCATCGTCCAGTCCGCGGACGGCGTCGTCCCGGCGACGGAGCGGTACACGTCGTCGACCGAGCGGGCCAGCACCGGCCAGGAGTAGAGCCGGCGCACGTCCTCCAGCGCCGTCGTCGCCAGCCGGGTCCGCAGGTCGCCGTCGGCGAGCAGCCGGTCCAGCGCCGAGCGCAGCCCGGCGACGTCGCCGGGGGCGTGCAGCAGCCCGTTCTCCTCGTGCCGCAGGCAGTCGACGACACCGACGCTGTCGGTGCTGACCGTGGGCAGCCCGCTGGCCATCGCCTCGAGCAGCGTGTTGGAGAACCCCTCGCTGTAGGTGGGGCTGACGAAGACGTCGGCGCGGCGGTACACCGCGGGCGCCTCGTCGGGCGGCACGTAGCCGAGGAAGGTGGTCCGTTCGTCGGCACGGGCGCGCGCCTCGTCGAGGTCCGGGCCGATGCCGGAGACGACCAGCCGGACGCCGTCGGGCAGCGCCTCGAGCAGGTCGAGCACGCCCTTGCGGCGGTCGACGCGGCCGTGGAAGAGCAGGACGGGCGGGTCCTGCAGTGCGCCGAGCGGGCGCTCGGCCGGGGTGAACCGGCGGGTGTCGGTGGCCCCCGGGACGATCGTGAAGCGCGCGGGGTCCGAGCCGAGGTTGCCGACCACCTCGTCGCGGAAGCTGGCGCTGCCGATGAGCACCGCGTCCGACGCGTCGACGACGGCGCGCATCGCGTGCGCGTGGGTGGCGCAGCAGGTGCCCACCCAGTGGCCGTCGCCGCCCTGGATGCTCACCACCGCGGGCAACCCGGTCTCGCGGGCAGCGGCCAGCACGGCCAGCCCCGGTGGGTAGCCGTACTGGGCGTGCAGCACGTCGAACGGCCGCTCGCGGTGCAGGCCGACGACGGTGCGCACGATCTCGGCGACGTCGCCCTCCCAGTCCGCCGGGACGACGGTCTCGCCGCGGCTGGGCAGCGCGTGCACCTCGACGCCGGCCGGCACGCGGTCCGGTGGGGGCGGGCCGCCGCCGTACACGCGGGTGCCGGCCTCGTCGTCGCGGTACTGGCTGACCAGCACCACCTCGTGGCCGAGCGCGACCAGTTCGCGCAGCAGGTTCTCGGCGTAGACGCTCATCCCGCTCACCGCCGGCCAGTAGCGGCGGCTGACGAAGCAGACCCTCACGCGGCGATCTCCCCCTGCGACTCGGCCTTCCTCAGCGTCTCGATCGAGCGGGGCACCATCTCGTGCGCGCGGTGCCCGTCGCGGGAGAGCTCCAGCGTCACCAGCCGGCCGAACGAGGCCTGCCGCAGCGCCCGCAGCACCGCGGGCAGGTCGACGTCACCCTCGTCGAGCGGTAGGTGGTCGTGCACCCCGCGGCGCATCCCCTCGACGGCGACCGTGCCCAGGTGCGGCGCGAACCGGGTCACCGCCTCGTCCGGCGCGTACGCCCCGGCGACGACGCAGTGCCCGGTGTCGAGCGCCAGCGCGATCCCCGGCGTCTCGGCGGCCAGCCGGGCCCAGCCGTCGCAGTCCTCGACCAGCATCCCCGGCTCGGGCTCGACCGCGAGGGCGTAGGAGCGGCCGCCGTGGCTGTCGATCAGCGCCCGGACGCCGTCGACCAGCCAGCCCCACGCGGCGTCGCGGTCCACGCCCGGCTTCGGCACGCCCGCCCAGAAGCTGACCGCCTCCGCGCCCAGCACCTCCGCCAGGTCGCAGGCCAGGCGCAGGTAGGCCAGCCGCCGCACCCGCCCCTCGGCGGAGGCGGTGACCAGCGTCGGCTCGTGCTTGGCCCGCGGGTCGAGCAGGAACCGGGCGCCGGTCTCCACCACCACGCCCAGCCCGAGCTCGTCGCAGCGGGCCCGCACCGCCGCTGCCTGGGCGAACGCGTCCGGGGCGAACGGGTCGAGGTGGACGACGTCGAGGGTGAGCGCCACCCCGGCGTAGCCGCAGTCGGCGAGGAAGGGCAGCGCGTCCGACAGCCGGTGCGAGGTCAGCCCGTTGGTGTTGTACGCGTACCGCAGGCTCACTGCGCCAGGACCTCCGCGACCACGTGCCGGCCCGGCTCCCGGTACAGCGCGTACAGCGCCCCCACCCGGCGGTCGGCGCCGGCGCGGTCGAACCAGGCCGGCCCGCCCAGGCGCTCCTCCGCCTCGGCGGTCAGGTGCACCCGCGCCCAGCCGCCGGGGTCGGCGCCCACGGCGGCCAGCCCCTCGTCGGCCTCGAGCAGCCGGCGCACGCCGCGCTCGCCGATCCGGCCGTAGGACATCGTCTCCACCTCCAGGCCGGGCACCAGCACCTTCGCCGCGACCGCGTCACCCTCCGAGGGCTGCAGCTCGACCAGCACGTCGTGGCCGGCGGCCTGCACCGCGCCGGTGACCCGCGCGTGCAGGTCGTCCCCGGACCACGTGGGCAGGTCGGCCAGCGCCACCGTGGAGCGGCGGGAGAGCACGGTGTCCTGCAGCAGGTCGACCAGCGCGGCCGTGCCCATCCGCGTCCACGCGAGCATCGCCTCCAGCGCGCGGTCCTCCTCGACCAGCCGCTCCGGCGGGTGCCCGCCGCGCCAGTGCTCCAGGTAGCCCGGCGGCGTCGCCGGCAGGACGACGTCGAAGGGCCCGTGCATGAACGCCTTCCGGCTGCGCGCCGAGGCGAACTCGTGCAGCGCCTTGCGGACGGCGGTGTCGCGGTCGGGGTGCGCGGCCTCCCCGCACGCCGTCGCCATCACCGGCACCGGCTCCGACCCGTCCCGCGAGCAGCCCACGGCGTAGACGTCGACGACGCCGAACTCCGTCGCCGCGAGCTTCACCACCACGTCGATGCCCGCGGCGTCGAGCCGGTCGAGCAGCGCCAGTGCGTCGGAGTCGGTGAGCCCGTCGAGGTCGACGACGACGCCGCGGTCCATCGCCCGGAACGCCGTGGCGTTGCCGTCGCGCTGCAGCACCTCCAGCAGCGCGTGGGTCACCGCCCGGTCGGCGTCGAACGCCGCGCCCTGCCCGTTGGTGATGACCGTGGTCAGCCACCCGCCCGGCGGCGGTGTGCCCGGCAGGTCGTCGGGCGCGGAGGCGACCAGCTCGGCCGGCACCAGCACCGCCTCGCCGTCGCGCAGCCGGGTCATCGGCAGCCACTGCAGCGGCCGGTCGTCGTCGTACGGGCTGCCCGCCTCCAGGCAGAGGGTGCGCGGGTCGGCCACCCGGTCGCGGCCGTGCCGGCGGGTCACCTCCGCATAGGAGCCCTCCTCGCGGGGAACCCCACGGTGCGCCCGCAGCGACAGCGCCATCTCGGCCATCTCGCCCATCGCGCCGGTGCGGGCCTCCTCGCGGGTGGCGCCGTAGCCCAGCCCGCTGCCGCCGGGGTGCGCGGGCGTCGGCGGCAGGACGGCCGAGTGCAGCGGCACGTCGAGCACGTCGATGCCCTCGATGGCGAAGTCCTCGACCGGCGTGGGGAACGAGTCGCGGTACCGCTGCGACGGCGTGACCTCGACGGTGGTCACAGCTCCTCCAGCGGCACGGGAGCGGCGTCCGGCGGCCCCGACAGCAGCCGCTGCACCAGGTGGACGACGGTGTCGGTGGTGACGCCGGCGACCATCTCGAACGGCGTCGCGACGACCTCGAAGTCCAGCTCCGCGACGACGGCGAGCATCTCGCGCAGCTCGCCGTGGGACAGCGGGATCTGCGCGTGGAACGCCTTGTGCGCCGACAGCGCGACCGGGTCGCCGTCGGGGGAGAGGTCGACCTTGAGCGAGTCGCCGCAGAACAGGATCCCGCGGCGGTCGTCGTGCAGCACCGAGTGCCCGGGGAAGTGCCCGCCGGTGCGGTGCAGGGTGAGGCCGGGGGCCAGGGTGAGGACGTCGTCGGCCGGCCAGGTGACCCGGAAGGCCTTGGTCCACACCAGGTCGTGCACGTTGACGCAGACGACCCGGGGCTCGAGCTCCTGCTGCAGCTGCCACAGCGCGCCGTAGCCGTGCACGTGGCTGGAGGCCAGCACCGGGAAGCCGCCCTTCTCGTCGGCCATCCGGCGCAGCTCGGCGAGCATGGGGGCGGTGTACCAGGGTGCGCACTCGAAGCCGACCAGCCCGATGTCGGTCTCGATCACCCAGCCGCGGCTGTCGAGGCCGAAGCGCGGCTCGGTGCCGAACTCGGTGACGCCGTCGACCGGGGCCGGCCGCCAGAAGCCGGTGACCAGCTCGTCGGCCTGCTTCTCGGTGACGAACTCGAACCCGTGCTCGGGCAGCGCGTTGCGGACGTCGGCGCACACCGGGCAGACGGACGGTCCCGGGGCGGGCCAGCGCTGCCAGTGCCCGCAGTTGGTGCACGCGTAGGCGGGCAGGTCGGGCAGCAGGCCGCGGTAGGGGTTGGTGTCGACCTGACTGGACACGTGCCGCGCGTCAGTGCCGTCAGCAGTGAGGTCGGCGGCGGGGTCGGTGGCCCGGTCGATGGCGCCGGGCACGTCGGGCGAGCTCACGGGGTGCCTCCGTCGAGAGCGGTGAGGAGCAGGCGGTGCAGGGCGAGGTCGCGGGCGGGGTCGTACGGCCACCGTGCGCGGCCCGCGACCGCGGCGGTGAAGGCGGCGAACTGCGCCTGGAACGGCGGGGTGTCGGCGAACGGCACGTCCACCGGGTCGGGTCGGTACAGCGTCAGCGAGCCTCCCGCCGTCTGCCCCATCGTGTCGACGGCGACCGCCATGGCCCGCGTGCCGACCACCTCGAGGCGGCGGCGGGGGAACGCGTCGGGGGTGTTGAACGCGACGTGCAGGCCGACCAGCACGCCGCCGTCGGTGGCGCCGGTGAGCAGCGCGCCGTCGTCGACGCCGTAGTCGTGCACCCGGGTCTGCAGCAGCGCCGACAGCCGGGTGACGTCCTCGCCCAGCAGCGTGCCGACCAGGTCGAGGCCGTGCGGAGCGAGGTCGATCGCCGCGCCGCCGCCGGCGCGGGCCGGGTCCACGCGCCAGTTGTCGTGCGGCCGGCCGTCGGGCGTCCAGTCCCCGGGCAGCCAGCAGCAGTAGACGATCCGGACGGCGGTCACCGTGCCCAGCTCGGGCACCAGCTCGCGCAACCGCACGTGGGCGGGGTGCCAGCGCTGGTCGTAGGCGGTGCCCAGCAGCACGCCGGCCCGCGCGCACGCGTCGACCAGCGCCTGCGCGTCGCCGGCGTCGGCGGCCAGCGGCTTCTCGCACAGCACCGCCTTCCCGGCCGCGGCGGCCGCCTCGACCAGCGGCCGGTGCCCCGCGTTGGGCACCGCCACGTACACCGCGTCCAGGCCGGGTGTGGCGAGGAACTCGGCCAGGTCGGTCGTCCGCCGGGCGCCTTCGACCGGCATCCGCGCCGTCGCCGCCGGGTCGAGGTCGTGCAGCGCCACCACCCGGGCACCGTCGACGGCGAGCAGGCCGGGCAGCGCGTGGTCGCGGGCCACCCAGCCGCACCCGGCGATGCCCCAACCGACGCTCACGCCGTCCCCCTCCCCGGGGGGGGGGGGGGGGGGGGGGGGGGGGGGGGGGGGGGGGGGGGGGGGGGGGGGGGGGGGGGGGGGGGGGGGGGTGGGGGCGGGTCCCCGCCCGGCGGGGGGGGGGCGGGGTGGG
>NZ_JBJGYY010000072.1:0-7157 GCF_054050235.1 Geodermatophilus sp. SYSU D00696 | reverse complement strand
GGGCCCAGATGGAACGCCGCGTGCTGGCCGGCGAGTTCGATCCCGATCCCGACGACACGGTGCCCGACGCCGTCCTGCTCCGGTGGCTCGACCAGGACGGCCCACCGCCTGAGGAGTCACCGCCCGATGCACCGGCCGCGGAGCGGTCCTCCGCCCACCGCGGTGATCCCGGCGATGGCTGGTGGGCGCGCGCCGACCGCGCCGTCGACCAGGCGAGCACCGCCCTGCTCGGGCTCGAGCGCGCCCTCGGCCACGCCCGCCGCACGGTGGCCACCGCGCGGCGCGCCGACACCACCGACGAGGCCACCTGGGCCGCGAGCCCCGCCGGCCGGGTGAGCGCCGCCCCCGACGTCCTCACCCAGCTGGCCGCAGCCACCGAGCAGGCCTGCGCCGACCTCGCCGCCCTGCTCGCCGCCACCGCCGGGGGCGGGCTGACCGACCGGCCCCGCATCGCGCTCACCGACGCGGCCGGCGGTGCGCTGCTGGCCCTCACCGACCTGCCCGCCCTGCACCGCGCCGCCCGCACCGGCACCGGGCTCGGCGCCGCTGCCGCCAGCCCCGGCTACCGGCCGAGCGCCGCCCTCGACCGGCACGTCCGCGCCCGCGACCGCCGCTGCCGCTTCCCCGGCTGCCGCCGCCCCGTGCCCCGCGGCGGCGAGCTCGACCACGCGGTTCCCTGGCCGGCCGGCCCCACCACCGCGGCCAACCTCACCGGCTACTGCACCGGCCACCACCGCGGCAAGCACCAGGCCCCCGGCTGGCGCCACGTTCTCGCCCCGGACGGCACCCTCACCGTCACCACACCCACCGGGCTCACCGCCGCCACCACCCCACCGCCCTACTGACGGGCCCCGAGAAGCGGACCAGCCGGGAACCACACGGCCTCCGCCGACGACCAAGCACGAGAACACCCTGCGCCCTGGAGGTCCCGTGCTGCCTGTCCCCCGTCCGCTCGCCGCGCTCGTGCGGCTCCTGGCGACGGCGGTCCTCGCCCTCGGCCTCGTGATGGCCGTCCCGGGCACCGCCTCGGCGCACACCGCCCTGCGCGCCACCGAGCCCGCCGCCGACAGCACCGTGACGAGCACCCCGCAGGCGGTCACCCTCACCTTCAGCGCGAGCGTGCTCGGCGGCGAGGTCGCAGTGACCGGCCCCACCGGGACGCCCGTCGGCGCCGGCCCGGTGGTCCACGACGGCGCCGTCCTGACCGCGCCCGTCACCCTGGTCGCAGCGGGCCGGCACACGGTCACCTGGTCGGCCGTCGCCGACGACGGCCACACCCTGGACGGCACCTTCGCGTTCGAGTACGCCCCCGCCACTCCCCCGCCGGCGACCGCGCCGACCACCTCCGCCCCGACGTCCTCGGCCCCCACGACCGACCCGACGAGCACCGCGGCCAGCCCGACGGCCGACGGGACGCCGTCGAGCGCCGAAACCGACACGGCGTCCGCGGCGTCCGACGACGGCGGCCTCCCCGGCTGGGTGCTGCCCGCCGCCGCGGTGGCCCTGCTCGCCGCCGGCGCGGCCACGGTCCTCCGGCTCCGCCGCCGCGGCTGAGCGGCCCCCCTCTGCGCGACGGCGCCGGTCCCGGGACTCCGGGACCGGCGCCGTCGTGCGCGGACAGGCGGTCAGCTGGCGCGCTTGCGCGTGGCCCGCTTCTTCGGGCCGGCCGCCGCGGCCTCGATCGCCTCGGGGTCGAGCAGCGGCACCAGGTACCGCCCGGTGTGCGACTCGGGCACCGACGCGACGAACTCCGGCGGCCCCTCGGCCACGACCGTGCCGCCGCGGAACCCGCCCTCGGGGCCCATGTCGATCAGCCAGTCGGCGCTCTTGATGACGTCGAGGTTGTGCTCGATGACGATCACCGAGTTGCCCTTGTCGACCAGCCCCTGCAGCACCAGCAGCAGCTTGCGGATGTCCTCGAAGTGCAGGCCGGTGGTCGGCTCGTCGAGGACGTACACGCTGCGGCCGTTGGACCGCTTCTGCAGCTCGCTGGCCAGCTTGACGCGCTGCGCCTCACCGCCGGAGAGCGTCGTCGCCGGCTGGCCGAGCCGCACGTATCCCAGCCCGACGTCGGTGAGGGTGCGCAGGTACCGCGAGATCGAGGGGATGGCGGCGAAGAACTCCGCGGCCTCCTCGATCGGCATGTCGAGGACCTCGGCCACCGTCTTGCCCTTGTAGTGCACCTCGAGGGTCTCCCGGTTGAACCGGGCGCCCTTGCACACCTCGCACGGGACGTAGACGTCCGGCAGGAAGTTCATCTCGATCTTGATCGTGCCGTCGCCCGAGCACGCCTCGCAGCGCCCGCCCTTGACGTTGAAGGAGAACCGTCCCGGCTGGTAGCCGCGGATCTTCGCCTCCGACGTCTGCGCGAACAGCTTGCGGACCTGGTCCCAGACCCCGGTGTAGGTGGCCGGGTTGGACCGCGGCGTGCGGCCGATCGGCGACTGGTCGACGTGCACGACCTTGTCCAGGTGCTCCAGACCGGTGACCGTGCGGTGCCGCCCGGGGACCATCCGCGCCCGGTTCAGCTGGTTGGCCAGCACCGTGTAGAGGATGTCGTTGACCAGGCTGGACTTGCCCGACCCGGACACCCCGGTGACCCCGACCAGCAGGCCCAGCGGGAAGGTGACGTCGACGCCCTTGAGGTTGTGCTCGCGGGCGCCCTTGACCACCAGCTCGCGGCCGGGCTGCGGCTGCCGCCGCACCGCCGGCACGGTGATCTCCTTGCGCCCCGACAGGTACTGCCCGGTCAGCGACCGCTCGCTGGCCAGCAGCTCCTCGACCGGACCGCTGACGATCACCTCGCCGCCGTGCTCGCCGGCGCCGGGACCGATGTCGACCACCCAGTCGGCGGTCTTGATCGTGTCCTCGTCGTGCTCGACGACGATGAGCGTGTTGCCCATGTCCCGCAGCCGCACCAGCGTCTCGATCAGCCGGGTGTTGTCGCGCTGGTGCAGCCCGATCGAGGGCTCGTCGAGGACGTACAGGACGCCCACCAGCCCCGACCCGATCTGGGTGGCCAGCCGGATCCGCTGCGCCTCGCCGCCGGCCAGCGTCGCCGCCGGCCGGTCGAGGGACAGGTAGTCCAGGCCGACGTCGACGAGGAAGGACAGCCGCGCCTGGATCTCCTTGAGCACGCGGTCGGCGATCGCCCGCTCCCGCTCGCCGAGCTCCAGCGCGCGCAGCCAGTCCGCGGCCTCGCCGATCGACAGGCCGGTGACCTCGGCGATCGAGCGGCCGTTGAGCTTGACCGCGAGGATCTCGGGCTTGAGCCGGGTGCCGTGGCAGACGGGACAGGGCACGTCGCGCATGTAGCCCTCGTACTTGTCCCGCATGTAGTCGCTGTCGGTGTCCTCGTGCCGCCGCTCCAGGAAGGGCAATACGCCCTCGAACGCGGCGTAGTAGCTGCGCTCGCGGCCGTAGCGGTTCTTGTAGCGGACGTGCACCTGGTCCGGAGAGCCGTGCAGCACGGCCTTCTGCACCTTGGCCGGCAGCTTCTCCCACGGGGTGTCCATGGAAAAGCCGAGCTGGTCGGCCAGGCCGGCCAGCAGCCGCTGGAAGTACTCGTTGCTCATCGACCCCGCCCACGGGGCGACCGCGCCGTCGGCGAGGCTCTTCCCCGGGTCGGGGACGACGAGGTCGGGGTCGACCTCCTTGCGGGTGCCGATGCCGGTGCACTCCGGGCAGGCGCCGAACGGCGAGTTGAACGAGAAGCTGCGCGGCTCGAGCGCCTCGAACGACAGGCCGTCGTCGACGCACGCCAGGTGCTCGGAGAAGGTGCGCTCCCGATCGGGGTCGCCCTCGGGCAGGTCGACGAAGTCGAGCACGACCAGCCCGCCGGCGAGGCCGAGCGCGGTCTCGACCGAGTCGGTCAGCCGGCGCTTGGCGCTCTCCTTGACCGTCAGCCGGTCGACGATCACCTCGATCGTGTGCTTCTCCTGCTTCTTCAGCTTCGGCGGCTCGGTGAGCGGGTGCACCGTGCCGTCGACCCGGACGCGGGAGAAGCCCTGCGTCTGCAGCGAGCTGAACAGGTCGACGTACTCGCCCTTGCGCGCCCGCACGACCGGGGCGAGCACCTGGAAGCGGGTGCCCTCCTCCATCGCCAGCACCTGGTCGACGATCTGCTGCGGCGTCTGCCGGGAGATCGGCTTGCCGCAGTTGGGACAGTGCGGCTGGCCGGCGCGGGCGTAGAGCAGCCGGAGGTAGTCGTAGACCTCGGTGATCGTGCCCACCGTCGAGCGCGGGTTGCGGTTGGTCGACTTCTGGTCGATCGAGACCGCCGGGGACAGGCCCTCGATGAAGTCGACGTCGGGCTTGTCCATCTGGCCGAGGAACTGGCGGGCGTAGGCCGACAGCGACTCGACGTAGCGCCGCTGGCCCTCGGCGAAGATGGTGTCGAAGGCCAGGCTCGACTTGCCCGACCCCGACAGCCCGGTGAAGACGATCAGGGCGTCGCGGGGCAGGTCGAGGTGGACGTCCTTGAGGTTGTGCTCACGGGCGCCGCGGACGACGAGACGGTCCAATGTGATCCCTGTCGGTCAGCCGGGCCGGCCGGTCTCGCCGGGCCCTGCGTGGTGGTGTCGAGTTGTCGATACGGGGAACGCCGTCACTGCCCGGGCGCAATCCGTGACGAGGGCGACGTTGCCGCCTGGTGCGGGTGTGCTCAGACGGGAGCCGGGGACGGCGCTCCGGCGGGGTCGAAGACCGGCGCGTGCCGGCGCCAGGGCTGCCGGCGCTCCAGCTCTCCGGCCAGCCAGAGTAGTCGCGTCTCGCTGTCCGGGGGGCCGACCAGCTGGACGGCCAGCGGCACCCCCTCGGCGCGGGTACCGACGGGCACCACGACCGCCGGGACGCCGGCCAGGTTCCACGGTGCGGCCCACGGCGCCCACCGGGCCTGGGTTCCCACGTTCACGACGAACCCGCGCTCGTGCCAGGGCCGCGCGGGCAGCGGCGGGCCGTTGGTGATCGGCGTGAGCAGCACGTCGAGGTCGTCCTCGGCGAAGAAGGCCTCCGTCCGCGCCCGGAACCGCTCGGCGGTCGCGGGCCGGACCAGCCCCGCCCGGCGGACCAGCCGGCCCAGGCGGGCGTGGGTGCGGCTGCGCGGCTGCAGCGCCCCCGGGTCGAGGCCGAGTGCCGCGGCGTCGTCCGCCCCGCCGGCCAGCCAGCGGGCGATCGTGCCGACGGTCGCGTCCGGCGTCGTCCCCGGGTGCCGCTCGACGACGACGTGCCCGGCCCCGCGGAGCAGCCGCGCCGTCCGCTCGACCGCCGCCCGGGTGGGGCCGTCGGGCCGGCTCCCGGCCAGCGGTGAGCGCAGGCTGACGGCGATCCGCAGCGGCCGGCCCGGGTCGGCCGGGGGCGACGACGGGCGCCCCGCGAGGACGGCGGTGCCCAGCGCGACGTCGGCGACGGTGGTGGCCAGGACGCCGTTCTCGACCATGCCGCCCCAGTCGAGCGCCAGCGTGGGCAGCACCCCCCGGCCGGGCTTGAGGGTGACCAGCCCGCACGCGGCCGCCGGCAGCCGCAGCGACCCCATGCCGTCGTTGCCGAGGGCGAGCGGCACCACCCCGGCGGCGACCGCGGCGGCGCTGCCCCCGGAGCTCCCGGCGGGCGACAGCGCGGTGTCCCACGGGTTGCGGGTGACGGTGCCCGGCCCGTCCGTGGCGGCGTAGAGACAGAGCTCGGGCACGCGGGTCACGCCCACGACGACCGCTCCCGCGGCGCGCAGCCGGGCGACCGCCTCGTGGTCGGCGTCGGCGGGCACGCCCGGGTGGGCCACGCAGCCGTCGGTCACCGCCTCGCCGGCCACGGCGACGTTGTCCTTGACGGCCACCGGGACGCCGGCCAGCGGGAGGGACGCGCGGTCGGGCCGGGCGTCGACTTCCGCCGCCTCGGCCAGGGCCGCCTCGGCGCGGACCACGCGGAACGCGCCGATCCGCGGCTCGACGTCGGCGAGGTGGGCCAGGTGCGCGCGCACCACCTCGACGGCGGAGAGCTCCCCGGCGCGCACGCGGGCGGCGATCGCGGTGGCGGGCAGACCGACGACCCGGGCGCCGCCGGGACCTCCGCTAGCGTCCATGGACGCGACCGTAACCGCGGTCGACGACAGTTCTCGAACGGAGGCCCGATGAGCTACACCGGCGACGTCGAGGTGGGCGGCCCGGCCGACGTGCGGGAGCTGCCGGGGCTCGTGGTCAGCAAGGTCGCGGTCAGCGAGATGGCCAACAACGCCTACCTGCTGCGCTGCACCGCGACCGGCCAGGCGCTCCTGGTCGACGCCGCGGCCGAGCCCGAGACGCTGCGGGCGCTGATCGGGGACGCCGACCTGCGCACCGTCGTCACCACGCACGGGCACTGGGACCACCACCGCGCGCTGCCCGACGTCGTCGCGGCCACCGGCGCGACGACCGTCGCGCACGCGGCCGACGCCGCCGACCTGCCGGTGCCGGTGGACCGGACCGTCGCGCACGGCGACACCGTCGAGGTCGGCGAGCAGGTGCTCGAGGTGGTGCACCTGCGCGGGCACACGCTGGGCAGCATCACGCTGGTCTGGCGGGGGCCGGGCGACGCCGGCACGCACGCCTTCACCGGCGACAGCCTCTTCCCCGGCGGCGTCGGCAAGACCTGGTCACCGGAGGACTTCGCCAGCCTGATCGACGACGTCGAGCAGCGGCTGTTCGCCGTGCTGCCCGACGGGACCTGGGTCTACCCGGGGCACGGGAAGGACACGACCCTGGGCGCCGAGCGCCCCTCGCTGCCGGAGTGGCGCGCCCGCGGCTGGTGAGTGCTACCGGGCGCACACCCGACACTCCGAGCGCGCCAGCTCGATCCCCGGGTCCACTCCCCTCGACCTCGTGCACGACCTCGCTGTAGCTGATGGGTCCCGCCGTCACCGGGTGCCGCTGGCCGTCACGGCGACGGGGTCGCGGAGGTGCCCTCGTCGGCGGGACCGGTCGAGACGGCCGGGGTGCTCGTCTCCGTGGTCGGCACGGCCGTCTCCGTGGTCGGCACGGCCGTCTCCGTGGTCGGCACCGCCGTCTCCGTGGTCGGCACCGCCGTCTCCGTGGTCGGCACCGCCGTCTCCGTGGTCGGCACCGCCGTCTCCGTGGTCGGCACCGCCGTCTCCGTGGTCGGCACCGCCGTCTCCGTGGTCGGCACCG
>NZ_JBJGYY010000071.1:0-7464 GCF_054050235.1 Geodermatophilus sp. SYSU D00696 | reverse complement strand
CTGGCCGAGCGACGCACCGCCCCCGACGGCCGACCCCTCTCCGCTCCAGAGCTGATCGCCGCGTGCGAGCAGGTCATCTCCGTACAGAACCAAGCATGGATGGCCAAATGGGGAGAGGACGACACAGCCCCCTAGAGCGAACGTCAGAAGCAATCTTGGTAGCGACAGTTGTACAGACATGCGTGTGTTACCACATGGAGGGCGGTTCGGCTGGTGCGGCGGCCGGACGGCTGTAATCCTGGATTCCGACCCGATGGGGTCCGGCTTTGGGGGAGGTCGTCGTGGATCCAGTGACGTTGATTGTGGCCGCACTGGCCGCCGGGGCGAGCGCGGGTGTGACCGACACCGTCTCGCAGGGCATCAAGGACGCCTACGCGGGCCTGAAGACGCTGGTGCTGCGCCGAGTCAAGGACGTGCCGGCCGGGGAGGTCGCCGTCGTCGAGCACGCCAAGGACCCCGACACCTGGGCCGCACCGCTCGCCAAGAAGCTCAGCGACGCCGGCGCCGGCACGGATCCTCGGGTGATTGAGGCCGCTACGCGACTGCTGCAACTCACCGACCCCGACGGGTCCCGCGCCGGCAACTATACGGTCAACATTGCCGCCACTGGTGATCGGTCGATCGCCGCGCACACCATCCACGGCGGCGTCTACACCGGCGACACCGCCCGGTGACGCTGCGGTGGCCGTGGCGACGGCCACTACCACCACAAACCCCGACCACACCTGACTCACCGGCCACCGTGAGCAGCACCGCCAGCGGGAACCGGTCGGTGGCCGCGCAGCAAGTCCACGGCGACGTCTATACCGGCGACGTCCGCAAGGTCCACCTCCACTCAGGCGCGGTGCCGCCGCCGGATGACATTGGCTTGCCCGCGGGCGGAACTCAGAACCTGCCGCGGCGACCCAGCTCGGTCTTCGTCGGCCGCCAGGATCTGCTGACTGAGGTAGCCGCGCTTTTCGCTCGGCCGACTGCCGACGGGCTCGGCCGGGGTGCCCGGGCAGCGGTGGGGCAGGCGATCACCGGGCTCGGCGGGATCGGCAAGAGCGAACTCGCCCTGCAGTACGCCCACCGCCGCGCCGGCCCCGGCGCGGTTGTGTGGTGGGCCGACGCCGAGAGCGCTGAAACCCTCGAATTCGCGCTCGCCGACCTGGCCTACCGGCTGCAACCGAAGGCCACCGCCGAGGAGTGGAAAACACCGCAGGCCGCCAACTGGGCCACCGCCTGGCTGCAGGCCCACGCCAGCTGGCTGCTCATCCTGGACAACGTCGAGAACCCCAACCTGATCACCCCGCTCCTGGGCAGGCTCACCACCGGCGACATCTTGATCACCACCCGCCGCCGGCTCCCCTGGGGCAAGCACGGAGTCATCCCGCTCATCGTCGAGCTGCTGCCGCGCCCCGCCGCCATCCAGCTCCTCCATGACACCGTGGTCAGCTCCTCCCGCGACCTGAACGTCGAACCACCGGCCGGACTCGACACCAACGCCGCCGACAGGATCGCCGACGAGCTCGGCGACCTACCTCTGGCCCTGGAGCAGGCCGGCGCCTACATCGCCGCCCACCAGACGCCGCCGGCCGATTACCTGCAGCGGCTCCGGGAGCAGACCGGCACCATGCTCGACAAGACGGCGCCCGGCGCCGATCCCCTCCGCGCCGTCGCCCGCGTCTTCGCCCTCACCATCAAGGCGCTCCAGACGACCGCACCAGCCGCGGTCGACACCCTGCGCGCACTGGCCTGGCTCGCCCCGATCCCGCTGCCCCGCCAGATCATCACCCGGCCCGCCAGCCCCTCCCCTCCGGCCAACGGCGCTGCAATACAGGACGCCGACGAGCTGCTCGGGCTGCTCGCCTCCTACAGTCTCATCACCCTCACCCCCACGACAGTCGCCGTCCACCGGCTGCTGCAGGCCACCGTCCGCGACCACGACCGCGCCGCCCCACACCACGACGACGCCGCGCCGCAGCTGACCGGGGGGCAGGCCGCCGCGCTGAGCTGGCTGGACGACGCCATCCCGGCCGACCCCGCCGGCAACGTGGCCGGCTGGGGGCTGTGGCGGGACCTCCTGCCCCACCTCGACGTCCTGCTCGATCATCTGCCCCCCGAGCTGCCCAGCCTCGACCTCGCCGACCTGCTTGGAGAGACCGGCATCTACCTGTGGGTGCAAGGTCGACACCGAGATGCCCTCCGCCTCGAGCAGCGAGCCCTGGCCATCACCGAGGCCGCCCTGGGCCCCGACCACCCAGCCACCGCCACCCGGCTGGACAACCTCGCCGGCACCCTCGGCACCCTCGGCCGGCACACCGATGCTCTCCCCCTGCAGGAGCGCGCCCTGGCCATCACCGAGGCCGCCCTGGGCCCCGGCCACCCCACCACCGCCACCCGACTGAACAACCTCGCCGGCACCCTCGTCGACCTCGGCCGGCACACCGATGCTCTCCCCCTGCAGGAGCGCGCCCTGGCCATCACCGAGGCCGCCCTGGGCCCCGGCCACCCCACCACCGCCACCCGACTGGACAATCTCGCCTACACCCTTGGGGTCCTCGGCCTGCACACCAGCGGCCTTCCCCTGCAGGAGCGCGCCCTGGCCATCACCGAGGCCGCCCTGGGCCCCGACCACCCCACCACCGCCACCCGACTGAACAACCTCGCCGGCACCCTCGACGCCCTCGGCCGGCACACCGATGCTCTCCCCCTGCAGGAGCGCGCCCTGGCCATCACCGAGGCCGCCCTGGGCCCCGATCACCCCGAGACCGCCACCCGACTGAACAACCTCGCCGGCACCCTCGACGCCCTCGGCCGGCACACCGATGCTCTCCCCCTGCAGGAGCGCGCCCTGGCCATCACCGAGGCGACCCTGGGCCCCGGCCACCCCACCACCGCCACCCGGCTGGGGAACCTCGCCGGCACCCTCGACGCCCTCGGCCGGCACACCGATGCTCTCCCCCTGCAGGAGCGCGCCCTGGCCATCACCGAGGCGACCCTGGGCCCCGGCCACCCCACCACCGCCACCCGGCTGGGGAACCTCGCCGGCACCCTCGACGCCCTCGGCCGGCACACCGATGCTCTCCCCCTGCAGGAGCGCGCCCTGGCCATCACCGAGGCGACCCTGGGCCCCGGCCACCCCGACACCGCCATTCGACTGGGGAACCTGGCCTACACCCTCGGAGCCCGGGCGATCACCCGACGTACGGGCGACCACGGCACAGGGACGTCTACTTCATAGGCCTCATCGACCTGATGAAGAGCGCCGGGTCCGCAGGCGGGTCCGCCGGGGTGGGACGGCCCAAGGGAGCACTGGCGGCTCGTCCTGCGCCGCATGGTGAGCCACACCTGTACGGATCAACAGGAGTTACGTCCTGTGGCTGGCCCCTAGAGCCCGCTCGATCCCGCACGACCACAAGCAACGACGGATATCGGCACAAGTCCTGGTTCCACGCTGCTCGAGTACTTCACGCAGGAGCCCTGCTGCGGTTAGCTTGCTCGGTGGCATCCGGCGATGGAGCACGGTGGCGGGTGTTCATCTCGCATACCGCTGAGCTTCGGGACTTTCCGCGAGGATCGTCCTACGTGGCGGCGGTGGAGCGGGCGATCTCCGCGGCGGGGCATGTGATCGTCGATATGGCCGACTTTCCCGCCGCAGATCTGCCTTCCGCGCAGCTGTGTGTGGACCGCGTGCGGGGGTGTGAGGTCTACGTGGGATTGCTGGGCACCCGGTTCGGCTCTCCGGTGCGCGACAGGCCGGAGGTGTCGTACACCGAGTTGGAGTTCGACACCGCCACCGAGGCCGGCCTGGACCGGTTGGTGTTTCTGTTGGACACCGACGCCGAGAACCTGGGCATCCCGCCGTCAAAGCTGATCGACCGCGAGTTCGGCGCCCGCCAGGACGCCTTCCGTCGCCGAGTGCGCGACAGCGGATTGACCACGCAGTCCTTCGCCAACCCCGACAAGCTGGGGCGGCTGGTGGAACGATCGCTGCGGGAACTGGCCGAGACGCGCCGGCGGGAGCGCAGCGGCATCGTGCGCGAGCAGGTGCCGGCCGAGTCGCAAGCGGTCCGGGCGTCGAAGTTTCTCAACCCGCCTCCGGCAACGGCGCCTGTCTGGTTTCAGGATCGGCAGGTCGAGACGGGGTTGCTGACCCGCTACATCACCGATCCGGGGATCCGCATGGTGACGGTGGTCGGCCGCGGCGGAATCGGCAAGACCGCGATGGTGTGCCGGCTGCTGAAGGGCCTCGAGGCGGGTCGCATCCCGGACGTGGAGGGCGATCTCGCCGAGATCACGGTGGGCGGGATCGTCTATCTGAGCCGCAACGGCGTGCACCAGGTGGATTACCCGACCCTGGTGGCGGATTTGCTGCGCCTGGTGCCGACCAGCGAGGCGCAACGGCTGCAGAACTTGTACCAGGACCCGCATCACACGCCGGCGGAGATGATGCTGGCTCTGCTGGAGGCCTTTCCGACCGGCCAGCCGGTGGTAGTGCTGCTGGACAACCTTGAGTCAGTGATGGACACCGAGCGCGAAACCCTCGACGAAGCGGCGCTGCACGAGGCGCTGAGCGCGGTGCTCACCGCGCCCGCCCACGCGCTCACCATGATTATCACCACGCGGGTCCGGCCGACCGCGCTGCTGAAGGTCGAACCTAGCCGTCAGCGCCAGCTGCCGTTGGAGGAGGGGCTGGGCTCGCCGGATGCCGAGACCGTGCTGAGAGCACTCGACGACGACGGCCACCTGGGCCTGCGCGACGCCCCTGAGGCGGTGCTCGAGGGGCTGCGCGAGCACACCCGCGGATTTCCCCGAGCGCTGGAAGCGGTCAAGGCCATCCTCGACGGCGATCCCACGCTCACCCCGCAGGACCTCCTCGACCGCACTCGCCACTTGCCCGAGGACCAGGTCGTAGAGGTGCTGGTGGGGGAGGCCTACCAACTGTTGGATTCACCGGCGCAGCAGGTGATGCAGGCCTTGTCGGTCTTTCCCGCGCCGGTCTCGGCGGTCGGGATCGACTTCCTGCTGCGGCCTATTAACCCCATGACGAACGCCGCACCCATCCTCTCCCGACTGGTGCGCCGGCAGCTAGTGCGCTTTCAGGACGGGCAGTACCACCTGCATCCGGTTGACCGGGACTACGCGCGAAACGACCTCCGGCCGGGAAGCCCCGGTGACTCTCCAGTGACGTTCACCTTGACGGGCCTTCAGGCTCGCGCCGCGGACTATTACACCCAGATTCGCACGTCGCGGGACTCTTGGCGCACCCTCGACGACATCCGACCGCAGCTGGCCGAGTTCGAGCTCCGCTGCTCCACCGGGGACTTTGATACCGCCGCCACCGTCCTGGGCGACATCGACGACTATCTGCAACGGTGGGGTCATTATCGCACTCTGGTCGACCTGCATGGGCGCATCCAAGAGCGGATCACTGACCCACTCCTCAACGCCTATCACCTGATCGACCTAGGAAGCAGTCATTCCTTGCTGGGGGACTACTGGCAGGGCATCGCCCTGTACACCCAGGCCCTGACCATCCTCCGCGAGATCGGCGACCGTAACGGCGAGGGCGTTGCGTTGGGCGCCCTGGGAAACAACTACTACATGCTCGATAAGTATCGGCAGGCAATTGACATAGTCACCCAGGCTCTGACTATCGCTCGAGAAATCGGCGACCGAAGCCTAGAAGGCGATGCGCTGCGCGGACTGGGAAACTATTATTCGCAGTTAGGGGACTATCGGCAGGCGGTCGACCTGTACACCCAGGCCCTGACCATCCTCCGCGAGACCGGCGACCGCTACAGCGAGAGCTTTGCGCTGCTCGGCCTGGGGAACTGCCACGTTGGATTGGGAGATTATCGGCAGGCGGTCGACCTGTACACCCAGGCCCTGACCATCGCCCGCGAGATCGGCGACCGCAATGGCGAGGGCACTGCGCTGGGCAGCCTTGGTAATTGCTACTCGCATTTAGGACACTATCGGCAGGCGGTCGACCTGTACACCCAGGCCCTGACCATCGCCCGCGAGATCGATAGCAGTTACAGCCAGGCGTACGCGCAGCGCGGCCTGGGAGACGCCCACATTCAATTGGGGGACTATCGGCAAGCGGTCGACCTGTACACCCAGGCCCTGACCATCGCCCGCGAGATCGGCGACCGCAATGGCGAGAGCGGCGCGCTGGGCGGCCTGGGAGACGCCCACGCCCAGTTGGGGGACTATCGGCAAGCGGTCGACCTGTACACCCAGGCCCTGACCATCGCCCGCGAGATCGGCGACCGCTCCGGCGAGGGCTACGCGCTGGGCGGCCTGGGAAACGCCCACGCCCAGTTGGGGGACTATCGGCAAGCGGTCGACCTGTACACCCAGGCCCTGACCATCGCCCGCGAGATCGGCGACCGCTCCGGCGAGGGCTACGCGCTGGGCGGCCTGGGAAACGCCCACGCCCAGTTGGGGGACTATCGGCAAGCGGTCGACCTGTACACCCAGGCCCTGACCATCGCCCGCGAGATCGGCGACCGCTCCGGCGAGGGCTACGTGCTGAGCGGCCTGGGTCGGGCTTGGTTGGCTTCCGAGAACCCGAACCGAGCAAGAACGCTCCTCCACCAGGCAGCAAGTATCGCGGACCTCACCGGCCACATCGCGTTAGCGGCGACGGCTCGGGCGGGCTTGGCGCGGGTCTTCCTCCAGATGGGTCATCCGGCGATGGCGCTCGACGCCACGGTCGCGGCGCGAGACCTGTCGGAACCCACCGTGGAGCCGGTCATTCGGCTGCTGGAGGGACTGGCTCTGTTGCAGCTGAACCGTGTCGACGAGGGCGTGCGGGCGTTCACAGCTGCGCTCACGGCTGCCGAGGCGCTGCTGGTCCTCGCGGACGACAACGTCGACGCACTCGAGGCCCGGGCTTTGGCCCTGGCGGGACTTGCTGGTGTCTCCAGAACTGACCCGCAGGGAGCGGCGGAGGCGATGGAGGCCTTCGCCCGGTCATGTACCACGGCCGGTGCTGCTGGCGTGATCGCGGACGTCAGTCGCGTGCTCAACCAATTGGCTTCCCACGCTGGGAGCCATGCTTTCACCGAGGTTCGCGCGGCTCTCGACCGGTATGAAGATGCATCGCAAATCAAGTATGCATGGCATACATAGTTGGGCCGGATCCGGCACATCGAGTCAGGGCGGCGGCAGCTGATCTGGCTCGCTGGCAGCTGGATCCTCCGTCGCCGTGGTTGATCGATCGCCGACTGCGGGTCGACTCCTGCCCACCCACCAAGATGGTTACCACGCCAGGTTTTTCGCGCGACTGTGGCAAGCTGCCATCCGTGGCTTCGCCGTCCACTTCGTCGGTCGTGGAATGGGCCTGGCAGCGGCAGAGTGTGTGGTCGCAGGCGGCGGATCAGTTGAAGGCCGGGCCCAGCCGCGCCCGGCGGCTCCTGCTCCTGCTCACCACTGCCGGCGCAGCCATGGCCCTGGCCGGCAATCAACTGG
>NZ_JBJGYY010000070.1:0-7804 GCF_054050235.1 Geodermatophilus sp. SYSU D00696 | reverse complement strand
GGGGGGGGCGGGGGGGCGCGGGCGGCGGGGGGGGGGGCGGGGGCGGGCGGGGGCGTGGGGGGGGGGGTGGGGGGGGGGGGGGGGGGGGGGGGGCGCGGCGCCCCCCCCCCCCCCCCCCCCCCCCCCCCCCCCCCCCCCCCCCCCCGAGGAGCGCGCGCACTGCGGGTCAGATCGTGACGCCGCGCTCGGCCAGGAACTCCTCGGGGTCGATCGGCCGGCCGCTGATGCCACCGCGGTGGATCTGGTAGTGCAGGTGGGGGCCGGTCGACTGGCCCTCGTTGCCGATCTTCGCGATCTGGTCGCCCGCGTGCACGATGTCGCCGGCCCGGACGTCGTAGTAGCGCATGTGCCCGTAGACGTGCACGTTGCCCTCGGGGTCCTGGATGTAGACGGCGTTGCCGTAGCCGGAGGCGCGGCCCGCGCGCAGGACCACGCCGTCGGTGGCCGAGTAGATCGGCGTCCCGAGGGCGTTGGCCAGGTCGATGCCGTAGTGCATGGAGCCCCAGCGCATGCAGAAGCAGGTGGTCATCCGGCCCATCGCCGGCAGCACCGTCTCCGGCTCGCGGGCCGCGCGCGAGGCGGCGAGCTCGGAGAGCCGGACGGCGGCCTCGGCCTGGGTGATGCCGAGCCGGACGCCGGCGTCGTCGATGTCCCCGGTGAAGCCGATGTCGGCGGCGCCGAGCCCGTAGTCGGCGGCGGTGGCCGTGCCGGAGCCGGCCGGGCTGCCGGTGAACCCCGGGACGGCGGCGACGAGCGCGCCGGCCACCAGCGCGGCCAGCCACAGCGCGCCGCGCCGGCCGGGCGGGCGGCGCACGGAGCGGCGGGCGGCGGGACGGGTCCCGGTGTCCGCGGGGGCGGGGACGGCGTCGGTCGCGACGTCGGCCGCCGGGGCGGCCGGAGCCGCGGCGGCGCGCCGGGTGGTCCGGGCGGGCAGGACGGCGGCGGGGGGCACCGGGGCCACCGGGCGGAGGCCGGGGATGCGACCGGTCGCCTCCGGCTCGGCCGACGCACGGCCGGCCGCGGAGTCCACGAGCGCGGTCACCCAGTTCCCCTTCGTCCACGCTCCCGGGGACCGCGGGGTGCGGCGGCCCGTCGGAGGAGCGACGGCGGTGGAGGCGCCCGGGAGGCGCCCGCCGGTATGTACCGGCACCGTGATCGGACCGTAACGTTCCGTCAGGTCGTTGCCGGGGAAGCCACGTCGCGTGTCGTCATGTCTCCGAACCGTGACCGGCCGGGCGGGCTCAGGCGACGGCGGCCGCCGCCGGCGACTCGGGTGCCGCCGTGCGCAACCCGGCGAGCGTGGCCGCCACCTCGTCGACGACGCCGCGGTGGAAGGGCAGCGACATGTGCCCCAGGCCGCGGACGAGCACGTTGCGCGCCCGCAGGTCGGGGTGGTCGCACCGGCCGTTGCGGGTGGGGATGACCAGCTGGTCGAGGTCGCTGTAGACGGCGGTCATCCGGGTGTCCCAGTCCGGGGCCGGTGCGGCGAGCTCCTGCAGCACCGCCGACCCCTGCCGCAGCTGGCGGACCATCGGCGTGGGCAGCAGGTGGGCGAGCACGGAGCCGCCGTGCGGCGTGCCCAGCGTCACCAGCGACTCGACCCGGCGACCGCCGGCCTGCAGCTGCACGTAGTGCCGGGCGATGAGCCCGCCGAGGCTGTGGCCGACGACGTGCACGCGCTCGTGCCCCGTCTGCGCGCAGATCCGCTCGACGTGCTCGCCGAGGTCGCGGGCGCCCTGCGCGACGTCACCGAGCAGCGGGCTGTAGTTCCAGGTGCACACCTGCGCGAAGCCCCGGCGGCGCAGGCCGCGGCGCATGAGCGCGAACACCGAGCGGTTGTCGACCAGGCCGTGGACGAGGAGGACGGGGATGCGTGCGGCCAGGGGATCGGCGGCGAACAGCGCCCGGACGGCGGGGGGCTGCTCGCCGGGGCGGCAGCGCTCGTCGGGCCGCAGCACCTCGGTCCACGTGCCGAGCGGGTACATGAGCACGTGCGCGCCGACCCACGCCAGTTCGGTCAGTCCGCCGGCGACCGTCGTCGGTGTCGCGAGGGCCCGCAGCACGTCCCGTGGCGTCCCGGGGAGGGCCTCGGGGGTGTGCGACTCTGGACGAGACCCCGGGCCGGCGGTCGAGTGCATGGACGTGCCCTTCCCGTTCGTCGGCCCGGAACGGGTCGGGGTCCCGTCGGCGGCCGGAGCACACCGCTGTGCTCCGTTCACAGGACGGTAATGCCCCCGTGTGGCAGCGGTCACACGACCGGATCCCGCGTCTCGACGAGATCGAGGCCGATCTGTGACACATCTCGACGAAGACGCCCTCCACACTGCTCGACGACGAAGGGGGACCCGTGGCCGGCCCGGAGCGCACCACCCGTGACGACCGGGCGCGCGGCGTGACCGCCCGGCGCTCCGCTGCCGTGGCGGGGAGCGACCGGCGCCCCGCCTCCGCGGCCCGGCCCGACCGGCGCGGCGCGGGCGGCCGCGGCGCCGCCGACCGCCGCGTCCCGGCCGCCGCGAGCCGTGCCGCGGTCTCCGGGCCCGCCGTCCCCGGCGACGGTCTCGTCGTCGGGGACGTCCCGCCCGCCGCCCGGGTCGCCGGCGTCCTCCTGGTGCTCGCCGGCCTCGCCGGTCTGGCCGCGCTGTTCCCCACCTACCTGGTCGTCGGCGGCCGCGACCTGACCCTCGGCGGCGGGATCGGCGGGGTGCTGGCCGGCCTGGTCGTCCCGGTCACCTCGGTCGCCGTCGGCACGGGGCTGGCCGCCGGCCGGGTGCCGCGGCTGGGGCTGGCCTACGCCGGCGTCGGCGGCGCGCTGGCGCTCGGTGCGCTGTTCATCGAGGTGTACCGGGGCAGCTCGTCCACGGTGCGGCCCGGCATCGAGGTGCTCGCCGGCGAGCGGGTGCTGACCAGCTCCGTGGACGCCGGCCCGGGCTGGTGGCTGGCGCTCGCGGCGCTCGGCCTGACCGTGCTCGCCGGTGCCTGCGCCGCCGCGACCTGGGGTCGCACGGTCATGGAGGACCGCGGCTCCCTCGACCCCGCCCGGCCGGGGCTGGCCGGCGCGGCCGTGGTGCTCGGCGTCCTCACCGTCCTCTGCCTGGCCCTGCCGGCCGCCGACGTCCCCGACCGCCTCGTCGACGACCCGGCCACGGGCCTGGAGGTCGTCGTCGAGCAGCAGGGGCCGCAGGCGCTGCTCGAGCGACCGGGCCTGGCCCTGCTCGGGGGCCTGCTGCTCGCCGGCGCCGTCGTCCTGGGATCGGTGCTGGCGCCGTCGCTGCGGCCGCGACTCGGCGCCGTCGGCGGGTTCCTGGCCGTCGCCGCGACCGTGCTCGCCGCGGGCCTGTCGGGCCTGCGCGACGCCGCCGCGTCCGACGAGCTGGAGTGGACCGTCCCCGGCGCCGGGCTGCTGGCCGCCGGCCTGGCCTACGCGCTGCTCACCGTCCTGGCCTGGCGGCTGCGCCGGGGCCGCGCCGCGTGACCGACGGCGAGCGGCTGCGGGTCGTCGTCGCGGGGCCCGGCGGCTCCGACGACCCGCGGGCGCTCGCCCTGGCGCGCGCCCTGCGCGACGCCGGCGCGGAGGTGGTGCTCACCGGGGCGACGGCGGCCGACCGGCTGGCCGCGACCGTCGTCCAGGAGGACGCCGACGCCGTCGGGGTCGCCGGCCCCCCGCCCGGACTCCCGGCTGCGCTGCTCGACCGGCTGGCCGCTGCGGGCGCCGACGACGTCACCGCCTTCGTCCTCGGGGACGCGGACGGGCTGCCCGTCGGCGTGCTGCGCTTCCCCGACGGCACCCCGCCCGGCGACGTGGTCGCGGCGCTGCGCCGCACCGGCACCCTCTGACCAGCGGCGTCGTCGGGGGCACCGACACCGGTCCCGGGAGCCGCCCGACGGCCCCGCCTGTGACCCGTCCCACCGCCTCCACCGCCGGTGCGGCAGGCCTCCGGCGCGGGGTCTACGGTGCCTGTCCGTGGATCTCTTCGAGTACCAGGCGCGTGACCTGCTGGCCGCGCACGGCGTGCCCGTGCTGCCCGGCGGCGTGGCCGAGACACCCGACCAGGCCGAGGCGATCGCGCGGGAGATCGGTACCCGCGTCGTCGTCAAGGCGCAGGTGAAGACCGGCGGCCGCGGCAAGGCCGGCGGCGTCAAGCTCGCCGACGACGCCGACGAGGCCCGGGCCCGCGCCCAGGACATCCTCGGTCTGGACATCAAGGGGCACGTCACCCACCGCGTGATGGTGGCCCAGGCCAGCGACATCGCCGAGGAGTACTACTTCTCCTACCTCCTCGACCGCGCCAACCGCACCTTCCTGGCGATGGCCAGCGTCGAGGGCGGCATGGAGATCGAGCAGCTCGCCGTCGAGCGCCCCGAGGCCCTGGCCCGCATCCCGGTCGACGCCACGGTCGGCGTGGACGCCGCCAAGGCCGCCGAGATCGTCGACGCCGCCGGGTTCGCCCCCGAGGTGCGCGACCAGGTGATCGCCATCGCCGTCCAGCTGTGGGAGGTCTTCAGCACGGAGGACGCCACCCTGGTCGAGGTCAACCCGCTGGCCAAGGCCCCCGACGGCCTCGTCCTCGCGCTCGACGCGAAGGTGAGCCTCGACGAGAACGCCCGCTTCCGGCACGCGGAGCACGAGGCCCTGGAGGACACCGCCGCGGCCGACCCGCTCGAGGCCGCGGCCAAGGAGAAGGACCTCAACTACGTCAAGCTCGAGGGCGAGGTCGGCATCATCGGCAACGGTGCCGGGCTGGTCATGAGCACCCTCGACGTCGTCGCCTACGCCGGCGAGGAGTTCGGCGGCGTCAAGCCGGCCAACTTCCTCGACATCGGTGGCGGCGCCTCGGCCGAGGTCATGGCCAACGGGCTGCACATCATCCTGTCCGACCCGGCCGTGAAGAGCGTCTTCGTCAACGTCTTCGGGGGCATCACCGCGTGCGACGCGGTGGCCAACGGCATCGTGCACGCCCTCGAGCTGCTCGGTGACGAGGCGACCAAGCCGCTCGTCGTCCGGCTCGACGGCAACAACGTCGAGGAGGGCCGGCGGATCCTCGCCGAGGCCAACCACCCGCTGGTCACCCTGGTGGACACGATGGACGGCGCCGCGCGCCGGGCCGCCGAGCTCGCCGCCTGATCCGGCCCCAGACAAGGACTGCAGAGATGTCGATCTTCCTCAACGAGAACAGCAAGGTCATCGTCCAGGGCATGACCGGCTCGGAGGGGCGCAAGCACACCCAGCGCATGCTCGCCTCCGGCACCGCGATCGTCGGCGGCGTCAACCCGAAGAAGGCCGGCCAGAGCGTCGACTTCGACGGCGCGAGCGTGCCGGTGTTCGGCAGCGTCGCCGAGGCGGTCAAGGAGACCGGCGCCGACGTCACCGTCGTCTTCGTCCCTCCTGCCGGCGCGAAGGCCGCCGTCATCGAGGCGGTCGACGCCCAGATCGGGCTCGCCGTGGTCATCACCGAGGGCATCCCGGTGCACGACTCGACGTCCTTCTGGGCGCACGCCCAGGGCGGCTCGACCCGCATCATCGGCCCGAACTGCCCCGGCCTGATCAGCCCCGGACGGTCGAATGCCGGCATCATCCCGGCCAACATCACCAAGCAGGGCCGGATCGGCCTGGTCAGCAAGTCGGGCACGCTGACCTACCAGATGATGTACGAGCTGCGTGACATCGGGTTCTCCACCTGCGTCGGCATCGGCGGCGACCCGGTCATCGGCACCACGCACATCGACTGCCTGCAGGCCTTCCAGGACGACCCGGAGACCGAGGCGATCGTGATGATCGGCGAGATCGGCGGCGACGCCGAGGAGCGCGCCGCGGACTTCATCAAGGCCAACGTCACCAAGCCCGTGGTCGGCTACGTCGCCGGGTTCACCGCTCCCGAGGGCAAGACGATGGGCCACGCCGGCGCGATCGTGTCCGGCTCGGCCGGCACCGCCCAGGCCAAGAAGGAGGCCCTCGAGGCCGCCGGGGTCAGGGTCGGCAAGACGCCGTCGGAGACCGCCCGCCTGATGCGGGAGATCGTCGGCTCCCGGTCGGCGTGAGCCAGCCGGGGGGCGCCCGCCTGGTCCGCACGCCGGACCTGGCGGGCGCCCCGTACGCCTACGCGGCCGTCGTGCCGGGCGGCACGCTGGTGCTCACCGCCGGTGCCTGCCCGCTGGACGCCGACGGCGCCACCGTGGCGGCGGGCGACGTCGCGGGGCAGGCCGAGCAGGTGATGGCCAACCTGCGCGCGGCGCTGCGGGCGGCCGGAGCCGACCTCGGCGACGTCGTCCGCACGACCGTCTACGTGGCCACCACCCGCCGGGAGGACCTGGTCGCCGCCTGGGACGTCGTCCGGGGAGCGTTCGGCGACCACGACCCGCCCAGCACGCTGCTCGGCGTGGCCGTGCTCGGCTACCCCGGCCAGCTGGTCGAGGTGGAGGCGATCGCCGCGCCCGCCTGAACGCCGGCCGTCCGACGGTGGCCGCGCCGGTTGCGACGCGGTCACGATCTCACCCCGGGGGACCGGGCGGCGCGTGGCGAGGTTGCAGGCTGGAGAGCGCGGGGGAGAGCATCCGCGACGCCGTACCGACGTGCCGAGGAGAGCCGAGCGATGACGTCCAGCCAGCCGCCCCAGCAGCCCGGGGAGCCCGGGCAGCCGGGGCCGGGCGGTCAGCCGGGGTACGGGCAGCAGCCCCCGCCGTACGGCACACCCCAGGACCACCCGCCGTACGGCCAGCCCGCGTACGGACAGCAGGCCCCCTACGGCCAGCCGCAGCCGGGTCCTCCGGCCCTGCCGTACGGGCAGCCCGCGCCGTACGGGCAGCCGCCCTTCAGCCAGCCGCCGTCCTACGGCCAGCCGCCGTCCTACGGGCAGGCCCCGCCGTACGGGCAGCCGCCCTACGGCGCCCCGCAGGGCCCGCCGCCGCCCCACGGCCAGCCGCCGTTCGGGGCGCACCAGGGTCCGGCGCCGCGTCCGGCCGGGGCCGGGTTCGACCTCAAGCGCCTGAAGGTCGCCGACCACGCCATCGCGGCCGGGACGCTGGCCTACCTCGTCCTCGCGATCCTGCCGTGGGTGGACCTCGACGGGTACTACTTCGGCGACGACTACGACGTGAACGGGTTCTCGTTCAGCGGGCTGGTCCCGTTCGCCTTCGTCCTCCTCCTCGCCGCGACCGTCTGGGCGGTCCTGCCGGCGTTCACCGACCTGCGCCTGGGCTTCCCGCGCAGCTGGGTCACCGTGGGGCTGACGGGCCTGGCGCTCCTGCTCACGCTGATCGCCTGGATCCAGACCTTCTCGTGGGAGTTCAGCCTCGTCGGCCTGCTCGCGCTCCTCGTCAGCGCGGCCGTCGCCGCGTTCGCCGTCCTCCGGCTCCTGCCCGAGCTGAGGAACGAGCCGGCCCTGACCGGCGGTCTCGCCGGTGCGGCGCAGTGGGCGAACCAGCAGGCCCCCGACTACGGGCGGTCGGCGTCTCCGGGGCCGTCGGCCGGCCCCGGCGCCCACGGCCCGCAGCACGGCCGGCCGGGGCAGCCCTGGGACCAGTCGCAGCCGACCCAGCCCCACGGCCAGCCGGCTCCGCAGTACGGCCAGCCGGGGCCCCACGGCTCCTCCTACGGCCAGCCCGGCCCGCAGCACGGCCTGCCGGTCGCCCCGCCGGCCACCGACCCGGGCCGTCCCGGCGGCTCCACCGCCTCGGGCCAGGGCTCGTCCTGACCCGAGCGCACCTGCGCGCCCCCAGGGGCGCACCCGTCCCGGGGGGGGGCCGGCCGCGCCGCCCCCCGGCCCCCCCCGCGCCCGGGGGGGCCCCGCCGCGGGGGGGGGGGGGCCTC
>NZ_JBJGYY010000069.1:0-8113 GCF_054050235.1 Geodermatophilus sp. SYSU D00696 | reverse complement strand
CGGCCCACGTCAGCCCCCCGCGCAGGGCGGCAACCCCCCCGGCGGGGGGGCCGCCCGCCGGGTGGAAGTTGTTGGAGGACGCCCGACGATCAGGTCACCTGATCCCGGCGGGACACCCTCACGGGCGGCGCAGGACCCGCAGCAGCCAGACGCAGCGCGGCGGCACCTCGATGGCCCCGGGCGCGACGACGGCCGGCCGCGGCGGCGTCCCGGTGGCGTACTCGGTGCTCACGACGAGCTCGTAGCCGTCGGCCCACGGCGCCCCGGGCAGGTGCACGGTCACCGGGTCGGGCCCGGCGTGCAGCTGCACGAGGTAGGAGTCGTCGACCACCGGCCGCCCGCGCTCGTCGCGGTGCCGGATCGCGCGGCCGTCGAGGTACATGCCGACCGTCTGCAGGCCGGCGTCGAACCAGTCCGCCGTGGTCAGCTGCCCGCCGGCGGGAGCGAACCAGGCCACGTCCCGCGTGCCGCCGGTGGCCGGGATCTCGTGCCCCTCGAAGAAGGCCTCCTGCCGCAGCACCGGGGAGTCGCGGCGCACCCGCACCAGCCGGCGGACGAAGTCCAGCAGGTCCCCGTCGACGCCGTCCCAGTCGATCCAGGAGACCTCGTTGTCCTGGCAGTAGGCGTTGTTGTTGCCGCCCTGGCTGCGGCCGAGCTCGTCGCCCGCGGTCAGCATCGGGACGCCGGTGGACAGCAGCAGCGTGGCCAGGTGGTTGCGCACCTGGCGGGCCCGCAGCGCCTGCACCGCGGGGTCGTCGGTGGGCCCCTCGACGCCGCAGTTCCAGTTGCGGTTGTGGCTCTCGCCGTCCCGGTTGTCCTCGCCGTTGGCCTCGTTGCGCTTGCGCTCGTAGGTGACCAGGTCGGCGAGGGTGAACCCGTCGTGGGCGGTGACGAAGTTGATGCTGGCGAACGGGCGCCGGCCGTCGGAGCGGTACAGGTCCGAGGAGCCGGTCAGCCGGTAGGCCAGGTCACGGACGCCGACGTGCGCGCCGGACCAGACGTCACGCACGGTGTCGCGGTACCGCCCGTTCCACTCGGTCCACAGCGGCGGGAAGTTGCCCACCTGGTAGCCGCCCTCGCCGATGTCCCACGGCTCGGCGATCAGCTTGACCTGGCTGACCACCGGGTCCTGGTGGACGACGTCGAAGAACGCCGAGAGCCGGTCGACGTCGTGCATCGAGCGGGCGAGCGCCGCGGCCAGGTCGAAACGGAACCCGTCGACGTGCATCTCGGTCACCCAGTACCGCAGCGAGTCCATGAGCATCGCCAGCACCTGCGGCCGGCGGACGTCGAGGGTGTTCCCGCAGCCGGTGTAGTCGGTGTAGCGGGCCGGGTTGGCGCCGTCGAGCCGGTAGTAGCCGGGGTTGTCGATGCCCCGCAGCGACAGCGTCGGGCCGGTGGCGTCGCCCTCGGCGGTGTGGTTGTAGACGACGTCGAGGACGACCTCGATCCCGGCCTGGTGCAGCGCCTTCACCATCGCCTTGAACTCGGTGACCTGCGCCCCGCCCGAGCCCGCCGAGCTGTAGGCGGCGTGCGGGGCGAAGTAGGCGAGGGAGTTGTAGCCCCAGTAGTTGGTCAGCCCGCGGCGCAGCAGGTGCGGCTCGCTGACGAAGTGGTGCACCGGCAGCAGCTCCACGGCGGTGACGCCGAGCGACTGCAGGTGCGCGACGAACGCCGGGTGCGCCAGGCCCGCGTAGGTGCCGCGCAGCGCCGGCGGGACCTCGGGGTGGCGCATGGTCGCGCCCTTGACGTGCACCTCGTAGATGACGGTGTCCGACCACGGGGTGTTCGGCCGCCGGTCGCCGTCCCACGGGAAGGAGTCGTGGACGACGACGCCGCGCGGCACGAACGGCGCGGAGTCGCGGCCGTCGGGCGTGCCGGCGTCGACGCCGTCGGCGCGGTGGCCGAACAGCGCCGGGTCGAGGGTCAGCTCGCCGTCGACGGCGCGGGTGTAGGGATCCAGCAGCAGCTTGGCGGGGTTCCACCGCGCGCCGGCGCCGGGGTGGTAGGGGCCGTGCACCCGGTAGCCGTAGCGCTGGCCGGGGGCGACGCCGGGCAGCCGGCCGTGCCACACCTGGTGGGTGGTCTCCTGCAGCCGGTGGCGGTGCTCGGCGCCGTCGGGGTCGAACAGGCACAGGTCGACGGCGGTGGCGCCGGCCGACCACACCGCGAAGTTGGTGCCGGTGCCGTCCCAGTGCGCACCGAGGGGCGCGGGGGAGCCCGGCCACACGGCGGCGTCCTCGGGATTCCTCACCCGGCGATACTGCACGGTCCGCCTGTCGGGCGGAGGGATCAGGGGAGTTGGTTGGATGGGGTCGTGTCGAGCAGCGCCGCGTCCCCCGGGCCCGCCGGAGCCGAGCCCGTCGTCGAGATGCGGGGGGTGGACGTCGTCCGCGGGGGCTCGTACCTGCTGCGCGGGATCGACTGGACCGTCCTGCCCGACCAGCGCTGGGTGGTCCTCGGGCCCAACGGCGCGGGCAAGACCACGCTGCTGCAGCTCGCCGGCGCGCACATGCACCCGACCCGCGGCGAGGTGCGGCTGCTCGGCGAGACGATGGGCGCGGTCGACGTCTTCGAGCTGCGCCCGCGGATCGGGCTGACCAGCGCCGCGCTGGCCCAGCGGATCGAGCCGGGGGAGCGCACCGGCGACGTCGTCCTGTCGGCCGGGTACGCCGTCGTCGGGCGGGGCCGGGAGCGCTACGACATCCACGACCTCAGCCGGGCGGCGCTGCTCATGCAGCAGTGGGGGGTGCAGGCGATCGCCCACCGCCCGTTCGGCACGCTCAGCGAAGGGGAGCGCAAGCGGACGCAGATCGCCCGCGCGCTCATGCCCGACCCGGAGCTGCTGCTGCTCGACGAGCCCGGTGCCGGCCTCGACCTCGGCGGCCGGGAGGACCTCGTCAGCCGGCTGTCCGACCTCGCCCGCTACCTCTACGCCCCGGCGCAGGTGCTGGTCACCCACCACGTCGAGGAGATCCCGCCGGGCTACACCCACGCGCTGCTGCTGCGCGAGGGCGCGGTGGTCGCCTCCGGCCCGCTGGCGCAGGTGATCACCGGCGCGGCGCTGTCGCAGACCTTCGGCCTGCCGTTGCGGCTCGAGCGCTCCGACGGCCGGTTCACCGCCCGCCGCGGCCCGGCCGCTGGCTAGGGTGCCCGGCATGGCAGCAGCACCCCGGTCCGTGACCCTGTCGGTGGACGACGGCGTCGGCACGATCCGCCTCGACCGCCCGAAGATGAACGCGATCGACGAGCAGCTCTACACCGAGGTGCGGACCGCGGCCCTCGAGGCCGGTGAGCGGGCCGACGTGCGCGCCGTCGTCCTCTACGGCGGCGAGCGGGTGTTCGCCGCCGGCGCTGACATCAAGGCCATGTCGCAGCTCGACGGCCGGTCGATGGTGGCCTGGGGCCGGGAGCTGACCAACAGCTTCACCACGGTCGCCCGCATCCCCAAGCCGGTCATCGCCGCGATCACCGGCTACGCCCTGGGCGGTGGCTACGAGCTCGCGCTGTGCGCGGACTTCCGGGTCATGGGGGCGGGCGCGAAGGTCGGGCAGCCGGAGATCCTGCTCGGCGTCATCCCCGGGGCCGGCGGCACCCAGCGGCTCGCCCGCCTGGTCGGCCCGGCGAAGGCCAAGGACCTGGTGTTCACCGGCCGGCACGTGGGCGCGGAGGAGGCCCTGGAGCTGGGCCTGGCCGACGCGGTCGTCCCCGACGCCGAGGTGTACGACACGGCGGTGGCGATGGCGCGCAAGTTCGCGGCGGGCCCGCCGCTGGCGCTGGCCGCGGCCAAGCGCGCGGTCGACGAGGGGCTCGACCTGCCGCTGCAGGGCGGGCTGGAGCTGGAGAGCCGGCTGTTCGCCGAGCTGTTCGACACCGAGGACCAGAAGGCCGGCATGCGCTCGTTCCTCGAGCAGGGCCCCGGGAAGGCGACGTTCAGCGGGCGCTGACCGTGACGGGCAGTCCGGGCCGGACCCCCGGCGCCGCCCTGCGCCTGGCCGGCGTGACGAGCGCTCCTGCCCTCGACGGGGTCGACCTCGACGTCGCCGCCGGTGAGCTGGTCGCCCTGCTCGACCCCGCCGGCACGCACGGGCGGGCGGTGCTCGACGTCGTCGCCGGGGTCGCGCGCCCTGACCCCGGGCAGGTGGTCCTCGCCGGGCGGGACGTGACCGGGACGCCCGCGGCCGAGCGCGCGGTCGCTCGGGTCACGGCTGACCCCGGCCCCGCGCGGTTCCGCACCGTCGCCGCCTCCGCCGTGCCGCGCCGGGGCGCCGACGCGGAGGCGGCGGGGCGGGCCGCCGGGCTGCTCGGCCTCGTCGGGCTCGCGGGGCGCGCCGGTGAGCGGGTGCGCCGGCTGTCCCCGCACGACCGGCTGCGCCTGGCCCTCGTGCGGGCCCTCACCGGCGACCCGCAGGTGCTGCTGCTCGACGAGCCGTTCGCCCGCTGCGGCGGCGCCACCCAGCGGGCGCTGCGGGAGGAGCTCCGCCGGCTGCAGCTCCGCGCGGGCGTGACGACCCTGCTCGCCACCTCCGACGCGGCCGAGGCGCTGGCCGTCGCCGACCGCGTCGCCGTGCTGCGCGACGGCCGCGTGGAGCAGGTGGGCACCCCCGACGAGCTCTACCAGCGGCCGGCGACGGTGTTCGTGGCCGAGTCGGCCGGCACGGTGAACCGCATCCCGGCCGTGCTCGGCGACGGCGACGTCGAGTTCCTCGGCGTCCGCCGGGAGGTCCTGGGCGCGCCGCCACCGCCGGGTCCGGCGACCGCGCTGGTGCGGCCGGAGGCGCTGGAGGTGAGCGCCGACCGGCGGGGCGCGGGCCGGGTCGTCACCCGGACCTTCACCGGGGTCACCTCCCGGCTGGCGGTGGCGCTGCCCGACGGTCTCGAGGTGCAGGCCGACGTCCCGAGCGCGACCAGCCGGGACCTGCTCCCGGGGACGCCGGTGACCGTGACGCCGGCGGAGCACCCGGTGCTGGTCACGGTGCGGTCGCCGGACTGACCGCCGGGGTGCACGAGGATGGGCCGGTGAGCAGCCCCGACCTCCTCGACGTCGACCGTTCCGACCCCGCCGGGCGGGCGTGGGTGGACCGCGCCGTGGCCGTCGTCGAGGCCGACGCGCTGCGCAGCGCCGACACCCACCTGCTGGTCTACCCGCTGCCGCCGGCGTGGGGCGTCGAGCTCTACCTCAAGGACGAGTCCACGCACCCGACCGGCAGCCTCAAGCACCGGCTGGCCCGCTCGCTGTTCCTGCACGCGCTGTGCTCGGGCTGGATCACCGAGGGCAGCCCCGTCGTCGAGGCCTCGAGCGGGTCGACGGCGGTGAGCGAGGCGTACTTCGCGCGGATGCTGGGCCTGCCGTTCGTGGCAGTCATGCCGGCCTCGACCAGCCCGGAGAAGGTGGCGCTCATCGAGTTCCACGGCGGCCGGTGCCACTTCGTCGAGCGGGCGCCGGAGATGTACGACGAGGCCCGCCGGCTGGCCGCCGAGTGCGGCGGCCACTACCTCGACCAGTTCACCCACGCCGAGCGGGCCACCGACTGGCGGGGCAACAACACCATCGCCGAGTCGGTGTTCGAGCAGTTGGCCCTCGAGCGCCACCCCGTCCCCGAGTGGGTCGTCGTCGGCGCCGGGACCGGCGGCACCAGCGCCACCTTCGGCCGCTACCTGCGCTACCGCCGGCACCGCACCCGGCTGGCCGTCGTCGACCCGGAGAACTCCGCCTTCTTCCCCGGTTGGGTGGACGACGAGCCCGCGTGGACCACCGGCTCGCCCTCGCGGATCGAGGGCATCGGCCGGCCGCGGGTGGAGCCCTCGTTCCTCCCCACGGTGGTCGACCGGATGATCCGCGTCCCCGACGCCGCGTCGCTGGCCGCGGTCCACCACCTGGAGCGGGCGACCGGACGGCGGGCCGGCGGCTCCACCGGCACCAACCTGTGGGGGGCGTTCCGGCTGGTGGCCGAGATGGTGGCCGCCGGGCGCACCGGCAGCGTCGTCACACTGCTCTGCGACGGCGGCGAGCGGTACGCGCACACCTACCACTCCGACGCCTGGGTGGCCGCCCAGGGACTCGACCTCGCCCCCCACACCGAGGTGCTAAAGGAGTTCTCCGCGACCGGCCGGTGGACCGGGTGACCGGGGTCACCGGCACCCCGGCACGCCGCCCCGTTACCCGGCAGTAGCCTCCACTATCGGAGCCAGGCGGGCCCACGTGCCCGCGTCCCCCCAAGACCGATCGCGGAGGTAGGTCTGGCGATGAACATCGTCGTTCTGGTCAAGCAGGTACCCGACTCCGGCACCCAGCGCTCGCTGGACCCGTCGGACAACACCGTCGCCCGCGCCACCGCGGACAACGTCATCAACGAGATCGACGAGTACGCCATCGAGGAGGCCCTCCAGGTCAAGGAGGCCCAGGGCGGCGAGGTCACCATCCTGACCGTCGGCCCGGCCTCGGCCACCGACGCGATCCGCAAGGCGCTGTCGATGGGCGCGGACAAGGCCGTGCACGTCGTCGACGACGCCATCCACGGCTCGTGCGCCATCCAGACCTCCGGCATCCTCGCCGCGGCGCTGCAGCAGCTGGACTACGACCTGGTCCTGACCGGCGCCACGTCCACCGACGGCCAGGTCGCGGTCATGCCCGCGCTGCTGTCGGAGCGGCTGGGCATCCCGCAGCTGTCGGGCGCGCAGAAGCTCACCGTCGAGGGCTCCACGGTCAAGGTGGAGCGGCAGACCGACGGCGGCTTCTGGGCGCTGGAGGCCCCGCTGCCGGCCATCGTGTCCACCTGGGACACCATCAACGAGCCGCGCTACCCCTCGTTCAAGGGGATCATGGCCGCGAAGAAGAAGCCGGTCGAGACCAAGTCGCTGGCCGACCTGGGCATCGACCCCTCCACCGTGGGCCTGGCCACCGCCACCAGCGCCGTCGTCGACTTCTCCGGCCGCCCGCCCAAGGGCGAGGGCGTCAAGGTCACCGACGAGGGCGACGGCGCGGAGAAGCTCGTGGGCTTCCTGGCCGAGCAGAAGCTCGTCTGACCCGGCCCGGATCGCAGCGAAGAGGAGACTGAACACCCATGGCAGAGGTCCTGGTCCTCGTCGAGCTGAACCCGGCCGACGGCACCGTCCGCAAGACGACTCTGGAGGCGCTCACCGCCGCCCGCGCGCTCGGTGAGGTCTCGGCGGTCGTCGCCGGGGGCCCCGGGGTCGCCGCCGGCGCCCGCGATCGGCTCGCCGAGTACGGCGCGGCGAAGGTCTACGCCGCCGAGTCCCCCGAGATCGACGAGTACCTCGTCGCGCCCAAGGCCGAGGTGCTCGCGCAGCTGGTGCAGCAGGTGTCGCCGGCCGCCGTCGTCATCCCCTCCTCCCCGGAGGGCCGGGAGGTCGCCGGCCGGCTGGCGCTCAAGACCGGCAGCGGCTTCCTCACCGACGTCACCGAGATCGCACCCGACGGCACCGCCACCCAGGTGATCTTCGCCGGCGGGCAGATCGTGCACTCCAAGGTGACGGTCGGCACGCCGATCTACACCCTGCGCGGCAACTCGGTCGCCCCCGAGCCGGCCCCCGCCGCCGGCGAGACGGTCCCGGTCGAGGTCTCGATCTCCGAGCAGGCCAAGCAGACCCGGGTGGTCGACCGGGTCGTCGAGCAGAAGAGCAACCGGCCCGAGCTGACCGAGGCCGCGATCGTGGTCTCCGGTGGCCGCGGGGTCGGCAGCGCGGACAACTTCGCGCTGATCGAGGCCCTGGCCGACTCCCTCGGCGGCGCCGTCGGTGCCTCGCGGGCCGCGGTCGACTCCGGCTTCTACCCGCACAGCTTCCAGGTCGGGCAGACCGGCAAGACCGTCTCGCCGCAGCTCTACATCGCCGTCGGCATCTCCGGTGCCATCCAGCACCGCGCCGGCATGCAGACCAGCAAGACCATCGTGGCCGTCAACAAGGACCCCGAGGCCCCGATCTTCGAGCTGGCCGACTTCGGTGTCGTCGGTGACCTGTTCCAGGTCGCCCCCAAGGCCACCGAGCTGATCAAGGCCCGCCGGTAGCAGCACCAGCACGTCGTGGGGGCGGGCGGCGGGGGGGGGGGGGGCCGCGGGGGGGGGTCCCCCGACCCCCCCCGCCGCGCGCGGCG
>NZ_JBJGYY010000068.1:0-11066 GCF_054050235.1 Geodermatophilus sp. SYSU D00696 | reverse complement strand
CCACGACCCCACCACCCGCTATAGGCGCGCCTCCCGGCGCCGCCGGGCCCCCCGGGGGGGCGCGGTGGTCGTCGCCCGCCCCCCCCACCTCACCGCCCTCCCGCCCGGGCACCAGGGACACGAGGTGCTGGTGCGCCGCGGCGTCGGCCGCCTCGCCGAGGGGATCGCCCGCGAGGCCGACCTGGTCACCGTCTCGACGCCGAACCTGCTGCAGTTCGCACCCCGCGGGCGGGGCGTGGTCGTGCCCAACGCGATCCCGCGCCGGATCGCGGAGCTCCCGCCGGCCTACGAGCGGGAGCCCGAGGTGCTGACCATCGGCTGGGCCGGCACGGTCGGCAGTCACCCCTACGACCTGCAGGAGATGGGCTCGGGTCTGCAGCAGGCACTCGACCGGCACCCGGGTCGCGCCCGGTTCGCGATCATGGGTCAGGCCGGCAACGCCGGCGAGCGGCTCCGCCTGGCCGAGGAGCCCCTCGAATACCCCTGGGTCATGGACGTCGACGGCTACGCGACCGCGCTCGGCGAGCGCTTCGACATCGGCATCGCGCCGCTGCGGCTGGACACCTTCAACAGCTGCAAGAGCTGGCTGAAGGTGCTCGAGTATTCCGCCCGCGGCGTCTTTTCCGTCCGCTCGCCCAGCACGGAGTACGAGCGGCTGGGCCTGGGCTACCGCGCCAAGCGGCCGCGTGACTGGGCCACTGCGATCGCGCGGGCCGTCGAGGACGCCGACTGGCGCCGCGAGCACGCCGCCGCCGCGCGCGACCGGGTCCTCGCCCGGCACCTCACCGAGCACACCGCCGAGCAGTGGGCCGCGGCCTGGCGGCGGGCGCGCGAGGAGCGCAGCCGCGCCGATCGCATCGGTGCCTGAAGGGCCGCACACCTCCTCCCGGCTCCTTCGCGCTGCGTGCGTCCGCGCGCGCCGGGGTCTGCTCGTGAGGGCTCACCCTCCGTCAGCCTGAGGGCTGCTGCCGGCCGCTGTCCGAGCGGTCTCGCCGACGCCCCGGGGGGGCGCGGGGACGACCGAGCTGGCCGGCCCCGTCCCGGCCGTCCGGCTGCCGGTCGTCCGGCCTGCACGCCTCAGCGCCCGGGTCCTCCTGGGGACCCGGGCGCTCGCGTGACCGACGGGGTGGCGACGGCTCAGGCGGGGCGGGCGATCCCGTAGCGGAGCGCGGCGTGCACCGGCGCCGGACGGGGCGCGGGGATCGGCGACGGCACGGCGCGACCGGCCACCCGGTCGACGTAGAGCCGCTGCTGGTTGCGCGCGCGGACCCCGCCGTCGGCCGGCACCGACCGGCCCTCCCACACCTCGCTCATCGCCGCGTGCAGCAGGGTCAGCGCGCGGGCGCGCATCTGCGAGACCCGGGAGAGGGTGACCCCGAGGTCGGCGGCGATGTCGGTGAGCGACTCCCCGCCGAAGAAGTTCCGCTCCACGACCTCGTCGAGCCGGTCGGGCAGCGCGCGGATGGCGTCCTGCAGGTACCGGGCCCGCTCGCCGCGCAGGACCGCCCGCTCGGGCGACTCGCCGGGGTCGGGCAGGTCGAGCGTGCCGCCCTCGCTGCCGGTCTCGGCGTCGATGCTCACCATCACGGCGCGGTGCACGTCGACCTGCAGCGCCTCGAGCTCCTCGCGGCGCACGCCCATCTCCTCGGCGAGCTCCTCCCGCGTGGGCGGGCGGCCCAGGCGGATGGTGAGCGCGTCGGCCGCGGCGTCGGTGCGCCGGGCGGCCGCCCGCACCGAGCGGCTGGCCCAGTCGCCGGAGCGCAGCTCGTCCAGGACGGCGCCCTGCAGCCGGGGGAGGGCGTAGGTGGCGAAGGTGGCGCCGGCCGACGGGTCGAACCGGCGGGCCACCTCGACCAGGGCCACCTTCGCGCAGGAGAGCAGGTCCTCGCGGCTGACGTGGCCGGGCAGCGAGATGCGCGAGGCCACCGCGTTGACCGCGAACGAGCACAGCGGCAGGTGCTCGGTCACGAGCGCCTCGACCTCGGTCTCCGGTCGCAGGGCCTCGGGCCGCGGTGCGGCGGTGGGCAGCGGGGGAGCGGAGCGCGCGGCGACGGGTCGCTCGGTCACCGGGGGACGGGCAGCGGGCACGGTCCCCTACTCGGCAGGGACCCGGTCGGCCCGGACGCACAACTCCTGCCAATCCTGCGATCTCGGCTTGAGGGGCCGTTGCCCGCTGCCGACCGTCTGAGCGCATGGCGCGGACGGCGGGGACCCCCGCCGGGAGACGAGGGAGGCGGTGGCGGACGTGGACTACCAGCACCTGTCGACGCTGCTGTGGCGCGAGCAGGAGCTGCTCGACCTGCTGCTGTTCAAGGCGGAGGAGAAGCAGTACCTGATCCTGTCGGGCAAGACGCGCTGGCTGGCGCGCATCGCCCACGAGATCGAGGTCGTGCTCGACCAGCTGCGGACCCTCGAGGTGGAGCGCGCCGCGGCCACCGAGGCGATCGCCGTCCGGCTGGGCACCGGGGTCAACCCGTCGCTGCGCCAGCTCGCCGAGGCCGCGCCGGCGCCGTGGAACCACCTGCTGGCCCGGCACCACGAGGCGCTGCTGGTCCTGGTCACCGACCTGCGCAGCCTCTCCGACGCCAACCGCGAGCTCATCGAGGGTGGCCTGTCCGCGATCGGCGACGCGCTGCTGTCGGTCCGCCAGCCCTCCGCCGGCACCTACGGCGCCACCGGCCGCTCCGAGGCCGGCTCCTCCCGCGCGGTGACCCTGGACGGTGCCCTGTGAGCTCCTTCTCCGGCCTGAACACGGCCTCGACGGCGTTGTGGGCCGCCCAGCGCGGCCTCGACGTCACCGGTCAGAACATCGCCAACGTCAACACCGCCGGCTACTCGCGCCAGCGCGTGGACCTCGCCGCCATGGGCGGCACCGCCGTCCCGGCGATCCACTCGGTCAGCACCGCCGTCGACGGCGGCGTCGACGCCGAGAAGGTCCGGCGCGTCCGCGACGCCCTGCTCGAGGCCCGCGCGCAGCTGGAGACCTCGGCCGGCTCGCGGCTGGCCGCGGAGAGCGAGGCCCTCTCGCAGGTGGAGGACGCCTTCCGCGAGCCGGGCGACAACGGCATCCAGGCCATGCTGTCCGACGTCTGGAGCGCGTTCTCCGAGCTGTCCGACAGCCCGCGCACCGAGGCCGCGCGCAGTGCGGTGCTCGAGCGCCTCGACGTGCTCGCCGACGGCATCCGCACCACCCGGGCGGCGCTGGACCAGCAGTGGGACCAGACCCGCGACGGCGTGCAGGCCCTGGTGGCCGACGTCAACACCGCGGCGGCCTCGGTCGCCGAGCTCAACGGCGCCATCCGGCAGGCGACCCTGTCGGGCCTGCCGGTCAACGAGCTCTCCGACCGGCGCGACGCGCTGGTCCTGCAGCTGGCGACGAGCATCGGCGCCACCGGCGTGCCCCGGGCCGACGGCGTCGTCGACGTGACCGTCGGCGGCACCAGCCTGGTCGCGGGCAGCACCAGCACCGCCGTCCGGCTGGCCGGTGCCGACAACCCGGACGGCGTCGGCACCGACGCGCCGCGCCTGGTCACCGCTCCCGGCGGGACGACGCTGCGGCCCGGCGGCACGGCCGCCGGCCAGCTCACCGCCCTGACGGCGACGGTGCCGGCCTACCGCGCGGAGCTCGACGCGTTCGCCCGGTCGGTCGCCACGACCTTCAACACCGCGCACACCGCCGGCTACGACAACGACGGCAACCCCGGCCGGCCGCTGTTCGACGACGGCGCGGGCGGCACCACGGTCACCGCCGCCAACCTCACCCTGCGGTCGCTGACCCCGCAGCAGGTCGCCGCCGCGCGCACCAGGCCCGCCGACGCCGGCAACGCCCCCTCGGCCGACGGCGACAACGCCGACGCCTTCTTCCAGCTCAGCCTGGCCACCGACGGGGTGGACGCCACCTACCGCAGGCTCGTCGTCGAGCTCGGCGTCCAGGCCTCGGTCGCCACCCGCAAGGTCGAGGTCCAGTCGGTCGTCGCCGCCCAGGTCGACGCCGCCCGCGAGTCGGTGTCCGGGGTCAACCTGGACGAGGAGATGACGAACATGCTGTCGTTCCAGCACGCCTACAGCGCCGCCGCCCGCATGGTGAGCGCCATCGACCAGGCGCTGGACACCCTCATCAACCGCACCGGCACCGTGGGCCGGTGACGGGGGTGCGCATCACGCAGCGGGCCGTCGCGACGACCGCCCTGCAGGGCCTCAACCGCAACCTGGCCGAGCTGGGCAAGCTCCAGGAGCAGCTCACCTCGGGCAAGGTCGTCAGCAAGCCGTCGGACTCGCCGACCGCCGTCAACCGGTCCATGCAGATCCGCAAGGACCAGGCCGCCACCACCCAGCAGGCGCGCAACATCTCCGACGCCCAGAGCTGGATGGAGACCACCGACACCGCGCTGACCTCGATGGTCGCGCAGGTGCGCCGCGTGCGGGACCTCACCGTGCAGGCCGCCAACGACGGCAGCCTGACCCCGGCCGGCCGGGCCGCGATCGCCGCCGAGGTCTCGGCGCTGCGCGACGGCCTGCTCGGCCTGGCCAACGAGAACGTCGACGGCCGGCCGGTCTTCGGCGGCATCACCAGCGGGACGAAGGCCTACCGGGCCGACGGCACCTGGGTCGGCGTCGGCAGTGCCGACGGCACCGGCGTCGTCCCCATCCGGCGGCGGATCTCCAACGACGAGCAGGTCCGCATCGACGTGACCGGCCCGGAGGCCTTCGGCCCCCCGGGGGACGACCTGTTCACCGTCGTCGGCCGGATCGCCGCCGACGTGGCGGCCGGGCTCTCGGTGCAGGACGACCTCGCCGCCCTCGACGCCGCCACCGACCGGCTGCTCACCGCGGCGTCGACCGTGGGCGCCCGCGCCGCGCGCGTGGACAACGCGGCACAGGTCAACGCCGACCGGTCGCTGGCCCTGTCGAAGGCCCTGGCCAACGTCGAGGACGTCGACCTGCCGAAGACGATCATGCAGCTGCAGTTCCAGCAGACCGGGTACCAGGCCGCCCTGCGGGCCACCGCCCAGGTGGTCCAGCCCTCGCTCGTGGACTTCCTGCGGTGACCCTCGCCCCCGTGGTCACCCTGCCGCTGCTCGGCATGGTGTCGCCGCTGCCCGGGTTCCCCGACTTCCGTGACTACGTGCTCGTCACGGCCGACGGGGACGGCCTGCTCTTCTGGTTGCAGTCGATGGACGCCGACGGTCCGCGGTTCCTGGCCATCCCCCCGGCCCGGTACTTCCCGGACTACGCCCCGTCCCTGCCGCGCCAGGTACTCGTCGACCTCGACCTCGCCGACGCCGCCGACGCCCAGCTGCTCTGCCTGGTCACCGTGCCGGCCGAGGGGGTCGCGGCTGCGACGGCGAACCTGCGGGCCCCGGTCGTGCTCAACCCGGCGAACTGGCGGGCCACCCAGGTGGTGCTGCCCGACGGCCGTCATCCGATCCGGCGTCCCCTGCGCCGATAGGAGAGGAGGGCCCCGATCGTCGGGACGGGGCCCGTGCCAGGACGGCCACCACACACCCATGGAGGGGTACCCGTGCTCACACTGACCCGCAGCGTCGGCGAGACCATCCGCATCGGCGACGACATCGAAGTGCACGTCGTCGAGGTGCGCGGCGGCACCGTCCGGCTCGGCTTCACGGCCCCCCGCGAGGTGACCATCCACCGCGAGGAGGTCTACCGGCAGATCGCCGAGGCCAACCTGCTCGCCGCCCAGGTCACCGCCGACACGCTCGGCGCCCTCGCCGCCTTCGCGCCCGCCGGCGGCCCCGCCACGCCGCCCGCCGCGCCGCCGACCGGCCCCGCCGCGGGCCGGCCCGTGCGCCCCGCCCCACCGGAGGTCCGCAGCCGCTGAGCGACTTGCACGGACGGCGGGCCCGCACCTCGGCAACTCCTGCCGGAGCGCGGGCCCGCCGGATCGGCCGGCTCCTCCGCACGGGCAAGACCTGACGAAGGTCGGCTCGCAGATTGCAGAGGGCACGGCGAGTTGTGTGCCCATCACTGTCCGCTCATGCGACAGAGTTGCCCCCGAGCACGACACAGGGGGCGATGGAGATGCAGCACAGCGTGATGGCAGCGACCCAGCAGGCCGACGAGACCGTCGTCGTCCACGTCCAGCTGCGGCCGCGGCGCGGGTCCACCCGGCGCTGCCTGGCCGAGCTGGCCGCGCTGGCCGCCGTGCACCCCTCGGTCGCCTTCTCGGTCACCGGGCTGGGCAAGGACGAGCGCGTCGTCCGCGTGACCGTCGGCGTCGAGCTCGGCCCGCGCGCCGGCATCGCCCGCTTCTCGCCGCAGGCGCAGGCCGCCTACGCCTTCGTCAGCGACCTGTTCACGGTCCTCTACGACCACATGCCGGTCTACGCCACCGAGCCGGCCGCCGGTGAGCGCGCCGCGGCCGAGGCGCTGCTGGGCTCCGGTGTCGACGTCGCCGTCGGCGCCGTGGAGTCCCCGGTCGTGCCCGTCCCCGCCTGAGGCGCCGTCGCCTCCCCCGTGATCGACCAGGAGCACCGGTGACCTCCAGCCCCCCGACCGCCGACCCGGCCGTCGACGCCGGCAGCCGCGCGCCGCTCGTCTTCGGCGGCATCCCCGAGGCCGAGGGCTTCGCCGCGGTCCCGATCACCGCCCGGGACCGGGTGCACTTCCGCGTCGACCGGGACCTGCCGCTCGCCGAGTTCCGCGCCGACCTGCCCACGGGCGTCACGGTCAGCCACGACGAGGGCGAGGGGCTCTACCGGGTCGACGGCCCGTGTGGCCAGGGGCAGGTCCTCGCCGACTGGATCCGCGCCTGGTGCGCCGGCCGCGGCTGCGCCACGGTGGGCCTGCGCGCGGAGGCCGGCGTCCGCCGCCGCGCGCCGCGGGACCTGCCGAAGGCCTTCCTCGAGGACCTGTGCCGGCACTACCACCCGGTCAGCCTCAAGCGGCTGCAGCGCAACTCGAGCACGCTGCGCCTGCACGTGCCCGACCCCGACGACCTGCACCAGCAGGTGGCCGAGTGGATCCTCAAGGCCGTCGGCCAGTACGACGAGACCAAGGGCGTCCCGTTCGGGGCCTTCCTCGCCACCCAGCTGTCCAAGTGGGTGCACGACCTGGGCCGCAGCGCCCACGGCCGGACGGCGGCCGACACGGAGAACCGCCAGCAGAAGGCGCTGGCCGCCTTCCAGGCCGAGCACCAGAGGCGGCCCACCGAGCGCGAGCTCGCCGACTACATGGGCCAGAGCGTCGCGACGCTGCGCCGCAACTCGCAGACCGTCGCCACCCTCAACGGGCTGCGCAACCTGCAGTCCCTCGACGGCGGCCCGGACGCGGCCGAGGTGCTGGTGCCCGACTCCACCGAGGCGCCCGACCAGATCATGGACGAGGCCGAGCAGACGCTGCTGTCGCACGCGCTGACCGCCGCCTGCGCGCCCGACCCGACCGCCGCCCGCGGCCAGCGGGCCGCCCAGCCCAACGTGCTGGGCTGGGCCACCTGGTACCTGACCACCTGGGGCGGGCAGACCAAGACGCAGGTGTCGGCCGACCTGGGCACCTCGGTCCGCAACATGAACGTGCACGCCGACCGCGTCGAGCGGGCGCTCAAGGACCGGTTGACCGAGCTGTCCGAGTGACGGGGGAGTAAACGGCCGGAACGAGTCCGTTACCGACGGGTCCATCGCGGCTCCGGCCTGCCGATACCGAGGACGTGACCGCGAGTCCCCGCCGCAGCGCCGCCGCCGGGGGACCGGGACCGGAGGCACCGACGGGGGGAGGTGTGCGGTGAGCGTGCTGCCCGCGGGCGATCCCGCCGTCGTCCTGCTGCCGCACTGGCTGTCGGAGGCCGACCGCGAGGCCCTGGCCACCGCGGTCCGGGCCGGCCTCGCCGCCCCGGGCGTGCACCCGGTCACCGCCGTCCACCTCGCCGACGTGCTCACCGAGCTGCACGTGGCGGCCGCCCGCGACGCCGTCTGGCCCGCCCCCGCCGCCCGCGTCCGCCGCGTGACCGGCTGGTCCGACGACGTCCTGCCGGTCCGCCTCTCGGCCGCCGAGCTCGACAGCGTGCTCGGGCTGCCCGCGCTGCCGGCCCCGTTGCGCACCGCCCTGTCCGGGCGCCGCCCGTGATGCCCCAGCGCTCGCCGCGCGCGGCGGCCGGCCTGCTGTCGCGGCTGCGGCCGGCGGCGGTCGGCGTCGACGACGTCCGCGCCGCCGCGGCCGCGGTGCTCCCGGCGGTGGCCACCGGGGGCCTGCGCGCCGCCGTCCTCACCGATCCCGCCCGCGGTCCGGTGCTGGTCCTCGCCGAGGACGAGCGCCGTACCCGGCTGCCGCTGCGCGACCTCGCCGAGGACATGACCGACGCCGGCGTGCCGCCGACCGCCGACGCCGTCGCCGCCGCGCTGACCGCCGTCGTGGCCGGGCGCCCGGTCAGCGACGCCGCCGCGGCCCGCGCCGGGGTCGCCGTCCTCGACTGGACCGACGCGGGGCGGTCCGCCGTCGGCTGGCGGGTCGTCGTCCGCCGCGGGGAGCGCACGGTCGCCTGGACGCCGTCGGACCGGGCCGACGCCGCGGTGGTCGACCGCACCCGCAGCGGCGCCACCGCCCGGGCCGCGGACGCCGGCGGCGTGCTGCGGGTCGAGGGCCCGGTGGCGCTGTGGTCGCACCCCGGCGCGCCGATGCTGGCCACCGCGGCGCTGGCCGCCCCCGACCGGCTGCTGGGGCGGATCGCCGACGCGGGGCTGACCCTGCGCGACCCGCACGTCGTGGTCACGCCGATGCGGCCGCTGGCCTGTGCCGTGCCCGGGGTGGCCGACCGCCTGGCCGGCCTGACGGGGGAGGCCTGCGTGCGCCTGCCCTGGGCCGGCCTCCCCACCCTGCGCTGGCTGTAGGAGGACCCGCCCGCCCCGTCGAGATCCCGTGATCTCGACGCTCCAGCGCCCTCCGCGCGTCGAGATCACGGGATCTCGGCCCGCGGGGACACCTCAGAGCAGGTCGCCGAACTCCCAGTGCCACGGCTCGGGCTTCTCGCCGCCGGGTCGGGCCCAGGCGGGGTTGACGAAGCCGAACCGGCCCGCGTGCTCGGTCATCCACCTCCACTGCGGCGTGCCGGCGACGTGGACGCCGCCGCACAGGTCCACCGCCAGCGCCCAGCCGTGGTTCGACGTGCCCGGCACCGCGGCCAGGGCGGGCTTGCGGCGGAACGCGTCGACCTGCGCGGCGATCGACCGGTAGGAGTCGGTGATGCACAGCGGGCTGCCGAACGCCGCCTCGTACGCCGCCGCCAGAGCGGTGTAGCCGGCCGCGGCGTCGCAGCGCAGCGCGTGGCCGCGGGCGACCGGGCACAGCGCGTCGGCGGGGATCCGGCCGTTGCCCCAGCCGCCCCACGCGGGGCTCACCGGCCCGGCCGGCGGCGGGGGCGCGCCGCAGGCACCCCGGCCCGACGCGGTCACCGGCAGCGGGGCATTCGGCTGCGCCGGGGCCGGCAGGGTGACCCGCACCGCGCGGGCGTCCCCGGGCATCGACCGGACGCCGACCCGGTAGGTGGCCGCGGAGGCGCCGAGCACCTCGCCGTCGCCCACGTAGACCCCGACGTCCGAGCCGCCGTCGGAGACGACCAGGTCGCCGACCTGCAGCTGGGTGGCGGGCACGACCGCGGCGGCCGACCACTGCCCGGCCGCGGTGACCGGCAGGTCGTACCCGGCCAGCAGCCACGACGCGGCGGTGAGCCCGCCGCAGTCGAAGCTGTCGGGTCCGGTGGCGCCGGCGGCGTAGGGGTGGCCGGCCTGCGCGAGCGCGCTGCTGACCGCGGTCACCGTCTCGGCGGGCAGCACCGTCACCGGCCGGTTGCCGGCGACCGCCCACGCCACGCCGGGCACGGCCTGGCCCGCGGCGTCCAGCGCGGGGGAGAGACCCTCGGGCAGCCGGCCCGGATCGGCCAGGTCGGCCGCCGGTGGCGGCTCGATCCCGGCCGAGGCGAGCTCGGCGAGGTACCCCTGCCAGCGCTGCAGCGCCGCGGCGTTGCGCTGCTGCTCCGCGCCGGCGGCGGACACGGTGCCGAGCGCGGCCAGCTGCGCGGCGACGTCGAGCCCGAGGCCGCCGGCGCTCTCCCGGACCCCGGCCAGCAGCGTGCGGGCCTGCGCGGTCGCGGTGTCGACGGCGGCCCGTGCCGCGGCCACCCGGTCCGCTGCGGCCTCGGCGGCGGCCGCGGCGCGCTGGGCCCGGACGACGGCGGTCTCGCGTTCCCCGGCGGCGCGGTCGGCCAGCGCCTGCCGGTACAGGACGTCGGAGGTGGTGCCGGGCGTGCCGGCGTCCAGCGCGAGCACCGGCATCCGCCCGGTGGCCGGCGTCCGGTAGAGGTCGGCCGCGGCGGCGCCGACGGTGGCCTGCTCCGCGGCGAGGGCGGTGCGGGCGGCCTGCTCGTCGGCGACGGCGGCGGCGAGCTCGGCCTGCCGCGTGCTGACCTCGGCCTGCACGCGGCGGTAGGCGTCGGCGTCCTGCAGCAGCGTGCTCCGCGCGGCCAGCGCCAGGCCGGCCGGGTCGCCGGCGACGGTCGCCGCGCCGGGGGCGGACGTGGTGGGAGCCAGCAGCACGGTCAGCACCGGCACCAGCAGGGTGGCCAGGCCGACGACGAGCAGCCGGGTGCGCCAGGGGCCCCGCGGGTGTGGGCGAGCGGCGGCCCGGCGCCGGGCGGGTGCCCGCCGGGTGCGGCGGGCGGGCTTGCGCGACCGCGCGGGCGGGCGGTGAGCCGGGCGCGGGGACCCGGCACCGCCGGCGGCGGCGCGGGCGGCGAGCAGGGCGCGCAGCGCCTCGGCCTCGCGGGCGGTGAGCGGACGGCGGGGAGCGGGCGTGCGTGGTGCAGGCACGGCGGGGTCCCCCGGACGGTCGCGGTCGGCTGGCCGCGCTCCGGTGCGGAGCGCTCGCCGTCAGATCGACCGTCCGGGGGACCCGGAGGAGGGACGCGGGAGCGGGCCTCACCCCTCCGGGGGAGAGGCGCGGGGGGGGGGGGGGGGGGGGGGGGGGGGGGGGGGGGGGGGGGGGGGGGGGGGGGGGGGGGGGGGGGGGGGGGGGGGGGGGGGGGGGGGGGGGGGGGGGGGGGGGGGGGGGGGGGGGGGGGG
>NZ_JBJGYY010000067.1:0-12893 GCF_054050235.1 Geodermatophilus sp. SYSU D00696 | reverse complement strand
GCTCATCCCCTCGACCCGGTCCGGACGAGCCGACACCCCGCGCTTCCGCACCGCGCGCAGCAGGTCATCGGCGGCGGCGCGGGCGGTGCGCGTGAGCAGCTCCCGGCGGGCCTTGGCGCCCAGCTGCGCCGGCGTGGTGTGCCGCCCGGCGGCCCAGGCCAGCAGCTCCCGCTCGATGGTGGTGCGCAGGGTGTCGTCGGCGATCGGGGCGACCTTGTCGAGCAGCGGCCCCAGGTGCCCCACGTGCAGCGCCCCGGACTCCAGCGCGGCCAGCGTGCCCGGCAGCCGGTGCACCAGGGTCAGCGACCGCTCCAGCAGCGCCTGCGCGGCCTGGGCCGACAGCGCCAGCGCGACCGCCAGCTCGTCGGTGGCCCACTCGCTCACCGGCCGGAGCAGGTCAGGACGGGCGGCCCAGCGGTCGGCGGCCATCGCCCCGCGCTCGCCTTGCTGCCGGTCGACGGAGGCGGGACGGGTGGCGGCGAACGCGGCCACCGCCCGGGCCCGGAGCGCGGTCTGCCGGGCGATCTCCCGGTCGGCGGCCTGCACCACCCCCAACGGCCCCGACGCCCACCCCACCAGGGGCTCGTCGACCGCCAGGACTCCCGCCACGTATTCGATCATACGTTCGATTGCGAAGTCGCACAAGGCGCGTAGTCGAGAAAGTCCAGGTCAGCGCCTCGCGGCCAGGAAGCGATCGGCGCGGACCACAACACGACCGGCGGGGCTGCAGAAACCAGAACGGCCAGCCCGTCGCCGGGACCAGGAACCAGCCCTGATCAGCGCCAGGACGAACGACCAGCCTGCCACCACCGGCCCGGTCGTCCTATCGTCCTCGGGTGACCACGAAGGACCTCCAGGAACTCGTCCGGCGACGGCTGTGGGAGCTGGGCGGGTCGGTGGTCGAGGCCTCCCGCCGGGCCCGCGGCGCCGTCGCGCCGGAGGTGCTCGAACGGATCGCGCACACCCGCGGCTGGGCCCTGATCAGCCCCTGGATGGCCGCTCACCTCGCCCGCGCGCTCGACGTCCCGGAGAACCGGGTGCGGCGCGCGGCCGGCCTGCCCGAGGTCCCCGACCCGCGGGCGGACGTGCCCACCGGACCGCACCTGCGGCTCGTCCACGGCGAGGGGCGCGCCTCCGGCTGACCGTGACCGCCGCGACGGGACGGACCGGTCCGACCGGCGTGTGAGGCGCACCACCCCACCGTCGGCCGCCACAACGAAGGCGCAGGTCAGACGCGTACGGACCGGCCCGTATACGTGGTCGCACGGGAGGCGCGCGGGAGGCAGCCGGTTGGGCGTGTCTCCTCCGCCGCAGGCAGGATGAGCCCCGAGATGGCGAGTGCAGCACGGGCCGGGGCGGTCGCCCCGCAGACGACCAGCCGACCGCTCCGGGCGTGGCAGCAGGCCGCCCTCGAGCGCTACGAGGAGGCCGCCCCCAAGGACTTCCTCGTCACCGCGACGCCGGGCGCGGGGAAGACGACCTTCGCGCTCACGCTGGCCTCGCGGCTGCTGCAGCGGCGCGAGGTCGCCCGCGTGATCGTCGTCTGCCCGACCGACCACCTGCGGCTGCAGTGGGCCGACGCCGCCGACCGGATGGGCATCGTGCTCGACCCCGGCCTGACCAACGCCGTCGGCCCGGTGCGCGCCGGCACCCAGGGCTACGTGACGACGTATGCGCAGGTGGCCGGCAAGCCGATGCTGCACGCCGCCCGCGCCACCGCCGTCAAGACGCTGGTGATCCTCGACGAGGTCCACCACGCCGGCGACGGCCTGTCGTGGGGTGAGGCGATCGAGGAGGCCTACGGCTTCGCCGCCCGCCGGCTGTGCCTGACCGGGACGCCCTTCCGCACCAAGCCCGACGAGCGGATCCCCTTCGTGCGCTACGAGGAGGACGGCTTCGAGGGCGACGCCGGGGAGGCCGGCGCGGGGCTGGTCAGCCGCGCCGACTACACCTACGGCTACAAGGAGGCGCTGGCCGACAGCGTCGTCCGGCCGGTCGTCTTCGCCGCCTACACCGGCACCTCGCGCTGGCGGAACTCGGCCGGCGAGGTGGTCGCCGCTTCCCTGTCGGAGGCCGGCACCCGCTCGGTGGAGATGGCCGCCTGGCGCACCGCGCTCGACCCCAAGGGCCAGTGGGTGCCGCACGTCATCGCCGCGATGGACGAGCGGATCACCCACCTGCGCGAGAACGGCATGCCCGACGCCGCGGGGCTCGTGCTGGCCAGCGACCAGGACGACGCCCGCGCCTACGCCCGGATCGTCAGGCGGATCACCGGCAAGGCGCCCGAGCTGATCCTCTCCGACGACCCCAAGGCGTCGAAGAAGATCGAGCGGTTCGCGGCCGGCTCGGCGCGGATCGCCGTCTGCGTGCGGATGATCTCCGAGGGCGTCGACGTGCCGCGCGCCGCCGTCCTGGCGTGGATGACCTCCTACCGGACGCCGCTGTTCTTCGCCCAGGCCGTCGGCCGCGTCGTCCGCTCCCGGGCGCCGCACGAGACCGCCACGGTGTTCCTGCCCGCCGTCCGGCCGCTGCTGGGGCTGGCGGCGTCGCTGGAGAAGGAGCGCAACCACGTCATGCCGCCGCCCAAGGCGGCCGACCCCGAGGCGCTCGACCTCGACCCGCTGCCGCCCAAGGAGCGCGAGGCGGTGGGCCTCAAGCAGTGGGAGGCGCTGGAGGCCGACGCCCGGTTCGCGCACGTGCTGCACGGGGGGACGGCGCACACCGGCGAGGCCGGCGGGCCGCTGGCGGTGGCGCCGGAGGACGAGGACTTCCTCGGCATCCCCGGCCTGCTCACCGCCGAGCAGACGGCGTCGCTGCTGGCCAAGCGCGACGACGAGCTGCGGCTGCGGATCGCGCAGCGGGTGCACGAGGAGGACACCGGGGAGCTGCCGATCGTCGAGGACCACCCCGACGAGGACGACGCCGGCCGGTCGTGGCGCGACGCCGCCGAGCTGCGGCGGGAGATCAACCGCCTGGTCAGCCGGGTGTCGGCGAAGACGTCGACGCCGCACGCCGTGGTGCACACCCAGCTGCGCCAGCACGTGCCCGGCCCGCCGTCGGCCTCGGCGTCGGTGGACGTGCTGCGCGCCCGCCGCGAGCGCCTCCGCACGATGCTCTGAGGTCGGGCACGTCCGCGGAAGTGCACGACTCGGACCAGCGCGGCCACCCGTTCGGGTCATCCCGGGCCCGCGACCGGTTCACCGCCGGGGCGCCGGGGCACCCGGGCGCCGCGGCGGGCGGACCCCGGGGAGCCCCGAGGGTGTGGCCCCGCCGCAGGGAGGGAACCGCGATGCGTCTCGGAACCGCCATCGTGCTGCTCGCGCTGGGCGCCGTCCTCACCTTCGCGCTGCGCGTCGACGTCAGCGGCATCGACCTGCAGGTGGTCGGCTGGATCCTGATGGCCGCAGGCGCCCTGGGCATCGTGCTCGAGGTGGCGTTGTGGGCTCCGCGCCGTCGCCGGGTCACCCGGACCGAGGCGCACGACCCCTACGGTGGGCCGGCCCGGCGGACGACTACCGACGAGACCTACTGACCGCGCGGGTTCTTCAGCCCGTGGGGAGCAGGCCCCGGGACGCGGCGACGGCGACCGCCTCGGTTCGGCTGCCCGCGCCGAGCTTGGCCAGGATGTTGCTGACGTGCACGCTGGCGGTCTTCTCGCTGATGTAGAGCTCGCTGCCGATCTGCCGGTTGGTGCGGCCGCGGGCGAGCAGCGCCAGCACCTCGGTCTCCCGCGGCGTGAACACCGCGGCGGTCTCCACCACCCGGCCGGCCCCGGGCAGCTCCAGCCGCGCGCGGCGGGCCAGCGCGGTCACCGCGCCCAGCAGCGGCTGCGCGCCCAGCGACCGGGCGGTGCCGGCCGCGGCGGTCAGCGGCCCGAGTGCGGCGTCGCGGTCGCCTGCCGCGACCAGCGCCTCGGCCAGCCGCCACCGGCAGCGCGCCTGCTCGTAGACGTGCCCGTAGCCGAACGCCTCCGCGGCGGCCGACCACAGCCGCGGTGACGCCTCACCGGCCAGCCGGGCGGCCTCGGCGTCGAGCCGGGCCAGCCACGCGGCGGCCTCGACGCCGTGCGGCCCGACCGCGCGGGCGTGGTCGGCGACCGCGTCGCGGCCCAGGGTCACCAGGGACTCCCCCGCCGCCGTCCACTCCGCCAGCGCCGCGGCGTCGCCGGTGAGCCGGGCCGTGGCGGCGGCGTCGGCGACCGGCGCCAGCGCCGTGGCCACCAGCCGCACGACGGCGAGCCGCTCGTCGCCCCACAGGTCGGCCAGCGTCGCGGCGGCACCGCGGGCGCTGCGGACCGCGGTGGCCGGGTCGCCGCTCCAGGCGGCGACGTCGATCTCGGCGCCCGCGGTGGCCAGCAGGAGCAGCACGTGGGTGTCGAGCCGGCCGGCCAGGCCCCGGGCCCAGGCGATCCGCGCGGCCGCCGAGGGGTCGCCGCGGCCGACCTGCACCAGCAGGCCCGCCGCCCGCACGTGCGCCGCCATCTCCGGCACGCGCGCCAGCCGGTCGGCCAGCGCCAGGCTGCCGTCCCAGTCGCCGAGCACGTAGCGCGAGACGACGCCGAGGTGGCGCAGCTCCGCCGCGTAGAACGACCACTCGACGCCGAGCACCCGGGCCCGCGTCAGCCCCTCGTCGCTCCAGCGCAGCGTCTCCTGCACCGCCCCACCCTCGTACGCGACGATCGCCAGGTTGAACAGCACCCGGATCTCGACGTCGGCGTCGCCGGAGCGGCGGGCGCGGACCAGCGCCTCCTCCAGCCGCGTGGCCAGGCCGTCCCCGCCGCGGGAGCGGGCCAGCGACACCGCGACGTCGGCCCAGGCGCTGTCCAGCCCGAGCGCGTCGGCGGCGGCCAGGGCCTCCTCGGCGGCGGCGTCGCCCTCGGCGCGCCGGCCCACCTCGTAGCAGGCGCGCGCGTGCGTGGCCGCGGCCCAGGTGCGCGTCGGCGAGGGCGGCGTGGCCGGGACCAGTGCCATCGCCGCCGTGGTCTCGCGCACCGCGGAGGCCTGGTCCTCGATGCGGGCCAGCGCCTGGGCCAGCGTGTAGTGCACCCGCGCCCGCAGGTCGCGGTCGCCGTCGGGCCCGAGGACCTCCTGCGCCGCCCGCAGCAGGGCCACCGCCCGGTGCAGCTCGCCGCCGCGGCGGGCGGCGGTCGAGGTGTCCAGCAGCAGCTCGGCCTGGCTCCGCCCGGCCCGCTCGGTGGCGTCGGGCACGGCCGGCCACAGCGCGAGCGCGGCCTCCAGGTGCTGCAGCTGCTCGGCCGGGGCGCCGACCCGCCGGGCCTCGTCGGCGGCCTCCAGCGAGGCCGCCAGGGCGCCGGCCAGGTCGTTGCTCCCCCGCAGGTGGTGCGCCCGCTCGGCCGCGGTGCCCGCGGCCGGGACGGCGGCCAGGTGCGCGGCGACCGCGGCGTGCAGCCGGACGCGCTCGCCGGGCAGCAGGTCGGCGAGGACGGCCTCGCGCAGCAGCGCGTGCCGGAACCGGTAGGCGCCGTCGGGGCCGACGACGAGCAGGTGGGAGTGCACCGCCTCGGCCAGCGCGCGTTCCAGGTCGACGTCGGAGAGCCCCCCGACGGCGGCGACGAGCTCGTGGCGCACCCGCCGGCCGGCCACCGCGGCGACCCGCAGCACCTGCTGCGCGGCCGGGCCCAGCTGCTCGACCCGCGCGAGCAGCACGTCGGTGAGGCCCAGCGGCAGGGTCTCCCCGGCCAGGCCCGCGGCCAGCAGCTCCTCGGCGTAGAACGCGTTGCCCTCGGCGCGGGCCACGACGTCGTCGACCGTGCGGTCGGGGACCCCGGCGGCCAGGCCGCGGACCAGCTCCTCGACGGCGGCGTCGGGCAGCGGGGCCAGGTCGAGCCGCTCGACGCCGGGCAGCCGCACCAGCTCGGCCAGCAGCGGGCGCAGCGGGTGGCGGCGGTGCAGGTCGTCGGAGCGGTAGGAGGCGACGACGGCCACCGGCTCGTCGTCGAGCCGGGCGAGCAGGTAGCGCAGCAGGTCGCGGCTGGAGCGGTCGGCCCAGTGCAGGTCCTCGAGCACGACGAGGACCGGCGCGTCGGCGGCCAGCCCGGCCAGCGCCCCGGCGACGGACTCGAACAGCTGGAGCCGGCCGTCGTCGACCGGGGGGCGGAGGGTGCGGACGGGGCTGGGCAGGTCGGCGGTGTCGGGCTCGTGGACGCCGCCCGGCCGCGCGGCGAACAGGTCGGCCGCGTCCTCGCCCAGCTCGGCGGCGACCGGCCGGAGCAGGTCGACGAAGGGCAGGTAGGGCAGGCCGACCTCGCCGAGGTCGACGCAGTGCCCGACGAGCACCCGCAGGCCGCGGGCGGCCGCGCGGGCGGCGAGCTCGTCGAGCAGGCGGGACTTGCCGACGCCGGCGTCGCCGGCCACGAGCACGGCCGAGCCGCGACCGGCGACGGCGCGCTCGACGGCGGACTCGAGCTCGGCGAGCTCGCCGGCCCGGCCCACCAGGGGTCGCTCGTCCCACCGCGGCACGGCGCCGATCGTGGCACGCGACCCCGACAGCGCCGTGGTCAGCGAGGCCGACGCAGCCGCAGGGTCCGCCGGGGCCGGCGCCGGGTGCCCTGCCCGAGGGCCTGCAGCACCTCGCGCCGGTAGGCCAGCTCCGCCTCGAGTCCGGGGTCGGGGTAGGTGCTCATCGTCGTCTCCTCGTCGTGGTGGCGTCCGGTGGGGACGGCGACCACGGTCGGCCTGAGGCGGCACCCCGGGCATCGGGCGACCGGGCAGTCCTCGCCCGCCCCTGGGGTCTGAGACCCCCTCAGACGCGCCTGGCGCGCGCCTGAGGAGCCGGGCGGCGAGGCTGGGCACATGGCCGACCTCCCTCCGACCGTCTTCGTCCTCTTCGGCGCCACCGGCGACCTGGCCGCGCGCATGGTGCTGCCGGCCTTCGACCGGCTCCAGCGGCGTGGCCTGCTGCCCGCGGACTGGCGGCTGGTCGGCAGCGGACGCGGCGAGCGCTCCGACGACGAGTTCCGCGACCACGTCCGCGACACCCTGGCCGAGCACGGCGACGGCGGGCCCGCCGACGGCCTGCTCGACCGGCTGCGCTTCGCCGGCGGCGGGCACACGCCCGAGGACCCCGGGCAGCTGCTCGACGTCGTCGGGCGGGCGCGCGAGGAGATCGGTGCCGACGCCCAGCTGGTGCACTACCTCGCCGTCCCGCCCGGCGCGTTCGAGGGGATCACCCGCGCCCTGGACACCCACGGCCTGGCCGAGGGCTCCCGCGTCGTCTACGAGAAGCCCTACGGCACCTCACCTGCGGACTTCCGCGAGCTCGACGAGCTGGTGCACTCGGTCCTCGACGAGGAGCAGGTCTTCCGCATCGACCACTTCCTCGGCAAGGAGGGCACCCAGGACCTGCACGTCCTGCGCTTCGGCAACGGGCTGTTCTCCTCGGTGTGGAGCCGCGAGCACGTCGCCCAGGTGCAGGTCGACGTGCCCGAGACCCTCGACGTCGCCGACCGCGCGGAGTTCTACGACGCCACCGGCGCGACGCTGGACATGCTGGGCACCCACCTGTTCCAGGTGGCCGCCGAGGTCGCGATGGAGCCGCCGGCCTCGCTGACGTCGGCGGACCTGCAGGAGGCGCGCGAGGCGGTGATGGCAGCGTTCCGGCCGCTGGCGCGCGAGGACGTCGTGCTCGGCCAGTTTGAGGGCTACCGCGACCTCGACGGCGTCGCCGACGACAGCCGCACCGACACCTTCGTCGCGGCACGGCTCTGGGTGGACACCGATCGCTGGCGCGGGGTGCCGTTCCTGCTGCGCACCGGCAAGCGGATGGCCGAGTCGCACCAGCGGGTGACGCTGGTGATGCGGCGGCCGGACGGGCCGGTCGGCGCCACCCCCGGCGGCGGGAACACCGTCTCGCTGTCGCTGTCGGGCGCGGGCTCCCTCGACCTCGGCCTGGTCGCCAAGCGGCCGGGCCCGGACCTCGACCTCGCGGTCGCCGGGGCGTCGCTGGACCTCGGCGCGGTGCCCGGCGGCGAGCCGCTGCCGGCCTACGCCTCGCTCATCCACGACGTGCTGGTCGGCGACCGCTCGCTGTTCACCACCAGTGCCGGGCTGGCCCAGGCCTGGCGGGCGGTCCAGCCGGTGCTCGACGCCCCGCCGGAGGTGCGGTCCTACGCGCCGGACTCGTGGGGGCCCGAGGCGGCGCAGGCGCTGGCCGACCCGTGCGGGTGGGTGCTGGGCTGAGGTGGGGTCCGGACCGGGCTCTGGTCGCCTCGCGGCGAGAAGCACGACGCGGCTCCAGCCCCCGACCGGGGTCGGGGCGGTAGTCCGCGAAGGCGGTATCCAATTGGCACCCGGGGACACAGAATCGCCCGGTCCGGACGACACCGAAGGTACCCCTCCCCCGGCCGATGACACACGGGATCGCCGCCACACCGCACCTGCCAGACTCCGCCCCGTGGGCTCCCTGACGCCGACCGAGGCGGCCGTGCTGGACGCCGTCGACGAGGCCGCCGCCGTCGACCTGCTGTGCCGGCTGGTCGCCGTCCCCTCGGTCGGCGGCACCGCGGCCGAGTGCGAGGTGCAGGCGCTGGTCGCCGCGGAGCTCGACGGCCTCGGCTGCGACGTCGACCGCTGGGCCATCGACCTGCGCGCGGCCGCGACCGCTCCGGACGCGCCCGGTCAGGAGGTCGTGCGCGAGGAGGCGTGGGGCGTCGTCGGCACGCTCCCCGGCGCCGACGACGGCGACCCCGCGCTGGTCCTGTGCGGGCACTCCGACGTCGTGCCGACCGGCGACCGCGCACTGTGGGCCGGCGACCCGTTCACCCCGCGGCTCGACGGCGGCGCGGTGCACGGCCGCGGCGCCTGCGACATGAAGGGCGGCCTGGCCGCCGCGCTCGCCGCGCTGGCCGCCGTGCGGGCCGCGGGCGTGCGGCTGCGCCGGCCCGTGGCGCTGCACAGCGTCGTCGGTGAGGAGGACGGCGGCCTGGGTGCGTGGGCGACGCTGGCCCGCGGCCACCGCGGCGACGCCTGCGTCATCCCCGAGCCCACCGACGGCGCCGTCGTCACCGCCGCGGCCGGGGCGCTGACCTTCCGACTGGAGGTGACCGGTGCCGCGGCCCACGCCGCGATGCGCGACCGGGGGGTCAGCGCCGTGGAGCTGTTCGCGCAGCTGCACGCCGACCTGCGCGACCTCGAGGCGGAGCGGCAGCGCGGCGCCGACCCGCGCTTCGCCGGCGAGCGCTACCCGTTCGGGCTGTCGATCGGCACCGTGCACGCCGGCGACTGGGCCTCGACGGTGCCCGACCGGCTGGTGGCCGAGGGCCGCTACGGCGTGCGGCTGGGCGAGCCCGTGCCGGCCGCCCGCGCGACGTTCGAGGACCGGGTCGCCGCGTTCTGCGCGGGGCACCCGTGGCTGGCCGCGCACCCGGTGCGGGTGACCTGGACCGGCGGCGCCTTCGCCAGCGGGGCGCTGCCGCCCGGGCACGAGCTCCTCGACCAGGTCCGCGGCGCCGTCATCGACGCCGGCGGCCCCCCGCCGCCCGAGCGGGCCGTGTCCGACGGCACCGACCTGCGGCTCTACGCGGCCGCCGGGATCCCGACGCTGCACCTCGGCCCCGGCGACCTGCACCTCGCCCACGGCCCGGCCGAGCGGGTGCCCGTGGCCGAGGTGACCGCGGTCGCCCGGGCCCTCGCGCTGCTCACCGTCCGGCGCTGCGGGGTCGCGTGATCGGCTACGAGGACTTCGCGGCGCTGACCGGCGACTCACCCACCGCGCGCACCGAGTGGGCCGCCGTCGTCGCCGCGTGGAGCGAGCCGCACCGCCGCTACCACGACCTGCACCACCTGGCCGCCGTCCTCGGGCTGGTGCGCGAGCTGGGCGGCGCCGCGGAGGACCCGGCCGCGGTCGCGCTGGCCGCCTGGTACCACGACGTCGTCTACGACCCCCGCCGCGGCGACAACGAGCAGGTCAGCGCCGAGCGGGCCCGGGCCGGGTTGCGCGGCCTGGTGCCGCAGGCGCGGCTGGACGAGGTCGTGCGGCTGGTGCTGCTCACCGCCGGGCACGACGCCGCGCCCGGTGACGCGAACGGTGCGGTGCTCTGCGACGCCGACCTCGCCGTCCTGGCCGGGCCCCCGGACGCCTACGCGGCCTACGCCTCCGCCGTCCGCGCGGAGTACGCCCACCTGTCCGACGAGGTGTTCACCGCCGGGCGGATCGCCGTCCTCGAGTCGTTGCTGGCGCTGCCGGCGCTCTACCGGCTGCCGGCCACACGGGAGTGGGAACCGCGGGCGCGGGCCAACCTCACCGCGGAGGCCGCCCTGCTGCGCTCGCGCGCTTCCTGACCCGCAGGCCCGCGGCGGTCAGCCGGGTGAGCAGCTCGCGGGCCCCGACCGGCTGCGCCCCGGCCGCGACGGCGACGTCGTAGAGCTCCTCGGGGACGTCGTAGTGGTCGCCCTGGAACGCCCGGCGCGGGATGCCCAGCTCGGCGGCGACGAAGGCGTGCAGCTCGTCGTGGGAGACGTCGCTGACCAGGTGCGACCACCGGCGCCCCCGCCACGGCCAGACGGGGGTGTCGATGAGCAGGGCCACGGGCCCAGTCTGCCTCCCGGCTACGGTCGACGCCGTGGACGAGATCCGCTGGGGCGTCGTCGGGCCGGGCCGCATCGCGCAGAGCGTGATGGGCGACTTCGCGCACGTGCCGGGGGCGCGGCCGGTCGCGGTGGCGTCCCGCTCGGCCGACCGGGCGCAGGCGTTCGCGGAGCGGCACGGGCTCGAGCGCGCCCACGGCTCCTACGCCGCGATCGTCGCCGATCCCGACGTCGACGTCCTCTACGTCGCCACCCCGCACCCGCAGCACCACGCCGTCGCGCTGGCCGCGATCGAGGCCGGCAAGGCGCTGCTGGTGGAGAAGGCGTTCACCGCGACGACGGCCGGCGCGCAGGAGGTGGTCGCGGCCGCGCGGGCGAACGGCGTCTTCGTCATGGAGGCGATGTGGACGCGGTTCCAGCCCGCCGTCGTCCGCCTGCGGGAGCTCGTCGCCGACGGCGCGATCGGCGAGGTGCGGTCGGTGCAGGCCGACCTCGGCGTCGACCGCGCCTACGACCCCGCCGACCGGTTGTTCGCCCTCGAGCTCGGCGGCGGCGCACTGCTCGACCTCGGCGTCTACGTCGTCTCCTTCGCCCAGATGCTGCTCGGCACCCCGGACACGGTGACCGTCACCGGCTCGACCTTCCCCACCGGCGCCGACGCCGAGGCCGCGCTGCTGCTCGGCTGGGACGACGGCCGCTCGGCCACGCTGACCACGTCGCTGCGCTACCCGACGCCCGGTTCCGCGCGGGTGTTCGGCACCGGCGGATGGATCGACGTCCTGCCCCGGTTCCACCACCCGGCCACGATCGTGCTGCACCGCACCGGCGCCGAGCCCGAGGAGATCACCCTCCCGCCGGACGGCACGGGCTACTCCCACGAGCTGGCCGAGGTGACCGAGTGCCTGCGCGCCGGGCGCACCGAGAGCGCGGTCATGCCGCTGGCCGACACCCTCGCCGTCCAGGACGTCCTCGAGCAGGCGGCGCACCAGCTGGGCGTCCACCACCGCGAGGACCCGCACGTCCTGGACTGATCAGGCGGCGCTCCACGCCGCGCCGGTCGCCTCCTCCGGCGTCGGCACGCGGGTGGGCGTGCGGCCGGCCCGCCGCACCGCGCCGGCGAGCGCGACCGCGTCGACGACGGCCGCCCCGCCGGGGTCGTTGTTGAGGTACACGAACACGTCCTCGTCGTCGGTCCAGGTTGCGGCCAGGCGCTGCGCCCACTCGTCGAGCACCGCCGGCGGGTAGCCCCACCCCTCGGCGCCGGTGTGCAGCCGCAGGTAGCCCCAGCCGGTGGTCCGCCACAACGGCGTCACCGGCCGTTCGGCGCGGTCGGCCCAGCACAGCGCCGCGCCGTAGCGCTCGAGCAGGGCGCGCACCTCGTCGGTCTCCCAGGTCGCGTGCCGCGGCTCCACGGCCACCCGCATCCCGGGCGGGAAGCAGGCCAGGCAGTCGCGCAGCAGCCCGGTGTCGGCCTTGAGCGTCGGCGGCAACTGCAGCAGGACGACGTCGAGCCGGTCGCCGAGGCCCGCGGCGTGCTGCACCAGGCGGGCCACCGGCTCCTCCGGCTCGCGCAGCCGCCGGACGTGGGTGAGGAAGCGGCTGGCCTTGACCGCCCAGCGGTAGTCCGGCGGGGTGCGCTCCCGCCAGGCGGCGAAGGTGTCCCGCTCGGGCAGCCGGTAGAAGGCGGCGTTGCTCTCGACGGTGGCGAAGTGGGCGGCGTGGTGCTCCAGCCACAGCCGCTGCGGCATGCGCTGGGGGTAGAAGCGGCCGCGCCAGTCGCGGTACTGCCACCCCGAGGTCCCGATCACCACGGCCACGCGGTCGGCCTACCCTCCCCCGTCGTGACCGACGCACCCGCCCGCTTCAAGGACCTCTGCATCGACGCCCGCGACCACCAGGCGCTGGCCGACTGGTGGTGCGCCGCCATCGGCTACGTCCGCCGCGACACCCTGCCCGACGGGACGCCGCGCGAGCGGGACTGGCCGGTGCTGATCGAGGACCCGGCCGGGCGCGGGCCCGAGCTCTGGTTCAACCCGGTGCCCGAGCCGAAGACGGTCAAGAACCGGGTGCACCTCGACGTCGTCGGCGACTCGGCGGCGCTGCAGGCCGCCGGTGCGACCGTGGTGCGGGCCTCGGACGAGCGCCCTGGGCACGAGGCCGACGAGGACGCCGGCGAGATCGGCTGGGACGTCCTCGCCGACCCCGAGGGCAACGAGTTCTGCTGCTTCCCGCCGCGGGAGGACTGAGGCCGCTCCCCGGGGGGGGGGGGGGGGGGGGGCGCGCCCCCGGGGGCGGCCCCCCCCACCCCCCCGCGCGCGCCCGCGCGCGGCCGCCCGCCCCCCCCCCCCC
>NZ_JBJGYY010000066.1:0-12943 GCF_054050235.1 Geodermatophilus sp. SYSU D00696 | reverse complement strand
CCCCGTGCTTATCACGTCAACTCGACGCCGGAGGGCCCCTCGGAGGTGCGAGATCGCGTGATCTCGACCGGAGGTGTGCCGGCTCACCACGCCTCCGGGAGGTCGACGAGCAGGCGTCGGCGGGCCGCGTCGACGGGCAGCGGGTCGGGCCAGCGCGGGGGCAGGTACGACGAGCGCGGCCCGTACTCGGCGGCGTAGCGCTCGCTGGGCCAGGTCAGCACGCCCCCGGGGTAGAGCGGGTTGACGAACAGCGGCGGCAGCGGCTCGCCGAGGTCCACCGGCGCGGGGGCCAGCGGGTGCCCGGCCACCAGCGCGACCGCCTCGCTGGCGTGCAGGTCGGCCGGCGCGGCCCGGCGCGGGGGACGGCCCTCGAGCAACGCGCGGGTCAGCTCGTCGTCGTCGTAGAGCAGCCCGGTGCCGAGCACCTCGGCGTACCCCTCCGGCGTCAGCGGCGCCCCGTGCGGGTCGGCCACGTGCGCGTGCCCGACGACGACGGTGCCGCCCGGTCCGGCCAGCGCCCGCATCGCCGCGGCCGCGGCCGGCTTGTCGCGGAGGAAGTAGAAGGCGTCGTGGCACATGACGTACGCGGGGGAGCCCACCGGCAGGCCCGGCGCCGCGGTCAGGTCGGCGCACACGTAGCGCGCCGACGGGCAGACGAACCGCCTGGCCAGCCACAGCTTGGCCCAGACGACGTCGACGCCGAGCAGGTCGGCCACCCCGCGGCGGGACAGCTCGCGCAGGTGCGCGCCGATCCCGCAGGCGACGTCGACCACCGGCCTGCTGCCCGGCCAGTGCGCCTGCAGCAGCGCCAGCCCGGCCAGGTGGGTGGGGTCCGACCAGCGGTGGGCGAAGTAGTCGGCGACCCGCCCCATGCCGAGCAGGTCCATCGCCTCGCGCAGCGTGCGCGCCGCCGGCACCCGCGCGAGCTGCTCGGGCGGAGGCGGCGGCTCGGTCCACCAGTCGTCGGCGTCGGCGAGCAGCAGCACCCGGGCGCGGTCGGTCTCGCCGGCGGCGAGCAGCCCGGCGACCTCGGCGCGCAGGTCGTCGCGGCCGGCCCGGGCGAAGGGGATCCCGTCCACCACCGGGACGGCCGGTGCCGGTGCGCTCACAGCCCGGCCGCCGCCAGGACGTCGAGGTGGTAGGCCTGCACCGGCCCGGCGTGCACCAGCTCGAGGTCGTCGAGCGCCTGCGACGCGGTGAACCCTGCGGCCCGCGCGTGGTGGTGCACCTGCAGCACGCGGTCGAGGACGTCGGCGGCGTGGAAGGCCCGCGCCGCGGGCTCGCCGGCGCCCGGCCGCAGCGCGAGCACCTCCCGCACCCGGCCGGCCAGCGCGGCGGGCAGCGCGGCGAGCTCCCGCTCCTCCAGCGTGGCCGTCACCCGCTCCAGCGCGTCGCCGAACAGCACCTCCCCGGCGAACCCGGCGTCGGGCAGGACGACGTTGTGCAGGTGGTGGGCCAGGCCCAGCAGGAACGGCGGCACCGGGTCGGCGCCGACCACCGGCGCGACCAGCGCCCCGTAGACGGCGACGGTGAGGCAGTGGTCGCCGTGACTCTCCGGCGGCTCGACGACGATCCGCGGCTTCCCCGGCGCGGTCGCCCCGGCCCGCGGCTGGGCGTTGAGCGCGGCGGCCAGCGGTGGCGCCGACCCGGGCGACGGCAGCGGGCCGAGCGCGGCGCGCAGCCGGTCGCGCAGGCCCGCGTCGAGCGGCCCGGCCACCTCGTCGAAGGCCCGGCGGAGCACCACCAGGACCTCGCCGTCCTCCAGCCCGGCGGTGGTGAGCACGGCGGCGTCGATGCCGGCCAGCCGGGCCCGGGCGACGGCGGCCGCGGTCTCGGACCACGCGACGTCCGCGACGTCCTCGCCGGCGAGCAGCCGCGCCCACGCGCGGGCGAACGCCTGCTCGGCCAGCGAGCCCGGGGCGCCGGCGACCCGGACGCGCTTGGCGTCACCGATCTCGGCCAGCAGCGGCCGGAGGCCGGCGAGCGCGGTCAGCGTCCCCGGGACCTCGATCGCGGTCACCGGGAGCCGGCGCCGGCGGCCAGCCAGTCGAGCAGGGCGGTCTCCTGGCGGTGGAAGGCGTGCTCGGGGACGTCGCCGCCGGCGGTCATCGGCGCCTTGAAGAACCACCCCAGCTGCCGCTGCACCCCGCCCTCGCCGCGCTGCTGCGCGAGGTCGGTGAGGCGGGCGAGCTCGAGGGCCAGCGGGGCGGCGAGGATGGAGTCGCGGCACTGGAAGTCGACCTTGACCTGCATGCGCTGGCCGAGGAAGCCGACCAGGTCGATGGCGTCCCAGGCCTCCTTCTGGTCCCCGCGCGGCCGGTAGTAGTCGATGCGGACCACGTGGTCCTCGACCGGGTAGCCCAGGATCGAGTCCAGCACGCTGCCCTTGGTCTGCAGCTTGCTGTTGAGCGAGTCGGGGTCGTCGAGGGCCAGGCCGTCGCGGTTGCCGAGGATGTTGGTCGAGTACCAGCCCTCGACGGTGAGCGAGCGGGCGCGGAAGGCCGGGGCGAGGACCGTCTTCATCATCGTCTGTCCGGTCTTGCCGTCCTTGCCGGCGACCGGGACGCCCCGGGCCTCGGCGAGGGCGACCAGCGCCGGGACGTCGGCGGCCAGCGACGGCGTGAAGTTGACGTAGCCGACGCCCTCGGCGATGGCCGCGTAGGCGTAGACCATCGCCGGGGTGATGGCGCGGTCGTCGGCGTCGAGCCCTGCCTCGAAGGCCTCGACGGTCTGCAGCGCAGGGGCGGTCGGGTCGGGCCACCGCTCGGTGGAGGCGAGGTTGACCAGCACCAGCCCGTCGAGGGACTCCTCCTCCCGGAACCGGCGCAGGTCCTCGCGGACGGCGTCGACCTGGGCGCGGCGGGTCTCGGCCAGCACCACGTTGCCGCCGGTGACGTTGCGGCAGAAGTCGGCGTCGCCGGCCGCGGGCCAGGGCGTCAGCGCCGAGAGCGCCGGGCCGGCCTCCTCGAGCTGCCGGGCGTCGAGGACCCCGTGCTGCTCGGCGGCCTTGCGCAGGTCGGAGCCGTCGAGGTCCCAGCCGCGCACGACCAGCGACTCGTACCCGGCCAGGCCCGTCGTCTCCTCCACCGGGCCGCCGGCCACCTGCAGGCCGGCCAGCGGCAGGCCGTCGGAGCCGGCCACCCCGGTCCGCAGCAGCTCCAGACCCGCGACCGCGGTCGTCGCGACCGCACCCCCGAGTCCGACCACCGCGACACCCACCCGACGGGACTCCTGCGACACGACCGACCTCCGCGCTCCCCGGGCGGACCCGCTCCACCCGGCCCGAGACTGGCACAGCGGTTGTGCACCCGCTGGGTGAGAACGAGATTCTGCCGCGCAACCCGGTCGTGCACCGCACGTCCCTGGACGGGGTGGCCACGATGGAGACCCACCCGGATCCCGGAGGTGCACCGTGACCGTGCCGTACGCCCAGCAACCCCCTGCGCCGATGGTGGTGCCGCGCTTCACCGTCCGTCAGCGGATCACCGTGATGGTCAACCGCTACGAGGTCCGCGGTGTGCAGCCCGACGGCAGCGAGGGCCCGCTGCTCGCCCTGGCCCAGCAGAAGCGGCTCAAGCTCAAGGAGGAGGTGGTCTTCACCGCCGACGAGGCCCGCACCCGCCCGGTCTTCGCCTTCCGCGCCCGCCAGCGGCTCGACGTGCACGCCCAGCACGACGTGTTCGACGAGGGCGGCCGCGTCCTCGGCACCTTCAGCAAGCGCTTCGGCGCGAGCCTGCTCCGCTCGACCTGGACCCTCTCGGCCCCCGGCCTGGAGGCCGTCGGCCGGGAGCGCCGGCCGTTCCTTGCGATCCTGCGGCGGGTGTGGGACTTCATCCCGTTCCTCGGCGACGTCTGGGTGCCCTTCGTCTTCCACTTCGACTTCGTCGACACCGCCACCGGGCAGCCCGTGCTGGTCGTCGAGCGGCGCAAGGCGATCCGCGACCGCTACGACGTCTTCGTCCCCGACCCGCGGCTGGACTTCCGGGTCGCCGCGTCGATGGCCGTGGCCCTGGACGCGCTGCAGAGCCGGTGACCGGGACGCCCTTCCGGGACGACTTCGACGGCGACGACCTCGACCGCGACGTCTGGGTGCCGCACTACCTGCCGCAGTGGAGCTCGCGTGCGGCGACGGCGGCCTGCTACGAGGTCCACGACTCCTGCCTGCGGCTGTACCTGCCCGACGACGCGCCGCTGTGGTGCCCGGGGGACCACCCGCCGCTGCGGGTCTCGGGCGTCCAGTCCGGCGTCTTCTCCGGTCCGGTCGGCAGCACCGTGGGGCAGCAGCCGGTGCGGCCGGGCGCCGTCGTCCGGGAGGAGCAGCCCGCGCACTGGGGCTGGACGCCGCGCTACGGCCTGCTCGAGATGCGGGCCCGCGCCACCGTGACGCCGCGGTCGATGGTGGCCTGGTGGACCGTCGGCCTGGAGGACCGGCCCGAGCGCTCCGGCGAGATCTGCGTGGCGGAGGTCTTCGGCGACGCCGTCGACCCGGCGGACGGCGCCGCGGTCGGGATGGGCACCCACCCGTTCCGGGACCCGCGGCTGGTCGAGGACTTCGCCGCGCCCCGGCCCGGCATCGACGTCGCCGACTGGCACGTCTACGCCGTGGACTGGCGGCCCGACGGCGCGGTGTTCTCCGTGGACGGGCAGCGCGTGCGCGAGGTGGCGGTGACCCCCGACTACCCGGTGCAGATGATGCTGGCCGTCTTCGACTTCCCGGAGAAGGAGGTGCCGGGGGAGCCCTACGTCGTGCCCGAGCTCGTCGTCGACTGGATCCGGGGCAGCGACTGACCGGCGCTCAGGCGGCCAGCGGGAAGACCAGCAGCGAGCTCGACGCCGTCGCCACGGTCTTGCCGGCGGCGTCGAGCACCTGCCCCTCCGCGAAGGCGACCCGCCGTCCCGGTTTGACCACCGTGCCGACGGCGGTCAGCCGCCCGCTGGCCTGGGTCACCGCCCGCAGGTAGGTGACCTTGAGCTCGATCGACGTGTAGCCGACGCCGTGGGGCAGGGTGGTGTGCACCGCGCAGCCGGCGACGGAGTCCAGCAGCGTGCAGACCAGCCCGCCGTGCACGACGCCGATGGGGTTGTAGACCGACTCGTCCACGGCGCAGGTGAACTCGACCCGGCCCTCCTCGACGGTGGTCAGGTCCATCTGCAGCAGCTGCGCGATCGGCGGGGGCGGCAGCACGCCGTCGCGCACGGCCTCCAGGGTCTGCAGGCCCGACCGCTCCCGGCCGCCGGCCGCGGTGACCATCGGGTCGAACCAGGTGACCGTCCGGGACCGCGGCTCGCCCCACCCGGCCGGGGTGCCGGTCACCGGGTCGGTCTCAGTGCTCATGCGTCTCCTCGGCGGGCAGTCCCGACAGCGCCCGCCCGGCCGGGGTCAGCACCCGCTCGACCCGCGAGCGGTTGACCGGCTCCCCGCAGGTGCGGCACACCCACTCGGCGTCGACCTGGTGCTCCTCGTGCCCCTCCGGGGCGTGCTCGAGGCGGACCGGCGGCTCCTCGGCGGCCCACCGGTCGCCCCACTGCAGCAGCGCCTGCAGCACCGGCAGCAGGTCACGGCCGGACGCGGTCAGGTGGTAGCCCGAGCGGGGCGGCGCGTCGCTGTACTGCCGGCGCTCGAGCACGCCCGCGGCCACCAGGGCGTTGAGCCGCGCGGTCAGCCGGTCGCGGGGAGCGCCCGTGCCGCGGGCGATGTCGCTGAAGCGGTGGTTGCCCAGCGACACCTCCCGGACGACGAGCAGCGACCACCGCTCGCCCACCAGCTCGAGGGCGGCGGCGATGGTGCACGGGCGGCCGGGTAGGGCGGTGAGGTCGTACGGGGCGGTGCTCACCCGAGTCAGTTTGCCCGTCGAACCGACACGGCGCCACTGCCAGGGGCGAGGCATAGGAAGCTATCCGCTCGTCCTGGCGCTCCAGACGTGCGGAGAGCTTCCAATGCCTCAGCCGCGCCCGGGAACGGCGACGGGCGGGGACCCCCGGAGGAGTCCCCGCCCGTCGGCGGCGCTGGACCTAGCTCTTCGGCCGCGCACCGGCGCGCAGCGCGCCGAGGAGGTCGTGGTTGAGCCGGGAGATGGTCTCCATCGAGATGCCCTTCGGGCAGCTGGCCGAGCACTCACCGATGTTGGTGCAGCCGCCGAAGCCCTCGAGGTCCTGCTGGTGGACCATGTTGACCACGCGGTCGTTGCGCTCGGGCTGCCCCTGGGGCATCAGGCCGAGGTGGGTGACCTTCGCGGCCGTGAACAGCATCGACGAGGCGTTCGGGCAGGCCGCCACGCAGGCGCCGCAGCCGATGCAGGTGGCGGCGTCGAACGCGGCGTCGGAGTCCTTCTTGGCCACCAGGATCGAGTGCGCCTCGGGGGCGGTCCCGGTCGGGGCGCTGATGTAGCCGCCCGACTGGATGATCCGGTCCAGGGCCGACCGGTCGACGGCGAGGTCCTTGATGACCGGGAAGGCCGTCGCCCGCCACGGCTCGACGTCGATCGTGTCGCCGTCCTTGAACGACCGCATGTGCAGCTGGCAGGTGGTCGTCTGCGGGTGCTCCTCGAACAGCCCGTTGCCGTGGGCGCGGCCGTTGATCATGACGCCGCACGAGCCGCAGATGCCCTCGCGGCAGTCGTGGTCGAAGGAGACCGGGTCCTCACCGTTGAGGATGAGCTGCTCGTTGAGGACGTCGAGCATCTCCAGGAACGACATGTCCGGGGAGACGTCGGTGACCTCGTAGGTCACCATCTTCCCCTTCTCTGCCGCGCTCCGCTGGCGCCAGACACGCAGCTTGAGGTTCATCTACTTGTAGCTCCGCTGGGCGAGGTGGACGTAGTCGAACTCGAGGTCTTCCTTGTGCAGGACGGGCGGGACACCCTCCGGCGTCCACTCCCAGGCCGCGACGTAGGCGAAGTTGTCGTCGTCGCGCAGGGCCTCCCCGTCGGGGGTCTGGCTCTCCGCCCGGAAGTGCCCACCGCAGCTCTCGTTGCGGTGCAGGGCGTCGACGCACATGAGCTCGGCGAGCTCGATGAAGTCGGCGACGCGGCCGGCGTGCTCGAGGCTCTGGTTGAACCGCCCGGCCTCACCGGGCACCCGCACGTTCGTCCAGAACTCCTGCCGGATCTCCGGGATCCGGTCGAGGGCCTTGCGCAGGCTCTCCTCCGAGCGCTCCATGCCGCACAGGTCGAACATCAGCCGGCCGAGCTCGCGGTGGAACGAGGCGGTGGTCCGGGTGCCGTTGATCGACAGCAGCCGATCGGTCTGCGCCCGCACCCCCTCGAGCGCCTCGACGGCGGCCGGGTGAGCCGGGTCGACCGCGCCGAAGGGACCGGAGGCCAGGTAGTCGTTGATCGTGTTCGGCAGGACGAAGTAGCCGTCGGCCAGGCCCTGCATGAGGGCGCTGGCGCCGAGCCGGTTGGCGCCGTGGTCGGAGAAGTTCGCCTCGCCGATCACGAACAGGCCGGGGATCGTCGACTGCAGGTCGTAGTCGACCCACAGGCCGCCCATCGTGTAGTGGACCGCCGGGTAGATCCGCATCGGGACCTCGTAGGGGTCCTCGCCCGTGATCTGGGCGTACATGTCGAAGAGGTTGCCGTACTTGGCCTCGATGGCCGGCCGGCCCAGCCGCTGCATGGCCTCCGCGAAGTCGAGGTACACGCCCAGGCCGCTGGGGCCGACGCCGCGGCCCTCGTCGCAGACGTTCTTGGCCTGCCGCGAGGCGATGTCGCGGGGGACCAGGTTGCCGAACGAGGGGTAGATCCGCTCGAGGTAGTAGTCGCGCTCGTCCTCGGGGATCTGCCGCGGGTCGCGGGTGTCGCCGCGCTCCTTGGGCACCCACACCCGGCCGTCGTTGCGCAGCGACTCGCTCATCAGCGTGAGCTTCGACTGGTACTCGCCGTGCACCGGGATGCAGGTCGGGTGGATCTGCGTGTAGCAGGGGTTGGCGAACAGCGCGCCGCGCTTGTGCGCCCGCCAGATCGCCGTGGCGTTGGAGCCCTTGGCGTTGGTCGACAGGTAGAAGACGTTGCTGTACCCGCCGGTGGCGAGCACGACGGCGTCGGCGAAGTGGGTGCTGATCTCGCCGGTGATCAGGTTCCGGGCGACGATGCCGCGGGCCCGGCCGTCGACGACGATCAGGTCGAGCATCTCGGTGCGCGCGTGCTGCTCGACGGTGCCGGCCGCCATCTGCCGCTCGAGGGCCTGGTAGGCGCCGTAGAGCAACTGCTGGCCCGTCTGGCCGCGGGCGTAGAACGTCCGCGACACCTGGGTGCCACCAAAGGAGCGGTTGTCGAGCAGGCCGCCGTACTCGCGGGCGAACGGGACGCCCTGCGCGACGCACTGGTCGATGATGTTGACGCTGACCTCGGCCAGCCGGTGCACGTTGTCCTCGCGGGCGCGGAAGTCGCCGCCCTTGACGGTGTCGTAGAACAGCCGGTGCACCGAGTCGCCGTCGTTGCGGTAGTTCTTGGCGGCGTTGATGCCGCCCTGCGCGGCGACGCTGTGCGCCCGGCGCGGGCTGTCCTGGTACCAGAAGGACTTCACCCGGTAGCCGGCCTCGCCGAGCGTGGCGGCCGCCGCGCCACCGGCCAGCCCGGTGCCGACGACGATGATGCTCAGCTTGCGGCGGTTGGCCGGGTTGACCAGCTTCGCGCGGAACCGGCGCTCGCTCCAGCGCTCGCTGATCGGGACGTCGCGGGGGGCCTTGGTGTCGGCGATCGGGTCACCGACGGTGAACAGTTCGAGGGCCATGACGCGTGCTCCTACTCGATGATGCCGACGAGGACGCTCAGCGGCGGGATCAGGAAGCCCACCGTGAGCACGACGGCGAAGACGGTGGCGAACGCGTTGACCGTCCGCTCGCGCGTCCTGTTGCTCTGCCCCAGGGTCTGGGTCGCGCTCCAGATGCCGTGCCGGAGGTGGAAGCCCAGGGCCAGCAGCGCGACGACGTAGACCAGGGTCACGATCGGGTTGGAGAACCCGGCGATCGCCCTCTCGTAGGGCGTGGAGTCCGGCCCCTCGGGGTTGGCGACCCCCAGCGTGAGGTCGAGGACGTGGTAGACGATGAACAGGCCGAGGATGACGCCGCCCCAGCGCATCGTGCGCGAGGCGTAGCTCTGGGCCACCGCCTTGCGGGCCACGTACTGCGTCGGACGGGCGCGCTTGGCCTGGCGCCACAGGGAGATCGCGGCCCAGATGTGCGCGACGACGGCCACCAGCAGGACGACCCGGATGATCCACAGGACGGTCTGTCCCGGGACGGCCGGCTCACCGATGCGGCGGATCCACTCGGAGTACCCGTTGAAGGTCTCCGCGCCGGCGAAGAGCTTCAGGTTCCCGACCATGTGCGCGACCAGGTAGAGGACCAGGATGATGCCGCTGACGGCCATCACGGCCTTCTTCGCGACCGAGCTGGTCTTCGCGACCTTCGGGGTCCTGCGCTGGCCCGACTGCGTCACCGTCACCACAGCACCAAAGTTAGGCTCCCTAACCCCTTGACGGCCACGTGAACACACAGTGACACGGCTCATGTAAGGGAACCCTCAACCCAGGTCAGGACGTTGAGGGCCGCCCGCCGGACGTGGCAGCGTTCCGGCAGCAGCACCGACCGGAGGAGGACGTGTGGCAGGACCGACCCGGGGCTTCCTCGGCCGCCGACGGGAGCGGGATCCCCGGCTGCCGCCCGGCCAGTACGACGTCGGCCGCGACTGGCCGGTGCTGACCGCCGAGCCCACGCCGCGCATCGCGCCGGAGACGTGGAGCGTCACCGTCGACGGCCGCGTCGAGAACCCGACGACGTGGACGTGGGACGAGGTGCACCGGCTGCCGCCGTCGGAGTACCGCGGCGACATCCACTGCGTGACGACGTGGTCGAAGTTCGACACCCACTTCGCCGGTGTCAGCGTGGACACCCTGCTCGAGGCCGCCCGGCCGACCGCCGAGGCGCACTTCGTCGTCGCCACCTCCAAGACCGGCTACACCACCAACCTGCCGCTCGAGGACGTCACCGGCGGCAAGGCGTGGCTGGTGTGGGAGTTCGACGGGCAGCCGCTGCCGGTGGAGCACGGCGGCCCGGTGCGGCTGCTCGTGCCGCACCTCTACTTCTGGAAGAGCGCCAAGTGGGTCACCCGGCTGACCCTGCTGCAGCGCGACCAGCCCGGTTTCTGGGAGCAGAACGGCTACCACGACCGCGGCGACCCCTGGCGCGAGCAGCGCTACCAGGGTGACTGACGAAGGACCCCGCTGCCCCCCACCGCTCGCAGGCTCGCGGCGGGACCCTGCAGCGGGGCCACCAGATGCCTCACCTGACGTGCGGCGGCCCGCGCCCGTCGGGGGCTGGCGGGAGGCGACGGTGCGGGAGGTCGACCGCCCGACCCCGCGCACCCTCCGGCTGCGGCTGGAGGTGCCCGACCGGCCCGACCACCTCGCCGGCCAGCACTACGTCGTCCGGCTGACCGCCGAGGACGGGTACCGCGCCCAACGGTCCTACTCGGTGGCCTCCGCGCCGGGCGACCCGCTGGTCGAACTGCTCGTCGAGCGCCTCGACGACGGCGAGGTGTCCACCTACCTGGCCGACGTCGTCGAGCCCGGCGACCGGCTGGAGGTCCGCGGCCCGATCGGCGGCTGGTTCGTCTGGACCGGGGACGCGCCGGCGCTGCTCGTGGGCGGGGGCACCGGGGTGGTGCCGTTCGTGTCCATGCTGCGCACCGCCCGCGAGCTCGGCCGCGAGGACCTGCTGCGGATCGCCGTCTCCACCCGCACGGCCGCCGAGCTGCCCTACGCCGACGAGCTGCGCGCGGCCGGCGCGCTGGTGGTCACCACCCGCGAGCGCTCGGGGATCCGCCCGGCCGGCCGGCTGACCGCCGCGGACCTGGTGCCGCTGTGGGAGCCGGGCCAGACCGCCTACGTGTGCGGGTCCACCCCGTTCGCCGAGGCGGCCAGCCAGCTGCTCGTCGGGCTGGGCGTGGCCGCCGCCGACGTCCGGGTGGAGCGGTTCGGCCCCAGCGGCGACGGCCTCCCCTGAGCCGGACCGGGCGTCACTGACGGCGGCCGCGCAGCCAGGAGCCCAGCGCCACGCCGGCGAGGGCCCAGAACGCGCCCGCGCCCACCCCGGCCAGCACGATCCAGAACGGGACGCGCAGCTCGTCGTCCACCGGACGGGGGACGGGCACGGGACCGGGTGCGTCGCTCATGGCGCCGAGCCTTCCCCCATGGGGGTGCGCGGTCCAGGGGCGACGCCCGTCCGCACGGCGCCGGGGGCGATGATCGGAGCGTGTCCTCCGCCGTCGTGACCGCCGTCGACGCCGTCGACCCGCGGCTGCACGAGGAGCTGCTGGCCTGCTGGACCGACGTCACCAACGCCGGCGGCGCGGTCGGTTTCGTCCCGCCGGTCACCCGGGACGACGTCGCGCCGGTGCTCGACGCCGTCGTCGCGCGGGTCGCCCTGGGCCGCGAGCGCCTGGTGGTGCTGCGGGTCGACGGCGAGCTCGGCGGGTTCGCCGTGCTGTCGCTGTCGGTCAGCCCGCTGCGCCGGCACTGGGCCACCGTGCTGCGGGTGCAGGTGCACCCCCGCCTGCAGGGCCGGGGCCTGGGCCGGGTGCTGCTGTCGGGCATCCACGAGGTCGCCCGCGACAGCGGCCTGGAGATGCTGCACCTGACCGTGCGCGGCGGCTCCGGCCTCGAACGGTTCTACGAGCAGTTCGGCTACCGCGAGTTCGGCCGGATGCCCGGCGCGATCCGGCTGGCCCCCGGTGACGACCGGGAGGAGATCCACCTGGTGGCGCGGCTGGGTCAGCCCGCCGCGGGCTGAGCCAGCGGGTCGGCGCCGTCGACGGTGCCCCGGGAGGAGAGCACCGCCAGCCGGGCGAACAGCTCCTCGGCGTACCAGCCCTCCTGCGCCGTCCGCGCCACGACGGCGGCGTGCTCGGGGCGGTCGTAGGCGAAGGCGTTGAGCGCCGCGGCGGAGTCCCACACGCTGAAGGTGCCCTGCAGGCCCAGCGGCGCCTCGCCGATCCCGACGGCCATCCGCAGCCCGGGCGCCCGGTGCAGGTCGGCCGACACCGGCGGCACCGCCGACCAGAACCGCGCGGCCCGGCGCAGCACCAGCCGGGCCCGGGTCACCGCGGCCACCGGCCCGTCCCAGCGGCGGGGGCGCGGGCTGCCGAACGGCTCGCGGCCCGACCACCGCCCGCGGGTGGCCAGGGGGCGGAGCCGCACCGCCCACTCCTCGTCGGCGACCCGCCGCCAGCTCGCGCCCACCGGCCCGTCGTCGAGGGCGTCGGCGGCGGCGTCGTCGTCCCACACGGCGAGCAGCCCCCACCGGCGCGGGTCGGCGTCGCGGACGGTGAAGGTGCGCCCGTCGCCGGTGCCCAGCAGCTTGGCGAAGCGCAGGCCCGGGGTGCGGGCCAGCGCGGGCCGCAGCGTGGCCATCCGCAGCACCGCGCCCGGCACGGCGCGGCGGGGGACGCCCCACAGGTGCAGGGTCACGGTCCCCGGGTCGCCACCCGGCTCGGAGTGCGGCACGCCGCCGAGGGTAGGTGTGCTCCGTGACCGACCAGCGCCGCGTCCAGCTCGGCGACACCGATGCACCCGCCGAGGACGAGCTCGTCGACGCCTTCGACCGGGTGGTGAGCCAGGGCGCCCAGCGGCTGCACCGCACCTGGCGCGAGGTGCTCACGACCGGCCTCGCCGGAGGGCTGGAGGTGTCGGTCGGGATCCTGGCGCTGGTCGCCGTGTACGCCGAGACCGGCAGCCACCTGCTCGCGGGGCTCGCCTTCTCGATCGGCTTCGTCGCGCTGCTGCTGGCCCGCAGCGAGCTGTTCACCGAGGGCTTCCTGCTGCCGGTCACCGCGGTGGTCGCCGGCCGGGGGGGGGGGGGGGGGGGGGGGGGGGGGGGGGGGGGGGGGGGGGGGGGGGGGGGGGGGGGGGGGGGGGGGGGGGGGGGGGGGGGGGGGGGGGGGGG
>NZ_JBJGYY010000065.1:0-15499 GCF_054050235.1 Geodermatophilus sp. SYSU D00696 | reverse complement strand
AGTGTTACAGCGGGCGGCCCCCCCCCCCCCCCCCCCCCCGGCCCCCCCCCCCCCCCCCCCCCCCCCCCCCCCCCCCCCCCCCCGCGCGGTGGGGACGGCGCCGCCGTCGGTCCGCGCGGTACCGCGTGTCCCGGCCCGGACCGGCGCGCACGGCGAGGCCGGCGCACACGAGCGAGGCCGGCGTCCCCGTGGGGACGCCGGCCTCGTCGCCGTTCGGGAGGGCAGGCCCTCCAGGGGTCACTGCGCCTTGGCGAGGGTCCCCAGGTAGAGCTCGATCACCTTCGGGTCGGTCATCAGCGACTGGCCGGTGTCGGTGTAGGCGTTGCGGCCCTGGTCGAGCACGTAGCCGCGGTCGCAGATCTGCAGGCAGCGGCGGGCGTTCTGCTCGACCATGATGATCGAGACGCCGGTGGCGTTGATCCGCCGGCAGCGGATGAAGACCTCGTCCTGGTAGGCGGGGGAGAGGCCGGCCGACGGCTCGTCGAGCAGCAGGACCGAGGGGTCCATCATCAGCGCCCGGCCCATGGCGACCATCTGCCGCTCGCCGCCCGACAGGGACCCGGCCTTGCCCTTGCGCCGCTCACCGAGCAGCGGGAACAGGTCGATGACGTAGTCGAACCGCTCCTTGAACGTCTTCGACCGCAGGTACACGCCCATCTGCATGTTCTCCTCGATGGTCAGCGAGGGGAACACGTTGTTGTTCTGCGGGACGTATCCGACCCCGAGTGACACCAGTCGGTGCGCCGGCGCGGAGGTGATGTCCTCCCCGCGCAGCTTCACCGAGCCCGAGCGCACCGGGATGAGCCCGAACAGCGTCTTGAGCAGCGTGGACTTGCCGGCACCGTTCGGCCCGATGATGCCGACAAGCTCGCCGTCCTGCAGGTAGAAGTCGCAGCCGCGCAGGATGTTGACGCCGGGTACGTAGCCCGCGACGAGGTCGTCGGCACGCACCAGCGCACCCTCGGCGAGGCGCAGGTGCTCCTCGCGGGTGGCCGCCTTCTCGGCGGGGGACAGCTCCGTCGACGACGCCGCTTCCTCCGCCCGCGTCAGGCCCTCGCCCGATTCGTCGACCTCGAACAGCGGCTCGCTCATCGATCGTTCCCCTCGCGCTCGACGTCCGAGCTGATGACATCGCCCTGGGGGACGTTCTCCTCCGCGGCGATCCTGCGTTCGGCCTCGGCGAGGACCTGGTCCTCCTCCTCGACGGTGAGCGGGGCGTCGTGGTGGGCACCGAGGTAGGCGTCGACCACGGCCTGGTTCTGGCTGATCGACTCCGGCGGGCCCTCGGCGATGACCCTGCCGGCGGCCATGACGACCACCCAGTCGCTGATGTCCCGGACGACGTCCATGTCGTGCTCGACGAAGATCACCGTCATGCCCTCCTCACGGAGGTCCTTGACGTGGCCGAGCAGGCTCTGGGTGAGCGCCGGGTTCACGCCGGCCATCGGCTCGTCGAGCATGACGACCTTCGGGTCGCTCATCAGCGCCCGCGCCATCTCCAGCAGCTTGCGCTGACCACCGGAGAGCGTGCCGGCGAAGTCGTCCTTCTTGGCGTCGAGCTTGAACCGCCGCAGCAGGTCCATGGCCTTCGCGGTGTTGTCCCGCTCCTGCGTCCGCCAGGTGCCGGGGACCAGGGCGCGCAAGAAGCTCTCGCCGCGCTGCCCCTGCGCGCCGAGCAGCATGTTCTGCAGCACGGTGAGCCGGGACAGCGCCTTGGTGAGCTGGAAGGTGCGGACGACGCCGAGTCGGGCCACCTGGTGCGGGGCGAGCTTGCCCAGCGGCCGGCCGTCGAACGACCAGGTGCCGGTGTTGGGCTGGTCGAAGCCGGTCAGCAGGTTGAACAGCGTCGTCTTGCCGGCGCCGTTGGGCCCGATCAGGCCGGTGATGCCGCCGCGCTGCACCTCGAGGTGGTCGACGGCGACCGCCGTCAGACCGCCGAAGGTGCGGGTCACGCCGTCGACGACGATCGCCGGGTCGGGCTTGGCGACGCCCACCTCCCAGGGGACGTCCCGCAGCGCCGTCTGCGCCAGCCGCTGCGGGGCGTCCCCACGCTGCCAGGTGCCCGGCTTCTGCAGGGAGGCGCCGGACTCCGACGCGCCGGAGGCCGAGGCGCCTGCGCCGGACGCCGCAGCACCGGACGCCGAGGCCCCCGACGCCGAGGCGCCGTGGGGGTTGGGGTCAGCGCGCATCGAGCATCACCTCTCGTCGGTCGCCGAAGATGCCCTGTGGCCGGAAGATCAGCAGCAGCATCAGACCCAGGCCCACCAGCACGAACCGGATCTGCGCCACGTCGGTCGAGGAGAGCAGCCCCTCGGGGATGATCCCGTTGTCGATCAGCAGCCGCAGGCCGGTGTCGGCGAACTGGATCACGAACAGCAGGATGATCGCGCCCACCACCGGACCGAGGACGCGCCCGGCGCCGCCGAGGATCAGGGCGGCGTACGCCAGGAAGGTGTTGGCGTTCTGGAACTGGTCCGGGTTCGCCGCGCCGGTGCCCACCACGTAGAACATGCCACCGAAGGCGCCGATCACACCGCCGAGCACGAGCGACTGCATCTTGTACAGGTAGACGTTCTTGCCGAGGGCGCGCACGGCATCCTCGTCCTCGCGGATCGCCTTGAGCACGCGGCCCCAGGGGCTGCGCACGAGCAACCAGACGAGGACGCACAGCAGGGCGACGAGCACCCAGCCGACCAGTGCCACCCACAGCTCCCCGCCGGACCAGCTGGTGCCGAGGATGCGGTAGCGCGTCGCGGTGTCCCAGGGGGCCAGGGCGATGAAGTCACCGTTGAAGGCCGCCAGGCCGCGGGTGCCACCGGTGACCTCGCTGGCCGACACCGACCGGAAGAGCAGTCTCAGCCCCTCCGCCGCCGCGATGGTGGCGATCGCCAGGTAGTCCGCGCGCAGCCGCAGGGTCGGCAGACCCAGCAGCAGCGCGAGCACGACGGCCGCCACGAGGCCGACGACCACCCCGACCCAGAAGTTCCAGCCCCACTGGGAGACGGAGACGGCGATGCCGAAGCCGCCGAGCAGGGCGAATCCGATCTGGCCGAAATTGAGCAGTCCGGTGTAGCCGAAGTGCACGTTGAGGCCGATGGCCAGCAGTGCGAAGAACACCGCCTGGAAGCCGAGAGCCGACTTGCCGGCGACGGCGAGTGCGTTGACGAGGTCGCCCATGGCTCAGCCGATCCGGGTGCGGCTGCCCAGGATCCCCTGGGGCCGGATGACGAGTATGACGATGAGGAGCAGCAGCCCGCCGACGTACTTGACGTCGTTGGGGATCACGAGCGTCGACATCTGGACGAAGACGCCGACGATGACGCTGCCCACCAGGGCGCCGTAGGCGGTGCCGAGCCCGCCGAGGGTGACGCCGGCGAACATGAGCAGCAGCAACTGGAAGCCCATGTCCCAGCGGACCTGGTCGGACAGCCCGAGCAGCACGCCGCCGAGGGCGGCCAGCCCACCGCCCATCATCCAGACCACCAGGATCACCCGGTTGACGTTGATGCCCGAGGACGCGGCCAGGTCGCGGTTGTCGGAGACGGCCCGCATGGCCTTGCCGATCTTGGTGCGCTGCAGCATGACCGCGACCAGGACCAGCACGACGACGGAGATGACGATCGACACCAGCGACTGGTTGGTGAGGCGGAACAGTCCGTAGTCCACTGCCCTGGAGGTGCCCAGGCCCTGGTACGGGTTCGAGGACCCGCCGTAGAGGATCTGGATGAGGTAGCGCAGCACCAGCGACAGGCCGATCGAGACGACGAGCGCGGCGACCAGGCCGGTGCCGCGGCGGCGCAGCGGGCGCCACAGGCCCAGCTCGTTGAGCGCACCGAACGCGGCGCCCCCGATGATGGCGATGATCGCCGCCGGGAGGAGCGGCACGCCGAGACCGGTGTTGACCCACCAGGCGAACACCGCACCGATCGTGACCAGCTCGCCGTGCGCGAAGTTGGTCAGCCCGGTGGTGCCGAAGATCAGCGACAGGCCGACCGCGCACACCGCGATCAACAGGCCGAAGCGCAGCCCGTCGACCAGCAGCTGGATGGCCCGGACGTTGCCGCCGCCACCGCCCGTGCTGCCGTCGTTCAGGCCGAACTGCACCGGCTGCCGCCGTCCGGTGTCGACGGTGACGGTGCGGCTGTCCTCGCCGGTGATGACGACGCCCTCGGGCAACGAGTCGGCGTCGATGGTGACGGTGTACTGGCCGGGACCGGGGACGTCGATGGCGAAGCGGCCCTCCTCGTCGGTCTCGACGCTGTCGACCTCGTCACCGGCGGCGGTGCTGACCGTCACCTCGATGCCCTCGATGGGGCCGGACCGGCTGGTCTGCAGCGTGCCGATGACCTGCTCGCCCTCGGCGCTCGCGACGCCGGGGACCAGCACGGCGAGCCCGGTGGCGGCGACGAGGACCAGCAGGAGCCGGAGCAGCACCCTGCGGGCGGCCCCCGGGCCCGGGCGGATCGCGCTCCGGTGCGGCCGAGGTGGCCCGGCAGTGGCTGACGGGTGCCTCACACAACCTCCCTGGTCGTGGCAGTGCTCGTGGTGGGCGGTGACTGACGGGCACGCTCGTGCCCACCGTCACAGCGTGCGGTGGGGCGTGACGGTAACCCAGCACCCTCGCCTGCCCACCCCCCCGACGCCGAGCTGTGACCTGAGCGCGACCTCCGGGGACCCGCCGGCCGACGCCACACCCGTCCCACCCCGGCGCGTCGGAAGGGGCCGCGGGCCGCGCGGGGTGGACGATCCCGGCACCGTCCAGGGAGGGCTCCCGTGCCAGCAACCGGTCAGTGGTCCCGCGTCACGACGCGCACGGCGCGTCCCGACGACCTGTCCTCGGTCCTCGCGCTGGTGCGCCAGCACCGGGCCGAGGCGCACGCCGAGGGCGTCCTGACCGGGCAGACCCCGGGAGCGGCCGCCGCGGTGGGGTTCCGCCGGCTGCTGACCGACCCCGGTCACCGCGTGGTCCTCGCCGTCCTCCCGGGTGCCAACGCACCGGGTGCCGCCTCGGCCGGTGAGGTGGTCGTCGGTCTCGCCGTCCTGGGGCTGGACCCGCTGTCGACCGTGCTCGGCGTCCCGCAGGTCACCGTCGACAACCTGGTCGTCCACCGCGACCACCGGCGCCGGGGCGCGGGCACCGCGCTGCTGGCGGCCGCGGCGGCCTACGCCGGGGAGCTCGGCGCCCTGCACGTGGTCGCCGCGGTGGGCGGGCACGAGGCCGAGCGGCAGCGCTTCTTCGCGCGGATGGGCTTCGCGCCGCTGACCACCCGCCGGATCGTGCCGCGGGAGACGCTGGCCCGGGCCCTGGCGACCTGGCAGCGCGGCGGGCTGCCCCTGCCGCGCCGCCTGCCGCGGCGGCGTCCGCTGCCGCCCCGCCCGGTGCCCGTGGTCACCGCGGCCGCCGACGGGTGAGCTAGGCGGGGAGGATCGCGCAGGTCAGCCGGGCGGTGGCGGTGGTGCGGCCGGACTCGTCGGTCACCTGGACGAGGAACGTCGACAGCGTCCGCCCGATGCGCGCGGGGGTGCAGACGGCGGTGACCGTGCCCGAGGTGGCCGCGCGCAGGTAGCTCGCGTTGAGCTCCACGCCGACGGCCCGCCGCCCCGGCCCGGCGTTGATCAGCGCCGCCCAGGAGCCGATCGTCTCCACCAGCGAGCAGGTCGCGCCGCCGTGCAGCAGGCCGAAGGGCTGCTGGTTGCCCTCGACGGGCATCGTGGCCACCAGCCGGTCGGGGGCGAAGTCGACGATCTCGATGCCCAGCTTGTCGTCGAGGGGGCTGGCGGCGCTCGGCGGGAGCCAGTCCGGGGGAGGGGTGCTCACGTCGTGGCACGGTAGCCAGCCCGGTCCGCCGGGGCCGGGAACGTCGTGGCCCGCACCTAGGATCGACGGTGATGTCCGCTCCGGTTGCCACCCCCGCGCCCGCCGTCCAGCCCTCCTCGCCGGAGCAGCGGCCGCGGCTGCTGCTCCTCGACGGGCACTCGCTGGCCTACCGGGCCTTCTTCGCGCTCCCGGTCGAGAACTTCTCCACCACGACGGGCCAGCCGACCAACGCCGTCTACGGCTTCACCTCGATGCTGATCAACGTGCTGCGCGACGAGCAGCCCACGCACCTCGCGGTGGCCTTCGACGTCGGCCGGCAGACCTTCCGCAGCGAGATCTACGCCGAGTACAAGGCCAACCGCACCGAGAGCCCGACCGACTTCCGCGGCCAGGTGAGCCTCATCCAGGAGGTCCTGGCGGCGCTGCGGATCCCGGCGGTCACCGCGCCGGGTTACGAGGCCGACGACGTCATCGCCACGCTCACCGTGCAGGCCGTCGCCCAAGGCATGGACGTGCTCATCTGCACCGGCGACCGCGACGCGCTGCAGCTGGTCGGGGAGCACGTCACCGTCCTGTACCCGCGCAAGGGCGTCTCCGACCTGACCCGGTTCACGCCGGAGGAGGTCGAGGCCAAGTACGGGCTGACGCCGCAGCAGTACCCCGACTTCGCCGCGCTGCGGGGCGACCCGAGCGACAACCTGCCCAGCATCCCGAGTGTCGGGGAGAAGACCGCGGCCAAGTGGGTCCGCGAGTACGGCTCCCTCGACGAGCTGGTCGACCGGGTGGACACGGTCAAGGGCAAGGTCGGCGAGAAGCTGCGCGAGCACCTGTCCTCGGTGCTGCAGAACCGGCGGCTCACCGAGCTCGACCGCTCGGTGCCCCTCGACGTCGGCCCGCAGGACCTCGCGCTGCGCGCGTGGGACCGCAACGAGGTGCACACCCTCTTCGACAACCTGCAGTTCCGCGTGCTGCGCGACCGGCTGTTCGCCACGCTCAGCAGCGCCGAGCCGGAGGTCGAGGGCGGGTTCGACGTCACCGCCGACGACGTCCCCGCCGGCGGGCTGGGCGCCTGGCTCGACGCGCACGCGCGCACCGGCCGCACCGGGCTGGTCCTCCGCGGGACGTGGGGCCGGGGCACCGGCGAGCTGGCCGGCATCGCGCTGGCCGCCGCCGACGACCGCGCCGTGTTCGTCGACCTGGGCCCCGGCCTCGACCCCGCCGACGAGCAGGCGCTGGCCGGCTGGCTGGCCGACCCCGCCACCGAGAAGGTCGCCCACGACGTCAAGGGCCCGCTGCTGGCGGTGTGGGCCCGCGGCTGGGACCTGCAGGGCCTGGTCAGCGACACCGCGCTCGCGGCCTACCTCGCCACGCCCGGTCAGCGCTCGTTCGACCTCGCCGACCTGGCGGTGCGGTACCTGCGCCGCGAGCTCAAGGACGACGCGGCCCCCGAGGCGCAGCTGACCCTCGACGGCATGGGCCCGAGCGAGGCCGACCTGGCCGCGGAGGCCGCGCACGCCGACGTCCTCAAGGCCGTCGCGGTCAACGACCTCTCCGACGCCCTCGAGCAGGTGCTCGGCCAGAAGGGCGGGGACCACCTGCTCGACCAGCTCGAGCTGCCGCTGACCCGGGTGCTGGCCCGGATGGAGCAGCGCGGCATCGCCGTCGACATGGACCTGCTCACAGAGCTGCAGCGGGAGTTCGCCGACGGCGTCGCGGCCGCGGCCGCCGAGGCCTACGCCGTCATCGGCCGGGAGATCAACCTCGGCTCGCCCAAGCAGCTGCAGACCGTGCTGTTCGACGAGCTCGGCCTGCCCAAGACCAAGAAGATCAAGAGCGGGTACACCACCGACGCCGACGCGCTGACCTGGCTGCTGGCGCAGACCGGCCACCCCTTCCTCGAGCACCTGCTGCGCCACCGCGACGTCACCCGGCTGCGCACGGTCATCGACGGGCTGATCCCGATGGTCGACGACGGCGGGCGCATCCACACGACGTTCCAGCAGACCATCGCCGCCACCGGCCGGCTGTCCTCGATCGACCCGAACCTGCAGAACATCCCGATCCGCACCGCCGAGGGCCGCCGCATCCGGCAGGCGTTCGTCGTCGGGCCGGGCCACGAGTCGCTGATGACGGCCGACTACAGCCAGATCGAGATGCGGCTGATGGCGCACCTGTCCGAGGACGCCGGGCTGATCGAGGCGTTCACCTCGGGGGAGGACCTGCACTCCTTCGTCGCCTCGCGGGCCTACGACATCCCGATCGACCAGGTCGACCCGGAGATGCGCCGCAGGATCAAGGCGATGAGCTACGGCCTGGCCTACGGGTTGAGCGCCTACGGGCTCGCGCAGCAGCTGCGGATCACCCCGGAGGAGGCGCGCGGCCAGATGCACGCCTACTTCGAGCGCTTCGGGGGGATCCGCGACTACCTCGACGGCGTCGTCGAGGAGGCGCGGCTGCGCGGCTACACCGAGACCACGCTGGGCCGGCGGCGCTACCTGCCCGACCTGACCAGCGACAACGGGCAGCGGCGGCAGATGGCCGAGCGGATGGCGCTCAACGCGCCGATCCAGGGGTCGGCGGCCGACGTCATGAAGGTCGCCATGCTCGGCGTCGAGCGGGCGATCGAGGCCGAGGGCCTGTCCTCGCGGATGCTGCTGCAGGTGCACGACGAGCTCGTCCTCGAGGTGGCGCCGGGGGAGCGGGAGGCGCTGGAGGCGGTCGTCCGCCGGGAGATGGCCGGGGCGGCGCAGCTGTCGGTGCCGCTGGAGGTGTCGGTCGGCGTGGGCCACAGCTGGGACGCCGCCGCCCACTAGGAACGACCACCCCCCACGCCCCGCTCGCATGGGCAACGTGGAGCGCGGCACCGGGTCAGCGGGCGAGGGGTGTGACGACGTGGCCGCTGCCAGGCCGACGGGCTACGTGTCGGTGCTCCGCGTGCCCGGCGCGTTCGCGTTCAGTGCGTCGGCCACGCTGGTGCGGCTGGCGCAGGCGATGCTCGGCCTGGGGTCGGTGCTGCTGCTGGTGCAGCTCGGCCGGTCGTACGCCGTGGCGGGGCTGGTGGCCGGTGCGATCTCCGCCGCGCAGGGCGTCGTCGGCCCGCAGGTCTCGCGCCTGGTCGACGTGCACGGGCAGCGAGCGGTCGTGCTGCCGCAGGTCCTCGTGCACGCCGCGGCCGTGAGCGGGCTGGTGGTGGCGAGCCTGGCCGGCGCGCCGACCTGGCTCCTGGCCGGTACGGCGCTGGTCGTGGGTGGCTCGTTGCCGCAGGCGGGCGCCCTCGCGCGAGCCCGGTGGACGGCGCTGCTGGACGACCCGTCGCAGCTGGAGCGTGCCCTGGCACTGGAGTCGCTGGTCGAGGAGGCGGTGTTCGTCGTCGGTCCGGTGCTGGTCACGCTCCTGGCGACCGCCGTCGCCCCGGCGGCCGGGCTGTTCACCGCGCTCGGGCTGGGCGTCGTGGGCACCGGGCTGTTCCTCGCGCAGCGCCGCACGGAACCGGCCCGTCACCTGCCCGGACCGGCCGGAACCGGTGAGCTCGGGGGGAACAGGGCGCCGGTCCGGCACGGCTCGGCACTGACCAGCGCCGGGCTGCTCCTGCTGGTCGGCACCTTCGCGGCGATCGGGGCGCTGTTCGGCTTCGTCGAGGTCGGGGTCGTCGCCCTGTCGAGCCAGCAGCAGGCGCCAGGAGCGGCCGGGACCATGCTCGGACTGTGGGCGGCCGGCAGCCTCACGGCCGGCGTCCTGTACGGGGCCAGGACGTGGCGGACCGCCCCGGCGACCCGGTTCCAGGTCAGCGCCGCTGCGATGGCCGCCGGCGCGGTCCTGGTCGCCGTCGCCGCGGGGTCGGGGTCGCTCCTGGCGACGACGGTGGGGCTGATCGCCGCCGGTACGGCGAACGCCCCGACCCTGATGACGGGCAACACGCTGGTACGGCTGGTCGTGCTGGCCCCGAACCTGACCGAGGCCTACACCTGGCTCGGCGTGAGCGTCTTCGCGGGCATCGCCCTCGGCTCGGCCGTCGGTGGCGCCCTGATCGACCACGGCGGTCCCGGTGCAGCCCTGTGGGCCTCGGCCGGCGCCGGCGTCCTCGTCGCCGGGTTGCCGCTGGTCGAGGGCCGCCACCTGGCCGCGCGCTGAGCGCGGGGCCCTGGAGGGTGGCCGTTCCGGTGGGTCACCCGCCGAACGGCGTCGTCGGGGCGGCGCCGATCGTGACCTCGGTGAGCACGCGGCCGGCGGCGTCGACGGTGCGCACCTCGCGCGCGCGGTCCGGCAGCAGCGCGGTCGCGCCGCCGTCGGTGAGCGGGAGGGTGGCCAGCACGGTGCCCCACCCGTCCAGGACGTCCGCGGCCACCGCCTCGGCCGGCGCGGTGACGACCAGCCAGCGGCCCTGGTCCGAGGGCTCGGTCTCCGGGGAGGAGAGGTCGCAGACCCGCGCCACGACCAGGCCGGCCACGTCGGTCGTCCCCGGTGGGGTGTCCACCCCGCACGGCACGGTGCGTCCTCCGCCGCCGGACCCGACCTGACCGGCCCGGGTGGTGACGACCAGGCCACCCTCCGGGCTGCGCGCCACGACGACGGCCACGCTCCCCGGCACGTCGTCCATCGGCAGGGCGCCCGCCCACAGCAGCCGCGGCTCGAGCGCGGCCGGCTCGGCGCCCAGCGGGACGGCGACCTCGGTGAGCGCCTCGGCGACCAGCCGCGGGACGGGTGGGGTGGCGGCCGGCCGCAGCGGCTCCAGCGGCGGCGGGTCGGCGGTCCCGGCCGGCAGCGCGGGCGCGGGCACCGCGGCGTGGTGCACCGGGTCCCCGTCGTGGAGCACCCGGACGCTGGTGCCCGCGCCGAGGGTTGTCGTGGGGACGGTGGTCACCGCGACGCCGTCGTCGGCCGGTACCGGCCGATAGGTCCGGCCGGGTGTGCCGCGCGGGCCGATCTCCAGCCGCGGCGACACCTCCACCTCGTCCCCGCGGGCGACCACGACCACGAGGGACGCCGGCCCTGGACCGCCGACGACCAGCGCGGCCGGCCGGTGCGGCTGCAGCGGCCCCGGCGCGTACGGGGTCAGCGCGTCCGCCGCCGCGCCCACGGGGCCGGTCAGCCACACGCCGCGGCCGTCGCCCTCGGCGGTCCCGGTCAGGAGCACCACCCGGCCGTGCGGGGTGTCGGTGGCGAGCACCACGCCGCGCTCCGCCGCCGGCGGCAGGTCCAGCGGGCCCCAGTCCACCCGCCGCACCGAGTCGAGGAAGGTGGTGTCGGCGGCGAGCGAGCCGCGGGTCGGCCCGGTGAGCACGGGGGCGGCGTCCGGGGCGGCGGAGCCGCGCTCCGCGCGGGGGGCGGCGGGACCGGGCGGGAGCACCTGGGGGACGGCGAGGGCCGCGGCGGCGAGGGCGGCGACGGCGGCCCCGGCGCGCCGCCTGCGGTGCCGGCGGGCGCGGGCCAGCGCGTCGGCGACGGCGGCGTCGGTGTCCAGCCGCCACCGCGGCGGCGGGCCGGGCGGGGCGACCGGGGGGTCGTCGAGCGACTCGACCACCTGCGCCGCGCCGCCCAGCAGGCCCCGCCGGCCGGCGGCGTCGGCCAGGGCGTCGGCCGCGGTCTCGGCGGGATCGGTGCCGCGGCGGCCCCACCGGACCCGGGTCGTGGCCAGCGCGGCCTGGACGGCGGCCTCGGCCCGGGCCGGGTCGCCGGTCAGCCGCAGCGCCTCGCGCAGGAGCCCGTCGCGCTCGGCGCCGACGAAGCGGCGGAAGGCTGCCTCGTCGCCCCCGGTCACCCGGCCAGTGTGCCCTCAGCGGCGGGCGGCGATGGCGTGCAGCTCGTGCACCGACTCGACGGTCGGTGCCCGGGTGAGCAGCCGCTCGAGGGCGCGCTCCTCGCGCAGGCGGGCCCGGAGTCGGCGGCGGTCGGCGAGAGTGGTGCGCAGTCGGGACACGGTGGGTTCCTCTCGGGTCAGGCGGCCGCGGGCAGCGGCGCGCCGGTCAGGGGGCTCCGCACGGCGTAGACGCCGTCGGCGGGGGTGAGCTCGGCGCCCGGCAGGAGCCGGCGGACCAGCCCGACCATGCGGTCGTTGTCGGCCTGGACGTCGGCGGTGAGGGTGCGGACGCCGCGCCGGGCGGCCAGCTCGGTGAGCTCGCCGAGCAGCTGGCGGCCGACGCCGACCCCCTGCCAGCCGTCCTCGACGACCACGGCGACGTCGGCGGTGGCGGGGTCGCCGGGGGAGCGGTCGTAGCGCGCGACCCCGACCACCTCGCCGCCGACGACCGCGACCAGTGCCTCGCGCAGGTCGTGGTCGACCTCCACGAGCCGCGCGGCGCCGAACGGCGGCCGGCGCAGCGGCGCGTGGAAGCGGCGGTAGATGGTCTCCGGCGAGAGCCGGTCCCACAGCCGGCAGAAGCGCGGGCCGTCGTCCGGTCGCACGGGCCTGGTGTCCACGGTCACGTCCATCCCGACCTCCTGGGTTCGTGAGATGAACTGTGCTCCTCCCGAGTGAGTTCGTCAAGCGAACTCAGCGCGGTATGCTGGCCCGGTGAGCGAAGCCCTGCTGGACCGGTCGCGGTGCTCCGTCGCGGGCACGCTGGCCGTCGTCGGTGAGAAGTGGAGCCTGCTGGTCCTGCGCGAGGCGTTCCTCGGCGTGCGCCGGTTCGCCGACTTCCAGCGGGTGCTCGGCGCGCCCCGGGCGGTGCTGACCGACCGGCTGAACACGCTGGTGGACGAGGGGATCCTGCGGCGGGTCCCGTACCAGGCGCAGGGGGAGCGGCAGCGGCACGAGTACCGGCTGACGCAGAAGGGCCTCGACCTCTACCCGGCCCTGGTGGCCCTCATGGAGTGGGGCGACCGGTACGTGGCCGGGGACGGCGAGGCGCCCCTGGAGCTGCGGCACCGCGACTGCGGCGAGCGGGTGCACCTGGCCCTGGTCTGCGACGGCGGCCACACGCTCTCCGGCGCCCGCGACGTGCGGCCGGTGTCCGCCCCGGCCGGTGCGGCGCCCGCGGTCAGGAGCGGTGCGCGACCAGGATGAGCGTGCCGGGGACCAGTGCCCCGCGGGCGGGTGACCACTGACCCCACTCCTGCGTGCGCCCCGGCGTCCACTCCGGCTCCACCAGGTCGTCGAGGACCAGCCCGGCCCCGACGACGGCGCGTACCCAGTCGCCGACGGTGCGGTGGTGCTCGACGTAGACGGTGCGGCCCGCGCCGTCGGTCTCCACGTAGGGCCGGCGGTCGAAGTACGAGGACGTGATCCGCAGGTCACCCGGGTCGGGAGAGTCCGGCAGCGGCCAGCGGAACGGGTGGTTCACCGACGCGGCGAACCGCCCGCCCGGTCGGAGCACCCGCGCGACCTCCGCCAGCGCTCCCTCGACGTCGGCCACGAACGGCAGTCCGCCGAACGCCGAGCAGACGACGTCGAACGACGCCCCGGCCAGTGGCAGCGCGCCCGCGTCGGCCTGCACCAGCGGCACGGTCACGCCGGTGGACCGGCCCAGTCCCGCGGCGCGGGCGAGCATGCCCGCCGAGAGGTCCAGCGCGACGACGTCGGCCCCCGCCCGGCGCAGCCAGCGGGCGCAGGGCGCGGAGCCGCACCCGACCTCGAGCACCCGCCGCCCGGCGACGTCGCCGAGCAGGTGCGCGTCGGCCTCGCGCAGGCCCTCCGGGCACCACAGGAAGTCGACGTCGCCGAGGTCGGAGCCGTGCTCGGCGAGGTAGGCCGGCGCCGCGGCGTCCCACCAGCCGCGGTTGGCCCGCGCCGACTCGACGGCGCCGGCCGGCCGGCGCTCGACCCCGCCCGCGGCGGGGTAGCCGTCGGGACCGAGGGGCAGGCTCATGACACGCCGATCGTGACACGCCGCGGGCGCCGGGCAGAGGTCGCCCACCCTGGTGGACCCGCGTGCGCCCGCGTCCGTACCATGGGAATGCGCCAGAGGTCTGTCAGTGCTGTACCCGCAAGGGATCGGCGCGCGCCGGCTCTCCCCGCTCCCGCGGTCACCCGGCCGCGGTACCCCCGTCCCTACGCATCCCCCGTCCGGAGCACTCGACCACATGACCTCCACCCAGGTCCGTCCCGACAGCACCCCCCAGATCGCGGTGAACGACATCGGCACCGCCGAGGACTTCCTCGCCGCGATCGACCAGACGATCAAGTACTTCAACGACGGCGACATCGTCGAAGGCGTCATCGTCAAGGTCGACCGGGACGAGGTGCTGCTGGACATCGGCTACAAGACCGAGGGCGTCATCCCCTCGCGCGAGCTGTCCATCAAGCACGACGTCGACCCCAACGAGGTCGTCAAGGTCGGCGACGAGGTGGAAGCCCTCGTCCTCCAGAAGGAGGACAAGGAAGGCCGCCTGATCCTGTCCAAGAAGCGCGCCCAGTACGAGCGCGCCTGGGGCACGATCGAGGCCAAGAAGGAAGCCGACGAGGTCGTCACCGGCACCGTCATCGAGGTCGTCAAGGGCGGTCTCATCCTCGACATCGGCCTGCGCGGGTTCCTCCCCGCCTCGCTGGTCGAGATGCGCCGCGTCCGCGACCTGCAGCCCTACGTGGGCCGCGAGCTCGAGGCCAAGATCATCGAGCTCGACAAGAACCGCAACAACGTCGTCCTGTCCCGCCGGCAGTGGCTGGAGCAGACGCAGTCCGAGGTCCGCAGCGAGTTCCTCAACAAGCTCGCCCGCGGCCAGGTGCGCACCGGCGTCGTCTCCTCGATCGTCAACTTCGGCGCGTTCGTCGACCTGGGCGGCGTGGACGGCCTCGTGCACGTCTCCGAGCTGTCCTGGAAGCACATCGACCACCCGTCCGAGGTCGTCGAGGTGGGCCAGGAGGTCACCGTCGAGGTCCTCGACGTCGACCTCGACCGCGAGCGGGTCTCCCTGTCGCTGAAGGCGACGCAGGAGGACCCGTGGCGTCAGTTCGCCCGCACCCACCAGATCGGCCAGGTCGTGCCGGGCAAGGTCACCAAGCTGGTGCCCTTCGGTGCGTTCGTCCGGGTCGACGAGGGCATCGAGGGCCTGGTGCACATCTCCGAGCTGGCCGAGCGCCACGTGGAGATCCCCGAGCAGGTCGTGCAGGTCGGCGACGAGCTCCTGGTCAAGGTCATCGACATCGACCTCGACCGGCGCCGCATCTCGCTGTCGCTCAAGCAGGCCAACGAGGGCGTCATCGGCGACGAGGAGCAGTTCGACCCCGCCGCCTACGGCATGGCCGCCTCGTACGACGAGCAGGGCAACTACATCTACCCCGAGGGCTTCGACCCGGAGACCGGCGAGTGGCTCGAGGGCTACGAGGAGGCCCGCGAGACCTGGGAGCGGCAGTACGCCGAGGCCCAGGCCCGCTTCGAGGCGCACCGCAAGCAGATCGCCGCGGCGCGCGAGGCCGACGCCGAGGCCGCGGCCGGCGGGAACTACTCCTCCGGTGGCGAGGCGCCGGCCAGCGACACCTCCGGTGGCACGCTGGCCAGCGACGAGGCGCTCGCCGCGCTGCGGGCCAAGCTCGCCGGCGGGGAGTGACCTGCTGACCGGCTGACGGTCCGAGACACGACAGAGGCCCAGGACCTGGTGGTCCTGGGCCTCTGTCGTGTCCGGGGCCGTGCGGTACGGCCGCGGGGGAGGGGGCCCGCCCGGCATCCCCGTCCGGGCGGGCCGGTCTCGTCGCCGGGTGCCGCCGGGCCCCCGGCGGGCGCGGCGGGTCCCGGCGCGAGGGGTCCT
>NZ_JBJGYY010000064.1:0-16013 GCF_054050235.1 Geodermatophilus sp. SYSU D00696 | reverse complement strand
CCCCCCCCCCCCCCCCCCCCCCCCCCCCCCCCCCCCCCCCCCCCCCCCCCCCCCCCCCCCCCCCCCCCCCCCCCCCCCCCCCCCCCCCCCCCCCCCCCCCCCCCCCCCCCCCCCCCCCCCCCCCCGGCGGTGGGGGAGGACGCCGCACGCGGTTGTCCCCGCACACGCGACGGAGGGCCGGTCCAGCACTCGCCGGACCGGCCCTCCCGCCGTTCACCCTGGACGTCGGACGTGCCGGCGGGGCACCGTCGTCCCCTGGCCGACCGGCAGAGGAGGGGATGTGCTCCCGGACGTCCTGCACGATCCGTCCCCGGAGGAAGCCGACGACGACCTCGCGCTCTTCGGGCGTCTGGTGGGCGCCTGGCGGCTGCACTGGTCGGGCCGCGAACCCGACGGCACCTGGGCGACGGCGGTCGGCGAACTGCACGTCGGACGGGTGCTCGGTGGCCGGGCGGTGCAGGACGTGTGGATCGTGCCCGGTAGGGGAGAGCCCGGCGCCGGCGTCCCGCCGCGGGCGTTCCACGGGACGACGGTCCGCTTCCCCGATCCCCACGCGCCGGGCACCTGGCGCTCGACGTGGATGGACCCCGTGAACGGCCGGGTCCGGCGCTTCGTCGGCCGGCCGACCGACGACGGCGGGGTCGTCCTGCTGAGCGACGAGGAGGACCCGTGGCTGCGGTGGCGCTTCACCGACGTCGGCCCGGACTCCTTCACCTGGTCGGCCGAGACGTCCCGCGACCGCGGGAGCACGTGGGTGCACGACGAGCTCATGACGGCCGAGCGCACGGCCTGAACAGCGACGGAGGGCCGGTCCAGCAGTTGCTGGACCGGCCCTCTCGGTGTCTGAGGGGGTGCTAGACCCCGGCCGCGACCGCGGCGGGCTCCGCGGCGATCAGCCGGGCCCGCTCCTCCTCGCTCATGCCGCCCCACACGCCGTAGGGCTCGCGGACGCTGAGCGCGTGCTTGAGGCAGGCCTCGACGACCGGGCACTTGCCGCAGACGGCCTTCGCGGCGGCCTGGCGACGGGCCCGCGCGGGGCCGCGCTCGCCGTCCGGGTGGAAGAACAGGGCCGTGCTCTCTCCACGGCAGGCGCCGTGCAGCTGCCAGTCCCAGACCTCGGCCACGGGTGTCGGCAGTCGGCGGATGTCGGCCATCTCGTCCTCCTCGGCTCAGTGCGAGCCGGAGGGGGCGGTCCGGCTGCACGTGGGCCGGTGCCCGAGGGTCGGTGGGGCCAAACACATCGGGATCGAGCATTTTCCCGGCCTCCGTCTCCCCCCGCAGGGTGAGCACGGCTGTCGCCGCTCCCGGCCCGCGGTCAAGGTGACTGCAGGCCCTGCCGTTACGCGGGTCGAGTGACCCGGGCGCCCCGCCCGGTCGGGGGAGACGAGGAGCAACGCGTGATCGACGACAGGATGCGTGGACCCGGGCACGGGGCCACGACCGTGTGGGTGTACGACGAGCGCCGCCGTGTCCGCGACGACGTCGCCGCCCGCCTGGTGGCCCTGCCGTTCGTGGGCCGGGTCGAGGTCGTCGGTGACGCCGTCGCGCTGGTGCAGCGGCTGGCCACCCGCCAGCCCGACGTGCTGCTGGTCGGCACGCAGCGCGCCGTCGACACCGGCCTGACCGTGGCCACCCAGGTGCTGCGGACCCACCCCGGCGTCCCGGTGCTCGTGCTCGGCGCGCCCGACGACGCCGAGACGGTGCGTGCCGCGGTCGCCGTCGGGGCGCGGGGCTACCTGCGCTGGGACGCCAGCGCCCTGGAGATGGGCCTGGGCCTGTCCCGGGTGGGGCTGCGCGCCGACGGCCGGCCGCCGCAGCCGGTGGGCGCCCCGGTGCCGCTGGCCTCGGTCGGCGCGCCCGCCCCGGCGTGGGCCACGCCGCTCAACGGCGCCGGCCCGCGCGCGGTGAGCTCGACGGTCCGGGAGGCCGCGCCCGCGGTCACGCTGTCGATGCGCGAGATGCAGGTCCTCACCGGCATGAGCCAGGGCAAGAGCAACGCCCAGATCGGCCGTGAGCTCTACCTGTCCGAGGACACGATCAAGACCCACGCCCGCCGGCTGTTCCGCAAGCTCGGCGCCAAGGACCGCGCCGAGGCGGTGGCCACCGGCTTCCGCCGGGGCATGATGAGCTGACGCACGACGAGCACGCGCCGAGGGGCCCCTCCGACCGCCGGAGGAGCCCCTCGGTGCGTTTCTCACCCGGTCTCAGTCGTCGCGGGCGTGCCGGCCGCCGGGGGAGTCCCCGGGCTCCTCGCGCTCGGCCACCGCGGCCACCCCGTCGGCGTAGCCGCTGGCGTAGTCCCAGCTGACGTAGTCGTCGGGATCGGGGTCGAAGGGTGGCTCGTGCCGGCCGGTCTGACCCTCCTCCAGCAGCTGGCGCAGGTTGGCCTGCATCAGCGCCCAGTCGACGTGGTGCTCCTCGTCGCAGTCGGGGCAGTCGACGACGATGCCCTTGATGCCGGTCGGTTCGAGCAGGGTCCGGAACACCTCGAGCTCGGCCAGGTCGTCGAGGACGCCGGCCCGCTCCTCCATGGTCAGCGGCGGCGGGTCCGACGGCGTGCGGCCGGAGTCCGGGGCGTCGTCGAAGGGGCTCACGGTGCCTCCTCCCTCGTGCTGGCGGCGCTGTGGCTCACGCACGGTCGCGCGGGGCTCGCGCGCCCGGAGGACACGGTAGCCGCCCCCGGCGGTGGTTCCCACGCCGAGCACCTCCGGCGGCGTCCCGGCGCCCGAGCGGCCCGGCCTACGATCGGGGAGGTCCCCGCGCGCCCGGCCGGGGGCCGAGCCGACGGAGAGGGTGGCGGCCACCATGCAGCCCGACGACCACGCAGCTGACGGGTACCGCCCCGAGGTGCCGGCGGCCTTCGCCCCGCTCGGACTGACCTACGACGACGTCCTGCTCATCCCCGGTGAGTCCGACGTCGTCCCGGCCGAGGTGGACACCAGCAGCCGGGTGACCCGCGGGATCCGGCTGGCCGTCCCGCTGCTGTCGAGCGCGATGGACACGGTCACCGAGGCCCGCATGGCGATCGCCATGGCCCGCGTCGGCGGCATGGGCGTGCTGCACCGCAACCTCGCCGCCGAGGAGCAGGCCGGCCAGGTCGACCTGGTGAAGCGGTCCGAGGCCGGCATGGTGACCAACCCGGTGACCTGCTCGCCGGACAACACCCTCGCCGAGGTCGACGCGCTGTCGGCCCGCTACCGCATCTCCGGCGCCCCGGTGGTCGACGACGCCGGCGTCCTGGTCGGCATCGTCACCAACCGCGACATGCGCTTCGAGACCGACCAGCACCGGCTCGTGCGCGACGTCATGACGCCGATGCCCCTGGTCACCGCCCCCGTCGGCGTCGATGCCGACACCGCGCTGCGGCTGCTGTCCCGGCACAAGATCGAGAAGCTGCCGATCGTCGACGACGCCGGGCGCCTGCGCGGCCTCATCACGGTCAAGGACTTCGTCAAGCGCGACCAGTACCCGAACTCCACCAAGGACGCCGACGGCCGGCTGGTCGTGGGCGCCGCGCTCGGCGTCGGCGAGGACGCCTACGAGCGGGCCGGCCTGCTGGTCGACGCCGGGGTCGACGTGCTCGTCGTCGACACCGCCCACGGCCACCAGCGCGCCGTGCTCGACATGGTCGCCCGCGTGCAGAAGGACTTCGGCGGCGACGGCGGCGTGCAGGTCGTCGGCGGGAACGTCGCCACCCGGGCCGGTGCGCAGGCGCTCGTCGACGCCGGTGCCGACGCGGTCAAGGTCGGCGTCGGCCCCGGCTCGATCTGCACCACCCGCGTCGTCGCCGGTGTCGGCGTCCCGCAGCTGACCGCCGTCCACGAGGCCGCCCAGGCGTGCAAGCCGGCCGGTGTCCCGGTCATCGCCGACGGCGGGCTGCAGTACTCCGGCGACATCGCCAAGGCGCTGGTCGCCGGCGCCGACACGGTGATGATCGGCGGACTGTTCGCCGGGGTCGAGGAGGCTCCCGGCGAGCTGGTGTTCATGAACGGCAAGCAGTTCAAGACCTACCGCGGCATGGGCTCGCTGGGCGCGATGCAGAAGCGCGGCAACCAGTCGTTCAGCCGCGACCGCTACTTCGCCGACGACGTCCTCTCCGACGACAAGCTCGTCCCCGAGGGCATCGAGGGGCAGGTGCCCTACCGCGGGCTGCTCGCCACCGTGGCCCACCAGCTCGTCGGCGGGCTGCGCGCGTCCATGGGCTACGCCGGCGCGGCCACCGTCGCCGAGCTGCAGGAGCGCGGCCGGCTGATCCGGATCACCGCGGCCGGCCTGACCGAGAGCCACCCGCACGACATCCAGATGACCGTCGAGGCGCCGAACTACCGGGGGCGGTGAGCATGCCTCCCCGCGACACCGTCGAGATCGGCCTCAACCGCTTCGCCCGGCGGGCCTACGACCTCGACGAGGTCTCGATCGTCCCGTCCCGCCGCACCCGCGACGTCGACGACGTCTCCACGGCCTGGCAGATCGACGCCTTCCGCTTCGACATCCCGCTGGTCACCAGCCCCAGCGACGCTGTCGTCAGTCCGGCCACGGCGATCGCCGTCGGGCAGGCCGGCGGTCTCGGCGTGCTCAACGCCGAGGGGTTGTGGACCCGCTACGACGACCCGCTGCCGGTCTACCGGCAGCTGCGCGACGCCGCCGCCGAGGCGCCGCCGCCGGTGTCGCTGCTGCAGCAGGTCTACGCCGAGCCGGTGAAGCCGGACCTGATCAGCGCCCGGATCAAGGAGATGCGCGACGCCGGGGTGACCACGGCGGTGCGGGTCTCGCCGCAGCACACCGAGCAGCTCGCCCCGACCGTGCTCGCCGCGGGGGTCGACCTGCTGGTCATCCAGGGCACGATCGTCTCTGCCGAGCACGTGACCACCCAGGGTGCGGCGCTCAACCTCAAGTCCTTCATCGCCGACCTCGACGTCCCGGTCATCGTCGGCGGGGCGGCCAACTACACGACGGCGCTGCACCTGATGCGCACCGGCGCGGCCGGCGTCATCGTCGGTGTGGGCGCCGACAGCTTCTCCACCGGCGACGCCGTCATGGGCATCCGGGTGCCGCTGGCCAGCGCGATCGCCGACGCCGCGGCCGCCCGCCGCGACTACCTCGACGAGACCGGCGGCCGGTACGTGCACGTCATCGCCAACGGCCGGATCGAGACCAGCGGCGCGATCGCCCGGGCCCTGGCCTGCGGCGCGGACGCCGTGCAGCTCGGGGAGCCGCTGCGCGCGGCGCGGGAGGCCCCGGCCGCGGGCGTGTGGTGGGACTCGGTGGCCGCCCACCCGCGACTGCCCCGGGGCGGGACGTCCGCGCCGGTCCCGGCCGCGGGCTCGCTGCAGCAGCTGCTCCTGGGCCCGGCCGAGACCTCCGACGGCCGCACCAACCTCTTCGGGGCGCTGCGCCGCACGATGGCCAAGACCGGCTACCGCGACCTCAAGGAGTTCCAGCGGGTCGACCTGGTGATCGGCGGTCGGCCGGACTGATGGACTTCCCGACCGTCCTCGTCGTCGACTTCGGCGCGCAGTACGCCCAGCTGATCGCGCGGCGCATCCGCGAGGCCGGCGTGTACTCGGAGATCGTCCCGTCCTCGGTCCCCGTCAAGGAGATCCTGGAGCGGGAGCCCGCGGCGATCGTGCTCTCGGGCGGGCCCTCCAGCGTGTACGCCGAGGGTGCGCCGCAGGTCGACCCCGCGCTGTTCGAGGGCGGGGTCCCGGCGTTCGGCATCTGCTACGGGTTCCAGGCGATGGCGCAGTCCCTCGGCGGGACCGTCGCGCACACCGGCGACCGGGAGTACGGCCGCACGCCGCTGACGGTCACCACCGGCGGCCGACTGTTCGGCGACCTGCCGGTCGAGCAGCCGGTGTGGATGAGCCACGGCGACGCCGTCAGCACCCCGCCACCGGGCTTCACCGTCACCGCCACCTCCACCGGCGCGCCGGTGGCCGCCTTCGAGGACGTCGACCGGCGGCTGGCCGGCGTCCAGTTCCACCCCGAGGTGCGGCACACCGCGCACGGGCAGACGGTGCTCGAGCACTTCCTGTTCGACATCGCCGGCCTCGAGCCGACCTGGACGACGGCGAACGTCGTCGAGGAGCAGGTCGAGCGGATCCGCGAGCAGGTCGGCGAGGGCCGGGCGCTGTGCGCGCTGTCGGGCGGTGTCGACTCCGCGGTCGCCGCGGCGCTCGTCCAGCGGGCCATCGGCGACCGGCTCACCTGCGTGTACGTCGACCACGGGCTGATGCGCGAGGGCGAGACCGAGCAGATCGAGCGCGACTTCGTGGCCGCGACCGGGGTGGACCTGCGGGTCGTCGACGCCCGCGAGCAGTTCCTCGCCGCACTCGCCGGCACCAGCGACCCCGAGGAGAAGCGCAAGACCATCGGCCGGGAGTTCATCCGGGTCTTCGAGCAGGCCGCCCTCGACGTCGTCGGTGACGCGGAGCAGCACGGGGAGAGCGTGGACTTCCTCGTGCAGGGGACGCTGTACCCCGACGTCGTCGAGTCCGGCGGTGGCACCGGGACGGCGAACATCAAGAGCCACCACAACGTCGGCGGGCTGCCCGAGGACCTCCAGTTCACCCTGGTCGAGCCGCTGCGGACGCTGTTCAAGGACGAGGTCCGTGCCGTCGGCGCCGAGCTCGGCCTGCCCGAGGCCATGGTGTGGCGCCAGCCGTTCCCCGGCCCGGGCCTGGGCATCCGCATCGTCGGCGAGGTGACCCGGGAGCGGCTCGACGTCCTGCGGAGGGCCGACGCGATCGTGCGCGCCGAGCTCACCGCCGCCGGCCTGGACCGCGAGATCTGGCAGTGCCCCGTGGTGCTGCTGGCCGACGTCCGCTCGGTCGGTGTACAGGGCGACGGGCGCACCTACGGCCACCCGGTCGTGCTGCGCCCGGTGTCCAGCGAGGACGCGATGACCGCCGACTGGACCCGGCTGCCCTACGACCTGCTGGCGCGGATCTCCACGCGCATCACGAACGAGGTGCCCGAGGTCAACCGGGTCGTCCTCGACGTCACGAGCAAGCCGCCGGGCACCATCGAGTGGGAGTGACGGACGAGGGCCCGGGGAGCCGATCGCTCCCCGGGCCCTCGTCCCGTCCGCCCCCGTCCGTGTCAGCGCCTGCGGCGCGCCTTCCGCAGCTCGCTCACCAGCAGGGCCACGCCGCCGCCCACCAGCAGCAGCCACAGCAGGCCGCCGTCGGCGAGGAAGCCGAGCGGCACGGTCACCCCGGCGAGGAAGACCAGCGCCAGGACGACGAAGGCGACGCCGGGCACCAGGGCGACCAGGTCGGGACGGCGCCTGCGCGGCGGCTCGGGGACCGCGAGGGCCGGCGTGTGCTGCCAGGCGTCGGCGAGCGCGCGCTCCTGCCAGGCGGTCGGGGTGGTGGGGAACTCGCTGTAGTCAGGCACGGGACACCTCCAGGTCGCCGACCCCGTGGTCGATGGTGAGGACGAGCTCGGGGTCGCCGTCGCCGTCCTCCGCGCGGAAGTAGCCGCCGTCGTCGGCGGTCTCCCCGAACAGGTCCGCCTCGCCGATGCCCTGCTCCAGGACGATCCGGACGTCGGCGTCCTCGGGAACCGTGATCTCGAGGTCACCGACGCCGTGCTCGACGCGGACCTCCTGCCCGTCGAGGTCGTCGGCGTCGACCCGGGAGAGGTCGAGCTCCATGTCGCCGGCACCGAGCTGGTAGACGTCCTGGATGGCCTCGACCGACTCGGGGTCGTACTCGCGGTTGCCGACGCCGCCCCGGCCGTCGCTCCAGGCCGACACCGACGAGGTGAACAGCAGCGCCAGCGTGAGCACCGAGCCGAGGGCGATCAGCCCGCCGCGCGGCGCCCGGCCCCGGGCGAACGCGGAGGCGACCAGTCCCAGCCCCACCACCAGCAGCGTGCCGGCGAGGAACCCGCGGGGGCCGAGGTCGAGGCCGGTGTAGCGGGTGACCAGCACCATCAGCCCGACGACGATCAGCAGCCCGGCCACGGTGATCCCGGCGACGGGGGAGCGGGGCCCCGGTGGCCCGGCGGGCGTCCCGTCGGCGGCGCGGCGGGGGCCGGCCGGCATGAGCAGCCACAGCAGCAGGTAGACGGCGATGCCGGTACCGCCGGCGAGGGTGAGGGCGACGAACCCGACCCGCCACAGCAGCGGGTCCACGCCGCTGTACTCGGCCAGTCCGCCGGCGACGCCGCCGGCGACCTTGTCGGTGCGGCTCCGCCGGAGGGCCGGCCGGGGCGGGGGTGGGTCGACGAGGGGTGCCTCGGGAGGGAAGGGAGCGGTCATGGCACAGAGCGTGCCGAGCCGGGAGCCCGCGCGGCATCGGGGAAGGCCCCCATCCGACCCTGGTCCTGCCCGTCCGGGGTCTTCCCGGTACCGGGAGGTGGCCGCGCGGTGCGACGATTCCACCGTGACCAGGACCGTGCCGACCCCCGCGGGCGGGCTGACGGCCGGGGCGACCGCCACGGCCGCCCCGCCGGCGCCGAGCCCCGGCGCGCCCCCCGCCGTGCCCGCGCCGCCCCAGCGGCCCCCGCTGGTCCGGCCCCGCTCGGGCCGGATGCTGGCCGGCGTGGCGGCGGGGACGGCGGCGCACCTGCGCGCCGACCCGCTGCTCGTCCGGGCGCTGTTCGTCGCGCTCGCGGTGACCGGCGTCGGCCTGGTGGTCTATCCGGTGCTGTGGTTCTTCATGCCGCTGGGTGAGGTGGGCCCGGACGCGGCCGCGGAGCCCAGCCGCCGGCAGACCATCGGGATGGTGCTGCTCGGCCTCGGCGCGCTGGTGCTGGTCACCAACCTCGCCACCTGGGGCAACAGCGAGCTCATCGCCCCGCTGCTGCTGGTCGGCGGCGGTCTCGCCGTCATCTGGCGGCAGCTCGACACCGACCGCACCCTCGCCCGGCCCGGCGTCCGCTGGGTGCTGGCCGGCGGCGCCACCCTCGCCGCGCTCGGCCTCCTGCTCCTGCTGGCCACCACCGGCCAGCTCGCCGCCGCCCGCAACGGTTTCGTCGCGACGCTGGTCATCCTCGTGGGCGTCGTGCTGGCCACCGCGCCGTTCTGGCGCCGGCTGCTGGACTCCCGCGAGGAGGAGCGCACCGCCCGGATCCGCTCCGAGGAGCGGGCCGCCGTCGCCGCGCACCTGCACGACTCGGTGCTGCAGACCCTCGCGCTCATCCAGCGCAACGCCGGCGACCAGCAGGCCGTCGCCCGGCTGGCCCGCAGCCAGGAGCGCGAGCTGCGCAGCTGGCTCTACGAGCCCGCGGTCGCGGCCGGCGGCACCTGGGCGGGTCTGGTGTCGGACATGGTCGCCGAGGTCGAGGGTGACCACGCGCTCACCGTCGACCCGGTCGTCGTCGGCGACGCCCCGGTCGACGACGCCCTGGCTGCGCTGGGCGCGGCGACCCGCGAGGCGCTGCTCAACGCGGCCAAGCACGCCGGCGTCGCCTCGGCCGACCTCTACACCGAGGTGACGCAGGAGCAGGTGTCGGTGTTCGTCCGCGACCGCGGTGCCGGCTTCGACCCGGCCACGGTGCCCGCCGACCGGCGCGGGCTGCGCGACTCGGTGACCGGCCGGGTGATCCGGCTCGGCGGCACGGCCACGGTCCGCTCCGCGCCCGGCGAGGGCACCGAGGTCGAGCTCGTGCTGCCGCGCGAGGCCGCGGCGTGAGCGTCCCCACCGTCTACCTGGTCGACGACCACGCGATGGTCCGCGCCGGGGTGCGCCACGAACTCGGCGACGCGGTCACCGTCGTCGGGGAGGCCGCCGACGCCGACGCCGCGATCGCCGGCATCCGGGCCGCCGTCCCCGACGTCGTGCTGCTCGACGTCCACCTGCCCGGCGGCGGGGGGCGCGCGGTGCTCGAGGCGCTGCGGGCCGAGTTGCCGGAGGTGCGGTGGCTGGCGCTGTCGGTGTCCGACGCCGCCGAGGACGTCATCGCGGTCATCCGGGCCGGCGCCCGCGGGTACGTCACGAAGACCATCTCCGGCCCCGAGCTGCGCGCCGCGGTGCAGCGGGTGGCCGAGGGCGACGTCGTCTTCAGCCCGCGGCTGGCCGGCTTCGTCCTGGACGCCTTCGCCGCGACCTCGCCGTCGGCCCCGCAGCCGGAGGACCCCGCCACCGACCCCGGGCTCGACCTGCTCAGTGCCCGCGAGCGCGAGGTCATGCAGCTGCTGGCCCGCGGCTACACCTACCGCGAGATCGGCTCGCGCCTGTTCATCTCGGTGAAGACGGTGGAGTCGCACGCGTCGAACGTGCTGCGCAAGCTGCAGCTGTCCAACCGCAACGAGCTCACCCGCTGGGCGGCCACCAACCGGTTGCTCTGACCCGCCGTTCCCTCACGCCGTGTGGACGACGTGGAACGCCTCGGCGAGGCGGCCCTCGGGGAGGCCGAAGCGGCGGGCGGTCTGGGTCATCCAGCCGGTGAGGAAACCCTCGAGGTCCTCGACGTGGCTGACCTGCGACACGTGGCTCTTGAGCGCCGCGAACTTCAGCTCGACGACGTCGGTGACGTCGACGGCGTGGTCGGCCCGCGGGCTGGCGCCGAGCCACACCTCCGACACCGTCCACGCCTCGAGCCCCTCCTCGGCGAGCAGCTCGGGGAAGGCGAACGGGTTGCGGGCGTCGGGGTACACCGCGCGCAGCGTCGACTCGCCCACCGTCATGTGGTCGGGGTGGCTGGCGCCGATCCGCTCCCAGAACCGCTCCGGCGAGCTGGTCAGCACCCGCTGCGGGCGGACCTGGCGGATGACCCGGGAGATGTCGCGGCGCAGGTCGAGGGTCAGCTCCAGCCGGCCGTCGGGGTAGCCGAGGAACCGGACGTCGGTGACGCCCACGGCGGCCGCGGCGGCGCGCTGCTCCTCCTGGCGCAGCGGGCCCATCCGGTCGCGCGGCGTCTCGTCGAACCCGCCGGCGTCGCCGTCGGTGACGATGCAGTAGGTGACCTCGGTGCCGGCGGCGGTCCAGGTGGCGACCGTCCCGGCGCTGCCGAAGTCGACGTCGTCGGGGTGGGCGAGCACGCACAGGACGCGCTCGACGTGCGCGGCGGGCTCCGGAGGCGGGGGCGCGGTCACCCGGCGGAGCCTAGTGAAGGACCCTCCTGCCCCCCGCCACTCGCCCGCTCGCGGCGGGCCCCTGCAGGAGGGCCGTTCCATCACCTCACCAGACCCGCCAGCTTGTCCGGGTTGAGCACCACGAGGACCTGCTGGACCAGCCCGTCGGTCACGACCAGCGACACCGCGACGTACGGCCCGGCGTCGGTCCACGCCGCCACCCCGGGCCGGCCGTTGACCTCGGCGACGTCCAGCCGCAGGCCGGGCAGCGACGCCCCTCCGGGGATGACGGCGGTGAGGAACCGGGCCACCTTGTCCGCTCCCGCGATCGGCCGCAGCGCCGCCCTCGTCCGGCCGCCGCCGTCGGTGACCAGCACCGCGCCGGGGGCCAGCGCGGCCAGCAGCGCGTCGACGTCGCCGCCGAGGCACGCGGCCAGGAAGCGCTCGGTGACCTCGCGGTGCGCCTGCCGGTCGGCGTCGAACCGGGGTCGTCGGGCGGCCACGTGCTCCCGGGCGCGGTGCCCGAGCTGCCGGACGGCGGCCTCGGAGCGGCCGAGCACGGCGGCCACCTCACCGGCCGGCATCCCGAACGCCTCGCGCAGCACGAACACGGCCCGCTCGGCCGGGGACAGGCTCTCCAGGACGACGAGCAGGGCCAGCGACACCTCCTCGCCCAGCACCGCCTCGTCGGCCGGGTCACCGGCCTGCCGGGTGAGGAGCGGCTCGGGCAGCCACGGGCCGACGTAGGTCTCCCGGCGCGCGCGGGCGGAGTCCAGCCGGTCCAGCGCCAGCCGGGTCACCACCCGCACGAGGTAGGCGCGCGGGTCGCCGACGTCGTCCCGCCCGGCGGCAGACCAGCGCAGCCAGGCGTCCTGGACGACGTCCTCGGCGTCGGCGACGCTGCCCAGCATCTGGTAGGCGACGGTGAACAGCAGCCGCCGGTGCGCGGCGAAGGCCGGCAGCGGGTCGGTCATGCGCGGGCCGGGATCTCGCAGCGGTCCCGGAACCCCTGGCTGTGCAGGCCGAGGGCGCTGTTGGTGCGGGACCGGCTGTTCTCCACGGCGACCATCGTCGTCAGCTCGACCAGGGCGGCGTCGTCGAGGTCGCGGCGCAGCGCGGCGACCATCTCGTCGGTGACGCCCATCGGCGTGGTGCTCATGGCCTCGGCGTACTGCACCACCCGCCGCTCGAGGTCGGTGAGCACCCCGTCGTCGTCGCGCCAGGTCGGGACGGCGCGCAGCTTGGCCGGGTCCACGCCCTCCTGGCTGGTCACCCACCAGCCGAAGTCGACGCACCAGGAGCAGCCGACGGTCACCGCCGCCGACATGACGGCGAGCGCCTTGAGGGTGGGGTCGAGCCGGTCCCACCGGGACAGGGCCTGCTCGTGGCGGAGCTGGGTGACCAGCAGCCGCGGGTGGTGTCCCATCGCGGCCGCGGGGGTGAGCGTCGCGCCGAACCTGCGGCGCGAGTACCAGTCGACGGCGCGCGTGACCAGGGTGCGCGGCGGGTCGAGCGGGATGCGGGCGGTGCCGGTCTCGGTCATGGCGGCGTCCTCTCCGTCGGGGGTCGTCATGGAGACGACGCAGCCGTCCGCGGTGTGACACGCGGTCCGGGGTTCCGCCGGGCCCGGGTCGCGCGGACCCTGGCGGTCCACGGGGGCGGGTGCACGACGGGCCGCGCCGGCCCGTCGGGGGAGGAGCAGACGTGGACCCTGCACTGTCCCGGGCACTGGACCGGGTCGCGGACGGCCTCGCCGCGATGGGCGCCGGCAACCCCGGTCCCTACGCGGCCTGCTGGGCGGACTCGCCCGACGTGACGCTGTTCGGCGCCTGGGGGCCGATCGAGAGGGGCCACCACGCCGTCACCAAGACCGTGGACTGGGTGGGCAGCCGCTTCAGCGACGGCCGGCTCGTGCCGCGCTACGACGTGGTCGACGTCAGCGGGGACCTCGCCTACACGGTCGGCTCCGAGCAGGGGACCGTCCGCGTCGACGGCGGGGAACCGCGGGACATGACGATCCGGGTGACGCACGTGTACCGGCGGATCGAGGGCGACTGGTGGCTGGTCCACCGGCACGCCGACTTCCCGTCCGCCGACCAGCGGCCCTGATCGGGTCCCTCACAGCCTGCCGCGGCCCTGGCGCAGCAGCAGCATCCCGAGCGCCGCGCCGTCGGGGCCGAGGGCGTCCTGGAAGCGGGAGAGCACCTGCTTCTCGCGGGACAGGGACAGCCGGGTGCCGCCGGTGGCGCGGCGCAGCTCACCGATCTCCTGGGACACGGCCAGCCGGTGCTGCACGAGCCGGATCAGCTCGGCGTCGCAGGCGTCGATCTCGCCACGCAGCTCGGCGATGCGGCCGTCGGCGTCGGCGGGGGTGCGGGTGGCGCTCATCTCGGTCTCCTGGCGGGGCGGTGTCTGCCGTCGGACCCCGAGAACGAGAAACGCCCCGGGCTCCTCGGGCCCGGGGCGTTCGTTGCGGCGGCTGCTCAGCCGGCGGCGACGGACACCGGAACCCGGTGCCCGTAGTAAAAGCTGGAGGTGGCGAGCAGCACGTCGGGAGTGTGCCACAGCGCCACGGGCGACCGCCACGGCGGACGGGACCGTCGCCCGTCCGAACTACAGTGGTGTGTCTATGAGCAGCGTGCAGCAGGCCCTCCCCGGAACCGCCGCGCTCCAGCGTTCCGCTCCCGGCTCGGCCGGCCGGGAACTGGACCGCATGCTGGCCGGGCTCAACGGCCCCCAGCGTCAGGCCGTCGTCCACGAGGGCGGTCCGCTGCTCATCGTCGCCGGCGCCGGCTCGGGCAAGACCCGCGTGCTCACCCACCGCATCGCCTACCTGCTGGGCGCCCGCGGGGTGCAGCCCGGCGAGGTCCTGGCGATCACCTTCACCAACAAGGCCGCCGGCGAGATGAAGGAGCGGGTGGCGCAGCTGGTGGGGCCGCGCGCCCGCGCCATGTGGGTGTCGACGTTCCACTCCATGTGCGTGCGCGTCCTGCGCGCCGAGGCCGCCAAGCTGGGCCTGAAGTCGTCGTTCACGATCTACGACCAGGGCGACTCCGTGCGGCTGATGACGATGGTCGCCCGCGACCTCGACCTCGACGCCAAGCGCTACCCCGGCCGCAGTCTCGCCGCCCAGGTGTCGAACCTGAAGAACGAGCTGGTCGACGAGGAGTCGTTCAGCCCCCAGACGGCGCCGGAGAAGGTGCTCAAGGAGGCCTACACGCTCTACCAGCGGCGGCTGCGCGAGGCGCACGCGCTGGACTTCGACGACCTGATCATGACGACGGTCAACCTGCTGCAGGCCTTCCCCGACGTCGCCGAGCACTACCGCCGTCGCTTCCGGCACGTACTGGTCGACGAGTACCAGGACACCAACCACGCGCAGTACGTGCTGGTCCGCGAGCTGGTGGGCACCGGTGAGGGGCCGGTCCCGCCGGCCGAGCTGTGCGTCGTCGGCGACGCCGACCAGTCGATCTACGCCTTCCGCGGCGCGACGATCCGCAACATCGACGAGTTCGAGCGCGACTACCCGCAGGCCACGACGATCCTGCTGGAGCAGAACTACCGCTCGACCCAGCGGATCCTCAAGGCGGCCAACACCGTCATCGCGAAGAACACCGGCCGCCGCGCCAAGAACCTGTGGACCGACGCAGGCGACGGCGAGCTGATCGAGGGCTACGTCGCGGAGAACGAGCACGACGAGGCCGCGTGGGTGGCCGAGCAGATCGACGCGCTGGTCGACGCCGGCAGGGCCCGGCCCGCCGACATCGCCCTCTTCTACCGGACCAACAACGCCTCCCGGGTGTTCGAGGAGGTGTTCATCCGCGTCGGCATGCCCTACAAGGTCGTCGGTGGGGTGCGCTTCTACGAGCGCAAGGAGGTCCGCGACGCGCTGGCCTACCTCCGGGTGGTCGCCAACCCGGCCGACGTCGTCAGCCTCCGCCGGGTGATCAACACCCCCAAGCGCGGCATCGGCGACAAGGCCGAGTCCTGCATCGAGCAGTTCGCCGACCGGGAGCGGATCGCCTTCCCCACGGCGCTGCGCCGCTGCCCGGAGATCACCACGCTCGCGCCGCGCTCGCTCAAGGCGCTGCAGGACTTCGTCGCGCTGCTGGAGGAGTTCGAGCAGCTGGTCGAGACCGGCTCGGGCCCCGCGGCGCTGCTGGAGAGCATCCTCGACCGCACCGGCTACCTCGCCGAGCTGGAGGCGAGCACCGACCCGCAGGACGAGGGCCGCGTCGACAACCTCAACGAGCTCATCTCGGTGGCCGCGGAGTTCGAGGCGGCCAACCCCGGCGGCACGGTCACCGACTTCCTCGAGCAGGTGTCGCTGGTCGCCGACGCCGACCAGATCCCCGTCTCCGGCGACGAGGCCGGCGTCGTCACGCTGATGACGCTGCACACGGCCAAGGGGCTGGAGTTCCCCGTGGTCTTCCTGACCGGGCTCGAGGACGGCGTCTTCCCGCACCTGCGCGCGCTCGGCGACCCGAAGGAGCTGGAGGAGGAGCGGCGGCTGGCCTACGTGGGCATCACCCGCGCCCGGCAGCGGCTGTTCCTCTCCCGCGCCACGGTGCGCACCAGCTGGGGGCAGCCGGCCTACAACCCGCCGTCGCGGTTCCTCGACGAGCTGCCGGCCGACGCCGTGCACTGGGCGCGCACCGACCCGCTGCCGGCGCCGAGCACCGGGTCGGCCCAGCAGCGGGTGGCGGCCACCGGGCTGTCCACCGGCGGGCTGCGCGGCGGCCGGGGCAACCGGGCGGTCATCTCCGTCGAGGTGGGCGACCGGGTCAGCCACGACGCCTTCGGGCTGGGCACCGTGGTCGAGGTCAACGGCGTCGGCGACAAGGCGCAGGCCACGGTCGACTTCGGCTCGGGCGGCACCAAGCGGCTCGTGCTGCGCTACGCCCCCCTCGTCAAGCTGTAGCGCGGGCCTCTGCGGGTCTTCCTCGTGCGGTGGCGGGGGGGGGCGCCCCGGCCCCCCACCGCCGCCCCG
>NZ_JBJGYY010000063.1:0-16038 GCF_054050235.1 Geodermatophilus sp. SYSU D00696 | reverse complement strand
CGCCACCCCCCCCGGCAGCCCGCCCCCCGCCGCGCCGCCCCCGGCCCGCGCCCCCCCCCCCCCCCCCCCCCCCCCCCCCCCCCCCCCCCCCCCCCCCCCCCCCCCCCCCCGCCGTGGGGCCCCCGGAGCGCCGAGATCACGTGATCTCGACGGGGGAGGGGCCGGCCGTCCGCAAACCCGGCAGCGGCCGCGCGGGACCGGCGGGCAGAATGGCCTCCCGTGTCCGGCGCCAACGACCCCTACGACCCCAAGCAGGTCGCGGCCCTCTCCGCCGAGGCCCTCGACGCCGCCGTCGCCGCGGCCCGCGAGGCCTTCGGCAAGGCCGGCGACCTCGAGGAGCTGGCCGCCGTCCGCCCGGCCCACCTCGGCGACCGCGCGCCGGTGCCGCTGGCCCGCCGCGAGCTCGGCGCGCTGCCCCCGGCCGCCCGCGCCGACGCCGGCAAGCGGGTCAACGCCGCCCGCCAGGCGGTCACCGCGGCCTTCGACACCCGCCGCGCGGAGCTCGAGGCCGAGCGCGACGCCCGGGTGCTGGCCGAGGAGCGGGTCGACGTCACCCTGCCCTGGGACCGCACCCCGCGCGGCGCGAGGCACCCGATCACCACGCTGATGGAGCGGATCGCCGACGTGTTCGTCGGCATGGGCTACGAGGTCGCCGAGGGCCCCGAGCTCGAGGCGGAGTGGCTGAACTTCGACGCGCTGAACATGCAGCCCGACCACCCGGCCCGCACGATGATGGACACCTTCTTCGTCGCGCCGGAGGACTCCGGCCTGGTGCTGCGCACGCACACCAGCCCGGTGCAGGCCCGCACGATGCTCGCCCGCACGCCGCCGATCTACGTCGTCGCGCCCGGCCGGACCTACCGCACCGACGAGCTCGACGCGACGCACACCCCGGTGTTCCACCAGGTCGAGGGCCTGGCCGTCGACCGCGGGCTGACGATGGCGCACCTGCGGGGCACCCTCGACCACCTGGCCCGGGCGCTGTTCGGCGCCGACGCGCGCACCCGGTGGCGGCCGTCGTACTTCCCGTTCACCGAGCCATCGGCGGAGTTCGACGTGTGGTTCCCCGAGCACCGCGACGGCCCGCGCTGGGTCGAGTGGGGCGGCTGCGGCATGGTCAACCCGCGGGTGCTGGTCGCCTGCGGCATCGACCCCGAGGAGTACAGCGGCTTCGCCTTCGGGATGGGCATCGAGCGGGCCCTGCAGTTCCGCTCGGCGGTCGGCGACATGCGCGACATCGTCGAGGGCGACGTCCGGTTCACGCGAGCGTTCGGAGTGGAGCAGTAGTGCGGGTCCCCATCGGCTGGCTGGCCGAGCACGTCGACATCCCGCAGGGCACGACCGTCGAGCAGCTCGACGCCACCTTCGTGCGGCTGGGCCTCGAGGTCGAGGAGGTCCACCACCCGGCCGAGGTCACCGGCCCGCTGGTGGTCGGCCGGGTGCTGGAGATCGAGGAGCTGACCGGCTTCAAGAAGCCGATCCGGTACTGCCGGGTCGACGTCGGGGAGGCCGAGCCGCGCGGCGTCGTCTGCGGCGCCACCAACTTCGCCGTGGGCGACGCGGTCGTCGTCGCGCTGCCCGGCGCGGTGCTGCCCGGGGGCTTCGAGATCGCCGCCCGCACCACCTACGGCCACGTCTCCGACGGGATGATCTGCTCCGCCCGCGAGCTGGGCATCGGCGAGGACCACGCCGGCATCCTGGTGCTGGCCACCGGCGGGGAGGGCCCCGAGCCCGGCGCCGACGCCCGCCCGGTGGTCGGCCTCGACGACGTCGTCATCGAGCTGGCCGTCACCCCCGACCGCGGCTACTGCCTGGCCATGCGCGGCATCGCCCGCGAGATGGGCGCCGGCCTCGCCGTCGGCTGGCGCGACCCGGGCGCGGCGACTCCGGCGGTCGAGGCCCCGGGCGGGCCGGCGTGGGAGGTCACGGTCGCCGACCCCGACCGCTGCGACCGCTTCTCCATGGTCGCGATGGAGGGGCTCGACCCCACCGCGCCCAGCCCGTGGTGGATGCGCCGCCGGCTGACCCAGTCGGGCATCCGGTCGATCTCGCTGGCCGTCGACGTCACCAACTACGTGATGCTCGAGCTCGGCCAGCCGATGCACGCCTTCGACCGCGACGCGGTGACCGGCCCGATCGTCGTCCGCCGGGCGCGGGAGGGGGAGCGGCTGACCACCCTCGACGGCGCCGACCGCGTGCTGACGCCCGACGACCTGCTGATCACCGACGACACGGGCCCGATCGGGCTGGCCGCGGTCATGGGCGGCGCCTCCACCGAGATCGGCGACGGCACCCGGAACGTGCTGCTCGAGGCCGCGCACTGGGAGCCCACCGGCGTGGCCCGCACCGCGCGCCGGCACCGGCTGCCCAGCGAGGCCGCGAAGCGCTTCGAGCGCGGCGTCGACCCGGAGATGACCGTCGTCGCGCTGGCCCGCGCCGCGGCGCTGCTGGCCGAGTACGGCGGCGCCCGCGTCGTCGGCGGCCCGGTCGACGTCGACACCCGCGCCCCCCGCCCGGCGATCGCGCTCGACGCCGACCGGCCCGGCCGGGTCGCCGGGGTGCCCTACGCCCCGGAGCGGGTGGTCGAGCTGCTCGAGGCGGTGGGCTGCGACGTGGCGGCGGACGGCGGCTCGCTCACCGTCACCCCGCCGTCCTGGCGCCCCGACCTCACCGACCCCGCCGACCTGGTCGAGGAGGTCGTCCGGCTGGCCGGCTACGACGACGTCCCCTCGGTGCTGCCCACCGCCCCGCCCGGCCGCGGCCTGACCGAGGACCAGCGCCGCCGCCGCAGCCTCGGCCGCACGCTGGCCGAGGCCGGTTACGTCGAGGCCCCGGCCTACCCCTTCGTCGGGCTCGGGGTGTTCGACGCGCTCGGCCTGGCCGACGACGACGAGCGCCGGCAGGTCGTGCTCGTGCGCAACCCGCTGTCGGAGGAGGAGCCGGCGCTGCGCACCACGCTGCTGCCCGGGCTGCTCGAGACGCTGGCCCGCAACCTCGCCCGCGGCCAGCGCGACATCGCCGTCTTCGAGCACGGCGCGGTCTTCCCCGGCGGCCGGCGCACCCCCGCGCCGGTCCCCGGCGTCGACCGGCGGCCCGACGACGAGACCCTCGCCGCGCTGCTGGGCGCCGTCCCCGCCCAGCCCTGGCACGTCGCCGTCGCCCTGACCGGCGCCCGCGAGCCGCGCGGCTGGTGGGGCCCGGGCCGGCCGGCCGGCTGGGCCGACGCGGTGCAGGCCGCCCGGCTGGTGGCCCAGGCCGCCGGGGTCGAGCTGTTCGTCCGCCCCGGCGAGCGGGCGCCCTGGCACCCCGGGCGCTGCGCGGAGCTCGTCGTCGACGACCGGGTGGTCGGCCACGCCGGGGAGCTGCACCCGCGGGTGTGCGCGGCGCTGGACCTGCCCGCCCGCACCTCCGTCATGGAGCTCGACCTCGACGCCCTCCCGCCGTCGCCGGTGCCGGTGGGCCCGCGGATCTCCGCCTTCCCCCCGGTCCTGATCGACCTCGCCTTCGTCGTGCCCGACGAGCTCACCGCCGCGCACGTGGAGTCGCTGGTGCGCGGAGGTGCGGGCGAGCTGTTCGAGGCGGTGCGCCTGTTCGACGTGTACTCCGGCCCGCCGGTGCCGGCGGGGTCGCGGTCGCTGGCGTACTCGCTGGTGCTGCGCGCGCCCGACCGCACGCTGACCGCCGAGGACGTCGCCCGCGTGCGCGAGGGCATCGTCGCCGTCGTCGGGATGCAGGGGATCACCCTGCGGAGCGGGGATGCCTGACCTGACCGGGCTCGTCGCGCTCGTCACGGGGGCATCGGCCGGCATCGGCCGGTACCTGGCCGAGGGGCTGGCCGCCCGCGGCGCCGCCGTCGCCGGGCTCGCCCGCGGCGGCGACCGGCTGCGGACCGCGATGGCCGAGGTCGCCGCGGCCACCGGCGCGCGCACCCTCGCGGTCCCCGCCGACGTCACCGACGCCGCGGCCGTGGACGCCGCCGTCGCGCAGGTGACCCGGGAGCTGGGCCCGGTCGGGCTGCTGGTCAACAACGCCGGCCTGATCGACGCCGCCGAGGTGCCGCTGTGGGAGGCCGACTCCGACCAGTGGTGGTCGGTGGTCGAGAGCCAGGTCCGCGGGCCGTTCCTCGTCGCCCGCGCCGTGCTGCCGGGCATGCTCGCCGCGGGCGGCGGCCGGGTGGTGGGGCTCGCGAGCGGGATCTCCACGCGGGCCAACCCGCTCTACAGCGCCTACTCGGCCGGCAAGACCGCGCAGGTGCGGATCACCGAGTCGATCGACCTGGCCGGCGCGCCGCACGGTGTGCGGGCGTTCGACCTGGCGCCCGGGGTGGTCGACACCGCGATGACCCGCGCCATGCCGATGCACGCCGGGCGCACCGACTGGACCCGCCCCGAGGACGTGGTCGACCTGGTGGTGGCGATCGCCGCGGGCGAGCTCGACCACTGGTCGGGCCGGTTCTTCCGCGCCGGAGTCGACGCCCTCGACACGCTGCGCGCCACGACGCCGGCCGGCGACGCGCGGCGGCTGCGGCTGGTCCCCTACGGCGAGGGCGACCCGCTCGCCTGAGGCCGGAGCGCTCAGTCGTCGAGCGATGGGCGCGTGCCCGCTCGGTCGCGGGACGGGTCGGGCGTCGGGGGTCTGCGACCCCTGTCACCCCGATTCGACAGGAAGTGCCCGGGAGCGCAGGTCCCTCAGTGACGCCGTGAGTGAACCGTCGTTCCGTACGGCGATCACGCACTGTTGGGCACCTGCCGGGCCACGCGGCGAGACCGACAGCTCGAAGACGTGCTCCGACAGGTCAGTGGCCGTGTACGCGTCAGCGCGACGATGGCAGTCCAGGTCCTCCCCGTCAGATGGCGGATCGCTGACCACCTCTGCCGTGTGGGGCTCGCCGCACGACACGTTCCTGCCGGATCGGTCGTCGATGCACCAGCGCCACTCGTCTCCCCGGCCGTCGATGAGCGCGTCACGCGCGTGCGCGGTCAGGACCACCCCCGCGCCCCTGTGGCCGATGCAGACGGAGGAGCCCCCGATGTCCGTGACGGCGACTCCCGCGTCGGGCGTGAGCACGTCGACCCCGGCGAGCCCTCCCAGGTGACGTACGAGCGTGGACTCACTGCAGTCGGACGCGGGACCGATCACCTCCGCGAGGTGGGGGCCGTCGCAGGGCAGTGGGTGGTCGGTCGCCGACAGGCAAGCGCCGACGACGGCTGTCGGGCTCGCGCTCGTGCCAGCCGGGTTCGAGGTCTGTGACTGGCCAGGGGCCCCGGTCGCGGGAAGCGGGGCAGGAGCCGTGGCGGAGGGTGGGCTGGCGGACGAGCCGCCGTCGTCCTCCGGCGCCACCCAGAGGGGCACCAGGACACCGGCGACGGCGGCCAGGAAGCCGCCCACCCCCAGGAAGGCCTGCACGGCGGGACTCTGAAACCAGGACCTCTGTGCCGGAGCGGGTGTCGGTGCCGGCTCTGCCGGCGGGGGAACCCGGCTCTCGTCCTGGTCTTCAGCCACGGGAGACGCCCGACTACGACACGGACACGTCGTGGACGACCCCGATGACCGACCCCCTGCAGTCGGGGTTGTCGGGGTTCAGGTAGGTCTGGACCTTCAGTGCGTTGACGGCCCGGACGGGGATCTCGAACTCCTGGATCTGGTTGAAGGGCACCTGGCGGATCTCCACCTGCTCGTTGTTCGCCAGGACCTCGACGGTGAGCTCTTGATCGGACGACTCGGAGTCGTTCGACTGTCCGACCTTGAACGTCAGGTTCTCGAAGCTGTTGCTGAGCCGGAGTTCGAGCGTTCGCGTGTAGTTGGAGCCGCAGCCCGAGGCGACCGCCGCCATGCCCTGCACGTCCGGCTGATCCGCGATGTCGAACCGGTTCTCCTGCCAGTGCGCCTCGTTGGGCTGGAAGAAGTCCTCGAGTCCGAGTTCCTCACCCGAGCTCTCAGGCTCGAGGACGCCTCCCGTGGGAGTGAGTGACGGCGACGTGGTCGTCTGGCTGGACGACGTCGACGTCGACGTCGACGTCGGTGCCGTGCTCGTGCTGGAGTCTTGGGTTGCCGTTGTCGTCGCGCCGGAGGCGCTCGGCGGAGTGACCTCTGCGCCGCTGCAGGCTGCCACCAAGGGTGCGAGGCAGGCCGTCATCACGACGAGCGTTCGGGCATGGCGCTTGAGCATCTCTCGTCCCCCGGATCCCCGTACTGGCTCGAGCGGCATGATCGCGCGCGACGCTTCTGGAACGAGGTCGACGCGCCGACGCCGCGGCGCCCGCGGCCCGGCCTGCCTGCCGGCTGGCCAGGGCCCGATCTCCGTCCACCACAGCGGCAGCAGGGCACGACGCGCGGGGGGTGAGCCGCCGGCTCCGTCGTGCTCTGCTCCCCATGCGGAGCAGAGCACGACCGCGCGCGGGAGTGCACCTGACCGGGTGACTGTGGAAGGTCATGCACGGCCATGTATGGTCATGCATCATGAGTGCAGCGCGGACGTGGACGGTCGGGGTCACCGGCGCCACCGGGTACGCCGGGGGAGAGGTGGTCCGGTTGCTGGCCGGGCACCCTGACCTGCGGCTGACCGGGGTGCACGCCAGCTCGAGCGCCGGCCGACGCCTGGGCGAGCTGCAGCCGCACCTGCTGCCCTTCGCCGACCTGGAGGTGCGGCCCAGCGCGCCGGAGGACCTCGCCGGCTACGACGTCGTCGTCCTCGCCCTGCCGCACGGGGAGTCCGCCGCCGTCGCCGCGACCCTGCCCGAGGACACGCTGGTGATCGACTGCGGCGCCGACCACCGGCTCGAGGACCCGGCCGCCTGGGAGCGCTGGTACGGCTCGGAGCACGCCGGGAGCTGGCCCTACGGCCTGCCCGAGCTGCCCGGTCAGCGCGAGCGGCTGGCCGGGGCCCGGCGGATCGCCGTCCCGGGCTGCTACCCGACGGCGGTCACCCTGGCCCTGGCGCCCGCGCTGGCCGCCGGTGTGGCCGGGCCCGACGTCGTCGTGGTCGCCGCCTCCGGCACCTCCGGCGCGGGCAAGAAGGCCGCGCCGCACCTGCTGGGCAGCGAGGTCATGGGGTCGGTCACCGCCTACGGCGTCGGCGGGGTGCACCGGCACACGCCCGAGATGGTGCAGAACCTCTCCCGGGCGGCCGGCCGGGACGTCACCGTCAGCTTCACCCCGACGCTGGTGCCGATGAGCCGGGGCATCCTCGCCACCTGCACCGCCCCGCTGGCCGGCGGCGCGAACGAGGCCGACGTCCGGGCCGCCTACGAGAAGGCCTGCGCCGACGAGCCGTTCGTGCACCTGCTGCCCGAGGGCCAGTGGCCCACGACGGCGCAGGTGCTCGGCGCCAACACCGTCGCGCTGCAGGTCGCCGTCGACCCCGACGCCGGCCGGCTGGTCGTCGTCGCCGCCGTCGACAACCTCACCAAGGGCACCGCGGGCGCGGCGGTCCAGTGCGCCAACCTGGCCCTCGGCCTGCCCGAGACCACCGGCCTGCCGGTCGTGGGGGTGGCGCCGTGAGCGTCACCGCGCCGCAGGGGTTCCGGGCCGCGGGCGTCGCCGCGGGGCTGAAGAGCTCCGGCGCGCCCGACGTCGCCCTGGTCGTCAACGACGGTCCGCGGGACGCCGCCGCCGCCGTCTTCACCACCAACCGGTTCCCCGCCGCGCCGGTGCTGTGGAGCCGGCAGGTGCTCCTCGACGGGCGGCTGCGGGCGGTCGTGCTCAACTCCGGGGGCGCCAACGCCTGCACCGGCACCGACGGCTTCGGTGACACCCACGCCACCGCCGAGCACACCGCCGCCGAGCTCGGGCTGGGCGCGATCGACGTCGCGGTGGCCTCCACCGGCCTCATCGGCGTCCGGCTGCCCATGGACCGGCTGCTGCCCGGGGTCACCGACGCGGCGAAGGCGCTGTCGGCCGACGGCGGCCCCGACGCCGCGCGGGCTGTCATGACCACCGACAGCGTGCCGAAGACGACGGTCGTCGAGCGGGACGGCTGGTCGGTCGGCGGCATGGCCAAGGGCGCGGGCATGCTCGCCCCGAGCCTCGCGACCATGCTCGTCGTCCTCACCACCGACGCCGTGGTCGAACCGGCCGTGCTGCAGGACGCGCTGAAGACGGCCACCGGCGTCAGCCTCGAGCGCGTCGACTCCGACGGCTGCCTGTCCACCAACGACACCGTGGTCGCGATGGCCAACGGCGCGAGCGGGGTCACCCCGACCGCCGCGGAGGTCACCGAGGCGCTCACCGCCGCGGCCACCGACCTGGCGATGCAACTGCTCGCCGACGCCGAGGGCTCGACCAAGGACATCGCGATCACCGTGCGGAACGCGGCGACCGTCGAGGACGCACTCACCGCCGGCCGGGCGTGCGCGCGCAACAACCTGCTCAAGACCGCGCTGTTCGGCAACGACCCCAACTGGGGCCGGGTGCTCGCCGCGATCGGCACCACCGACGCCGCCTTCGAACCCGACCGGGTCGACGTGACCATCAACGGCGTCACCGTCTGCCGGGGTGGCGCGATCGGCGACCCCCGCGAGGGCGTCGACCTCACCGGCCGGGCGGTCACCATCGACGTCGACCTCCGGGCCGGCACCGAGCAGGCCACGATCTGGACCAACGACCTGTCCATCGCCTACGTGCACGAGAACTCGGCGTACTCGACGTGACCGCCGACGCGACCCCCCAGGACACCCACGAGGACCCCACGCCCCCCGACGTCCGGGTCGACGAGGCGCCGCCACCGCCGCGCCGACGCATCGGCACCCGGCGGGTCATGCGCACCCACGACCCCGAGGGCGACGCCCGCCGGATCGCGGTCCTCACCGAGGCGCTGCCCTGGCTCAAGGAGTTCCACGGCAACGTCGTGGTCATCAAGTACGGCGGGCACGCGATGGTCGACGACGCGTGCCGCCGGGCCTTCGCCGAGGACATGGTCTTCCTGCGGACGTGCGGCATCCTGCCCGTCGTCGTGCACGGCGGCGGGCCGCAGATCACCGGCATGCTCGGCCGGCTCGGCATCGAGAGCGAGTTCCGCGGCGGCCTGCGGGTGACCGACGAGGAGACCGTCGGCGTCGTCCGCATGGTGCTCACCGGCCAGGTCACCCCTGAGGTGGTCGGCCTGGTCAACCAGCACGGCCCGCTCGCGGTCGGCCTGTCCGGGGAGGACGGCGGGCTGTTCACCGCCGAGCGGACGGCGGCGGTCGTCGACGGCGAGCCGGTCGACGTCGGCCTGGTCGGCGACGTCGTCGCCGTCGACCCCACGCCGGTCACCGCGCTGCTCGAGCGCGGCAAGATCCCGGTCGTGGCCACCGTGGCGCCCGACCGCGACGGCGTGGTGCACAACGTCAACGCCGACACCGCGGCCGCGGCGCTGGCCGTGGCGCTGGGCGCGGTCAAGCTCGTCGTCCTCACCGACGTCGAGGGCCTCTACGCCGACTGGCCCGACCGCGACTCGCTGGTGCAGAAGATCGACACCGTCGAGCTGGCCGAGATCCTGCCCACCCTGGACGCGGGCATGGTCCCGAAGATGGCCGCCTGCCTGCGGGCGGTCGAGGGCGGCGTGCGGCGGGCCACCGTGGTCGACGGCCGCACCCCGCACGCGCTGCTGCTGGAGATGTTCACCACCGAGGGCACCGGGACGATGGTCGTCCCCGCCGCCACCGCGACCGACGACGCACCGACCGGGGAGGAGCCGGCATGACCCGCACCGAGGAGCTGGCCGGCCGCTGGTCGGCGGTGATGATGGGCAACTACCGGACGCCGCCGGTCGCGCTCGCGCGCGGGGCGGGCGCGGTCGTCTGGGACGTCGACGGTCGGGAGTACACCGACCTGCTCGGCGGGATCGCGACGACGATCCTCGGCCACGCGCACCCGCGGGTGACCGAGGCGATCACCCGGCAGGCGCAGACCCTCGGGCACGTGTCCAACCTGGCGATGCACGAGCCCGGCGTCACCCTCGCCGAGCGGCTGCTGGAGCTGGCCGGCCGGCCCGGGCGGGTGTTCTTCTGCAACTCCGGCGCCGAGGCCAACGAGGCCGCGTTCAAGATCAGCCGGCTGACCGGGCGGCCCGAGGTGGTCACCGCCGAGGGCGCGTTCCACGGCCGGACGATGGGCGCGCTGGCGCTCACCGGCCAGCCGTCCAAGGCCGCGGCCTTCGCGCCGCTGCCCGGCGGCGTCCGGTACGTCCCCTACGGCGACGCCGCCGCGCTGGCCGGCACGGTCGGCGACGCGACGGCGATGGTGCTGCTCGAGCCGGTGCTCGGCGAGGGCGGCGTGCTGCCCGCGCCCCCCGGGTACCTCGCCGCCGCGGCGGAGACGGCGCGGGCCGCGGGCGCGCTGTTCGCCGTCGACGAGGTGCAGACCGGCACCGGCCGCACCGGCCACTGGTTCGCCCACCAGGCCGACGGCCTGCAGCCCGACCTGGTCACCCTGGCCAAGGCCCTCGGCGGCGGGCTGCCGCTCGGCGCCACCCTGGCCTTCGGCGACGCCGCCGACCTGATGACCGCCGGCTCGCACGGCTCCACGTTCGGTGGCAACCCGATCGCCGCGGCGGCCGCGCTCGCCGTCCTCGACACCATCCGCGACGAGGGCCTCCTGGAGCGTGCCAAGCAGCTCGAGCACCGGTTCGCCGCCGGCGTCGAGGGCCTCGGGCACGCCGGCGTGGCCGGGGTGCGGGGGAGGGGCGCACTGCTCGGCGTGGTCCTCACCGCGCCGGTCGCCGCCGGGCTGGAGGCCGCGCTGCGCGACGCCGGCTTCCTCACCAACGCCGTCGCGCCCGACGTGCTGCGCCTGGCGCCGTCCCTGGTCGTCACCGACGCCCAGGTCGACGCCTTCGTCGCCGCGCTGCCGGCCGCCCTCGACACCGCCCTGCAGGAGACCGACCAGTGACCCGGCACCTCACCCGCGACGACGACCTCACCCCCGACGAGCAGGCCGAGGTCCTCGCGCTGGCCGCCGAGCTCAAGCGCACCCGGCACACCGACGCCGCCCCCACCCCGCTGCGGGCCCCGAACGGCGTGCCGCGGGCGGTCGCGGTCGTGTTCGACAAGCCCTCCACCCGCACCCGGGTGTCGTTCTCGGTCGGCGTCGCCGAGCTCGGCGGGTACCCGCTGGTCGTCGACGCCGGCACCAGCCAGCTCGGCCGCGGCGAGCCGGTGGAGGACACCACCCGGGTGCTCGACCGGCAGGTGGCCGCGATCGTGTGGCGCACCTTCGGGCAGGACCGGCTCGAGGCGATGGCGGCCACCAGCCGGGTGCCGGTGGTCAACGCGCTCACCGACGACTTCCACCCCTGCCAGGTCCTGGCCGACCTGCAGACGGTCGCCGAGGTCCACGGCACGCTCCCCGGGCGGACGCTGGCCTACCTCGGCGACGGCGCCAACAACATGGCGCACTCCTACCTGCTCGGCGGCGCCACCGCCGGCCTGCACGTGCGGATCGGCTCCCCGGAGGGCTACCAGCCCGCCCCCGAGGTGCTGAAGCGGGCGGGGGAGATCGCCGCGGAGACCGGCGGGTCGGTGCAGTGGACCGCCGACCCGGCGGCCGCCGCCGACGGCGCCGACGTCCTCGCCACCGACACCTGGGTGTCGATGGGCCAGGAGGGCGAGTACGAGGCGCGGATCGCGCCGTTCCGGCCCTATGCCGTCGACGAGTCGGCGCTCGACCGGGCCGCCGCCGGCGCCGTCGTCCTGCACTGCCTGCCGGCCTACCGCGGCAAGGAGATCGCCGCGGCGGTCATCGACGGGCCGCAGAGCGCCGTCTGGGACGAGGCCGAGAACCGGCTGCACGCGCAGAAGGCGCTGCTGAGCTGGCTGCTGGAGCGGTCCGGGTGACCGGAGCGCTGACCCGCTCGGCGCGCCAGGCCCGCATCGCCGAGCTGATCACCGCGCAGCCGGTCAGCTCGCAGACCCAGCTCGCGGCGCTGCTGGCCGCCTCGGGCGTCGAGGTCACCCAGGCCACCCTCTCCCGCGACCTGGAGGAGCTCGGCGCGGTCAAGCTCCGCGGCACCGACGGCGCCCCGGCGTCCTACGTGCTGCCGCCGGAGAACGCCCCGCTGCGCCCGGCGCAGACCGCGCCGGCCCGGCTCACCCGGCTGCTGGCCGACCTGCTCACCAGCGCCGAGGGCAGCGCCAACCTGGCCGTGCTGCGCACCCCGCCCGGGGCGGCGCAGTTCCTCGCCTCGGCCCTGGACAAGGTGGGACTGCCCGACGTCCTGGGCACCATCGCCGGGGACGACACACTGCTCGTGGTCTCCCGCGACCCCGACGGCGGCCCGGCGCTGGCCGAGCGGCTGCGCGCGCTGGCCGCCCGCACGCCGGCGGTCTACCCCGAGCTGCACACCGACCTCACCGACGACCCGCCCGGAGGAACCGCCCCGTGACCGACCCGTCCGCCCCCGCCTCGCCGACCCGGCTCTGGGGCGGCCGCTTCGGCGGCGGGCCGTCGCCGGCCATGGCGGCGCTGTCGAAGTCCACCGACGTCGACTGGCGGCTGGCGCCCTACGACCTCGCCGGCTCACGCGCGCACGCCCGGGTGCTGCACCGCGCCGGCCTGCTCACCGACGACGAGCTCGCGCAGCTGGTCGGCGCACTCACCGAGCTGTCGGCGGAGGTCGCCGCGGGCACCTTCGGCCCCGTCGAGGCCGACGAGGACGTGCACGAGGCGCTCGAGCGCGGCCTGCTGGGCAAGCTCGGCCCGCTCGGGGGGAAGCTGCGCGCCGGTCGCTCCCGCAACGACCAGGTCGCCACCGACCTGCGGCTGTACCTGCGGCACAACGTGCGGGCGCTGGTCGGCGAGCTCGCCTCGCTGGAGTACGCGCTGCTCGGCCTCGCCGAGCGGTACCTCGACGTCCCCGCGCCGGGCATGACCCACCTCCAGCACGCCCAGCCGGTGCTCGTCAGCCACCAGCTGCTCGCCCACGCCCACGCGTTCGCCCGCGACGTCGACCGGCTGTCCGACTGGGACCGCCGGGCCGCCGTCAGCCCGCTGGGCTCCGGAGCGCTGGCCGGGTCGTCGCTGCCGCTGGACCCCGACGCCGTCGCCGCCGAGCTCGGCTTCGACCGCGCGGCCGACAACTCCGTCGACGCCGTCAGCGACCGCGACTTCGCCGCGGAGTTCTGCTTCGCCGCCGCCCTGATCGGCGTGCACCTCTCCCGGCTGGGGGAGGAGGTCGTGCTCTGGACCTCCACCGAGTTCGGCTGGGCCCGGCTCGACGACGCCTGGGCCACCGGGTCGTCGATCATGCCGCAGAAGAAGAACCCCGACATCGCCGAGCTCGCGCGCGGCAAGTCCGGCCGGTTCGTCGGCAACCTCACCGGTCTGCTGACGATGCTCAAGGGCCTGCCGCTGGCCTACGACCGCGACCTGCAGGAGGACAAGGAGCCGGTCTTCGACTCCCTCGAGCAGCTGCTGCTCCTGCTGCCCGCGGTCACCGGGATGGTCGCCACGCTGACCCTGCGCCCCGAGGTCCTCGAGGCCGCCGCGCCGCAGGGGTTCGCCCTCGCCACCGACGTCGCCGAGTGGCTGGTCCGGCAGGGCGTCCCCTTCCGCTCGGCGCACGAGATCTCCGGCGCGATGGTCTCCTTCTGCGAGGAGGCCGGCCTGGAGCTCGGCGAGCTCGACGACGACCAGCTCGCCGGCATCGACGAACGGCTCACCCCGGAGGTGCGCGCGGTGCTGTCGGTCCGGGGGGCGCTGGAGGCGCGCGACACCCGCGGGGGGACGGCGCCGGCGCGGGTGGCCGGGCAGCTCGCCGCCCTCAAGGACGTCGTCGCCGCGCACGGCCGCTGGTCGGCCGGCTCGCCCGTGGCGGCCGCGCTCTGAGGTCCGCGGGCCGCCTGCTGACGGCGGGGGAGCTCCTCGGGCCCGTCGACGCCGTCGCGCCGGCGCTGCTGGGCTGCTGGGTGGTCACCGAGCGGCCCGAGGGCACCGTCGCGGTGCGGCTGACCGAGGTGGAGGCGTACTCGGGGGAGGGCGAGGACCCCGCCTCGCACGCCCACCGCGGGCCGACCCCCCGCGCGGCGATCATGTTCGGCCCGCCCGGGCGGCTCTACGTCTACTTCAGCTACGGCGTGCACTGGTGCGCCAACGTCGTCGTCGGGCCCGCCGGTCGCGGCTCGGCGGTGCTCCTGCGGGCCGGCGAGGTCGTCGCGGGGGAGTCGGTGGCCGCCACCCGCCGGCCCTCGGCGAAGGTGCCGCGCGACCTCGCCCGCGGCCCGGCTCGGCTCACCGCCGCGCTCGCCATCGGCCCGGAGGACGGCGGCGCCGACGTCCTGGACCCGTCGTCGCCGGTGCGGCTGCACGCCGGCGCGCCGCCGTCGGCCGTGTCGGCCGGTCCGCGGGTGGGGATCAGCCGGGCCACCGAGCTGCCGTGGCGGTTCTGGGAGACCGGCGCGCCGTCGGTGAGCGCCTTCCGCCCGGGCGGGCAGCGCCGCCGTCGCGCCGCCGGGCAGGATGGGCACCCGTGACCGACGTCCTGTCCGACCTGCACCGTCGCGGGCTCATCGCCCAGAGCACCGACGAGGAGGCGCTGCGCGCGCACCTCGCCGCCGGCCCGGTCACCTACTACTGCGGCTTCGACCCCACCGCCCCGAGCCTGCACGTCGGCCACCTGGTGCAGGTCATGGTGCTGCGGGCGCTGCAGCGCGCCGGGCACCGGCCGGTCGTCCTCGTCGGCGGCGCCACCGGGCTGATCGGCGACCCCCGGCCGACCGCGGAGCGGCAGCTCAACGACCGCGCGACGGTCGCCGGCTGGGTCGACGGCATCCGCCGCCAGCTCTCGCCCTTCCTCGAGCTGCCCGCCGAGCGCGAGGGCCTGGCCGCGCCGGTCTACGTCGACAACCTGACCTGGACCGAGCCGCTGTCGGCCATCGACCTGCTCCGCGACCTCGGCAAGCACTTCCGGGTCGGCCGGATGCTCGCCAAGGAGGCCGTCGCCGCGCGGCTGAACTCCGAGGCCGGCATCAGCTACACCGAGTTCAGCTACCAGATCCTGCAGGCCCACGACTTCCTGCAGCTGTTCCGCCGTCACGGCGTGACGCTGCAGACCGGCGGCTCGGACCAGTGGGGCAACCTCACCGCCGGCATCGACCTCGTGCGCCGGGTGGAGGGCGCGACCGTGCACGCCCTGTCCACCCAGCTGGTCACCAAGTCCGACGGCACCAAGTTCGGCAAGACCGAGGGCGGCGCGGTGTGGCTGGACCCAGCCCTCACCTCGCCCTACGCGTTCTTCCAGTTCTGGCTCAACGCCGACGACGCCGACGTCCGCGCCTGGCTGCCGCTGTACTCCGAGCGCGCGGCCGAGGAGGTCGAGGCGATCCTCGCCGAGAGCGCCGAGCGACCGGCCTCCCGGGCGGCGCAGCGCGCCCTGGCCGAGGAGCTGACCGCGCTGGTGCACGGGCCGGAGGAGCTGCGCCAGGCCGAGGCGGCCGGGCGGGCGCTGTTCGGCCGGGACGACCTCACGACGCTCGGCGCCGAGACGCTCGGCGCCGCCCTGCGGGAGGCCGGCAGCGTCACCGTCGACGGCGAGACGCCGACCGTCGCCCAGCTGCTGCAGCGGTCCGGTCTGGTCGCGAGCCTGTCCGAGGCGCGCCGGACGGTGAAGGAGGGCGGCGCGTACCTCAACAACGAGCGGGTGACCGACGCCGACGCCGTGCCCGGGGAGGACGCCTGGCTCCCCGGCGGGTGGCTCGTGCTGCGCCGCGGGAAGCGGGCGGTCGCCGGTGTCCAGCGGGTGCCCGCGGGCCGGTAGCCGGCGGCGGCGCCCATGTGAACGCCAGGTGACACGCCGGTCTCGGAACGGTGTCGGTCGTCACGGCGGAGCCGGTTTGACACGGGTACGACAGCCACGTAACTTCTTCTCTGCGCGCCGCACGGCCCGGGAGGGCGAGCGGGAAGGCCCCAGCAGGAGCCCCCGTTGCGGGCGTACAGTAGGACAAGCCGCGATCGACGAAGCCCGGAAGGGTGGAGTTGGTGTGCGTCCGTTCCTTGAGAACTCAACAGCGTGCCGAAAGTCAGTGCCAAGTAACAAACCCCCGTGGCCTGGTCGGTTGTCCGGTC
>NZ_JBJGYY010000062.1:0-17683 GCF_054050235.1 Geodermatophilus sp. SYSU D00696 | reverse complement strand
GGACGGGGACCGCTTCTTCGCCCGGGCGACGGCCGAGCTGGCCCGCCTGGTCGGGCTCGCGCCGTCCTGACTAGAGCCGGGCGAGGGGGGGCGCGGGGGGGGGGCGGGGGCGCGGCCCCCCCCGCGCCCCGGCTACCGGCGCCCGGAACAACGGGGCCCCGCCGCGCGCTAGAGTGTCGGGTGGCCGAAACGTCGATCCCGGTGCGCACCTGTGTGGGCTGCCGGAAGCGCGCTCCGGTCACCGACCTGCTGCGTGTCGTCCACCGGTCCGGGACCCTCGTGCCCGATCCGCGGAGGAGGCTCCCCGGCCGGGGAGCGTCGCTGCACCCCACCCCGGAGTGCCTGCACGCAGCGGAGCGACGCCGGGCCTTCTCCCGGGCGCTGCGCCTCCCCGGAGGCGGCGCCGCGGTGGAGGCCGGTCCGCTCCGGGCCCACGTCCTCGGCGCCGCGGCGCCGCCCGACCCGGGCCCGGGACGGGCGACAGCGAACGAACGACAGACCGCACTTCCCCAGACGGACCGGCACCCGGCCGGTCCGCACGTCGAGAGCAGGACGTCGTCGGATGAGTCAGCCGTGAAGTCCCCACGATGACAAGCCAGACCATGCACCACTGACGACGAGGTCGCGCGGGCGAGCCGCCGGCCTCACCAGAGGAGATCCGTGCCAGGCAAAGCCCGCGTCCACGAACTCGCCAAGGAGTTCGGGGTCGACAGCAAGACCGTGCTCGCCAAGCTCAAGGAGCAGGGCGAGTTCGTGAAGTCCGCCTCCTCCACCGTCGAGGCCCCCGTGGCCCGGCGGCTGCGGGAGGCCCTCGGCGCCGCGTCCGGCGGCGGCAACGGGGGCAACGGTGGCGCCGCCACCGCCGCCCGTCCGGCCGCCCCGCGCCCGTCCGCGCCGCAGCCCGCCGCGCCGCAGGCGCCCGCCGCACCGGCGCCCGCGCCGTCGGCCGGCCCGACCCCGGGGGTCCGCCCGGGCGCGCCGCGCCCCGGCATGCCCACCCCCGGCCCGCGCCCGGCCGCGCCCCAGGCGCCGGCCGCGAGCGCGCCGGTGCAGCAGCCCCCGGCGCAGCAGCCTGCGGCCCCCGAGGGCCCGCGTCCGGCGGCTCCCGGCGCCCCGCGCCCCGGTGCCCCGGCGTCGCGCCCGGCCGGTGGGCCCGTCCCCGGCCCGGCCCGGCCGGCCGCCCCGCGGCCGGCGGCTCCCGGCGCTCCCCGTCCCGGCGGTCCCGCCGCCGCGCCGGGTGCTCCGGGCGCCGGCCCGCGTCCGGGTCCGCGTCCGGCGCCCCGGCCGGGCAACAACCCCTTCAGCAGCGCCCCGCGTCCGGGGCCGGCTGCCGCTGGCCCGCGTCCGGGCCCGGCCGCCGGTGGCCCCCGTCCCGGCCCCGGTGCCGGCGGTCCGCGTCCCCCGGCGGGTGCACCCCGTCCCGGTGGTCCGCGTCCGGGCCCCGGTGCCGGTGGCCCGCGCCCCGCGGCCGGTCCGGGCGGGCCCCGTCCCAACCCGGGCATGATGCCGCCGCGCCCCTCGCCGGGCATGATGCCGCCGCGTCCCGGCGGTGCCGGCCGTCCCGGTGGCGGTCCCGGCGGTCCCGGTGGCCGTGGCCGTCCGGGTGCTCCCGGCGGTGGCGGCGGTTTCCGTCCCGGTGGCGGTGCCCCCGGTGGCGGCGGCGGTGGCGCGCCGGCCGGCGGGTTCCGTGGCGGCGGTGGCCGCGGCCGTGGCCGCGGTGGCTCCGGTGCGGGCACCGCGGGTGCCTTCGGCCGTCCGGGCGGGCGCGGTCCCGTCCGCGGGCGCAAGAGCAAGAAGCAGCGGCGCCAGGAGTTCGACCAGATGGCGGCGCCCAGCATGGGCGGCGTCAGCCTGCCCCGTGGCAACGGCCAGACCGTCCGGCTGCCGCGCGGCGCCTCGCTGACCGACCTGGCCGAGCGCATCGGCGCCCAGCCTGCGGCGCTGGTGACCGCCCTGTTCCACCTGGGCGAGATGGTCACCGCGACGCAGTCGGTGAACGAGGACACCCTGCAGCTGCTCGGTGCCGAGATCGGCTGGGACATCCAGGTCGTCTCGCCGGAGGACGAGGACCGCGAGCTCCTCGAGACCTTCGACCTCACCTTCGGCGACGAGGGCGACGAGGCCGACTGGGTCGCGCGCCCGCCGGTGGTCACCGTCATGGGTCACGTCGACCACGGCAAGACCAAGCTGCTCGACGCCATCCGCAACACCAACGTGGTGGCGCGGGAGGCCGGCGGCATCACCCAGCACATCGGCGCCTACCAGGTCGCCTCCGAGCTGGAGGGCGAGGAGCGGCCGATCACCTTCATCGACACCCCGGGTCACGAGTCGTTCACCGCGATGCGTGCCCGCGGCGCGAAGGTGACCGACATCGTCGTCCTGGTGGTCGCCGCCGACGACGGCGTCATGCCGCAGACGGTCGAGGCGCTCAACCACGCCCAGGCCGCCGACGTGCCGATCGTGGTGGCGGTCAACAAGATCGACAAGGAGGGGGCCAACCCCGCCAAGATCCGCCAGCAGCTCACCGAGTACGGCCTGGTGGCCGAGGAGTACGGCGGCGACACGATGTTCGTCGACGTCTCCGCGACCACCCGGCAGGGCATCGACGACGTGCTCGCGGCGATCCTGCTGACCGCCGACGCCTCGCTGGACCTGCGCGCCAACGCCGAGCAGGACCCGCAGGGCGTGGTCATCGAGGGCAAGCTGGACAAGGGCCGGGGCCCGGTCGCCACGGTGCTGGTCCAGCGCGGCACGCTGCGCGTCGGCGACTCGATCGTGGCCGGCGACGCCTACGGCCGCGTCCGGTCGCTGCTCGACGAGTACGGCAACAAGCTGAAGGAGGCCTCGCCGGCCCGCCCCGTGCAGGTCGTCGGCCTCACCTCGGTGCCGCGTGCCGGTGACACCTTCCTCGTGGTGGAGGAGGACCGCGTCGCCCGGCAGATCGCCGACCGGCGGCAGGCCCGCATCCGCAACGCGCAGAACGCCTCCATGCGCAAGCGGATCAGCCTCGAGGACCTCGACGCCGCGCTCAAGGAGAACCGCCAGCTCAACCTGATCATCAAGGGCGACAACTCGGGCACCGTGGAGGCGCTCGAGGAGGCCCTGATGAAGATCGAGGTGAGCGACGACGTCTCGCTGCGGGTCATCCACCGCGGCGTCGGGTCGATCACCAAGAGCGACATCGACCTGGCGCTGGCCGACGACGTCATCGTCCTGGGCTTCAACGTCCGGGCCGAGGGCCAGGCCACCGAGCTCGCCAACCGCGAGGGCATCGACGTCCGCTACTACTCGGTCATCTACCAGGCGATCGAGGAGATCGAGGCGGCCCTCAAGGGCATGCTCAAGCCGGAGTACGAGGAGGTCGCGCTCGGCACGGCGGAGGTCCGCGAGGTCTTCCGGGTGCCGCGCATCGGCAACGTGGCGGGCTCCATCGTCCGCAGCGGCACGATCAACCGGAACTCGAAGGCCCGGCTGGTCCGCGACGGGGTCGTCGTCGCCGACAACCTCACCGTCGAGTCGCTGCGCCGCTTCAAGGACGACGTCACCGAGGTCCGCGAGGGCTACGAGTGCGGTATCGGCCTGGGATCGTTCAACGACATCAAGGTCGAGGACGTCATCGAGACGTTCGAGGTCCGCGAGAAGCCGCGCGCGTGAGCGCGAGGTGACGACGGGATCCTGCAGGAGGGCGCCCGGCCCTCCTGCAGGATCCCGCCGCGAGCGTCCGTCGGCCTCTCTGCAGGGTCCCGCCGTGAGCCTGCGAGCGGTGGGGGGCAGGGAGGTCCTTCCAGGGGGGCAGGAGGGTCCTTCGTGTTCACGGGGTCGCTGACCGCCGACCTGCTGCTGGGCGACGTCCACTCGCTCAAGGGCAAGCGCGCCGTCGTCCGGCCGATCGTGGCCGAGCTGCGGCGCCGCTTCGCCGTGGCCGCCGCGGAGGTGGGCGACCTCGACCTGCACCGCCGCGTGCAGGTCGGGGTCGCCACCGTCGCGGGCGACGCCGGTCAGGTGACCGACGTCCTCGACGCCTGCGAGCGGTTGCTGGCCGAGCGGCCGGAGGTGACGCTGCTGTCGACGCACCGGCAGCTGTTCTCCGCCACGGACTCGTAGGTCTGGAGCGACCTCCCCGCTCGCCCCCTGCCCGACCGGGCGCGCCCGACGCGCCCCCGACCACCGGAGTTCTCCATGGCCGACCCCGCCCGCGCCCGCAAGCTCGCGGTGCGCATCCGTCAGATCGTCTCGTCGGCCATCGAGTCGCAGATCAAGGACCCGCGGCTGGGCATGGTCACCGTGACCGACGCCCGGGTCACCAGCGACCTGCGCGAGGCCACGGTCTTCTACACCGTCTACGGCGACGCCACCCAGGCCGCCGACTCCGCCCGGGGGGGGGGGGGGGGGGGGGGGGGGGGCGGGGGCGCGGGGGGGGGGGGGGGGGGGGGGGGGGGGGGGGGGGGGGGGGGGGGGGGGGGGGGGGGGGGGGGGGGGGGGGGGGGGGGGGGGGGGGGGGCCGCGCCCGCGGGCGCGGGCCCGCAGACCCCGCCGACGCGCCGTACGATAGATACACCCCCCCCCCCCCCCCCCCCCCCCCCCCCCCCCCCCCCCCCCCCCCCCCCCCCCCCCCCCCCACCGGCGTGCTGCGCTCGACGGTCGGGAAGCAGACCGGCATCAAGTTCGTCCCGACGCTGACGTTCGTCTCCGACGTCGTCCCCGACACCGCCCGGGAGCTCGACGCGGCGCTCGAGCGGGTCCGGTCGGCCGACGCCGAGCTCGCCCGGCTGCGCGAGAACGCCACCTACGCCGGGGACGCCGACCCCTACCGGCACCCCGAGGACGACGAGGAGGCCCCGTCGGAGCCGGCCGCCGACGAGGAGTCCGACGACAGCGCGTCCGCGCGCCACAGGAGTGCCTCGTGAGCGAGAACGACCCCGATCCGCACCTGCCCGACGAGGGGCTGGGCCGCTCGGAGCTCGGCGGACGGGCCGAGCCCGACGCGGGTGACCCCACCGACGGCGGGCGGGAGGGGCAGATCGGCACCACGCCGAGCATCGCCGAGGACGAGCCCGACGACGGCGGTCCCGGGTACGGCATCGGTGGGGGGCGCGAGGTCGACGACACCGACTTCGCGCCGCCCAGCGACTCCGGCACCGGTGCCTGAGCCGGTGCCCGCGGCCCCGTCCCCCCGCACGCCGGGCACGGTCCTCGCCGCGGCCGCCGACGCGGGGGCGAGCGTCGTCCTCTCCGGGCACGTGCAGCCCGACGCCGACGCCCTCGGCAGCACGCTCGCGCTCGCCGAGGGCCTGCGCCGCCGCGGCGCGCGGGTGAGCGCCACGTTCCCCGGCCGGCCGGTGCTGCCGGCATCCCTGGGCTGGCTGCCCGGCGCCGAGGGACTGCTGCCCTCCACCGCGGTGCCCGGCGCTCCCGACGTCTTCGTCAGCCTCGACGCCGCCTCCCCGGCCCGGCTCGGGGAGCTGGCCGGGCTGCTCGAGCGGGCCGGGACCTCCGTGGTCGTCGACCACCACGCCAGCAACCCCGGCTTCGGCGACGTGCGGCTGGTCGACCCCGCCGCCCCGGCCACCGTCGTCCTGGTGGCCGGCCTGCTCGACGAGCTCGGCGTCGACCTCGACGCGGAGCTCGCGACGCCGCTCTACGCCGGACTGGCCGCCGACACCGGGTCGTTCCGCTTCGGCAGCACCCGGCCGGAGACGCACACCCTCGCCGCGCGGCTGCTGGCCACCGGCATCGACCACGCGACCATCAGCCGGCGACTGTTCGACACCGCCCCCTTCGGCTGGCTGCGGCTGCTCTCGGCGGTCACCGGCCGGGCGGTCCTCGAACCGCAGGTCGGCAGCGGCCTGGTCTGGACCTGGTCGAGCACCGCCGAGGCGGCCGAGCACGGCCTGCCCGGCGAGCAGCTCGAGGCGCTGGTCGACGTCGTCCGCGTGACCGCCGAGGCCGACGTCGCCTGCGTGCTCAAGGGCCAGGACGACGGCACCTGGTCGGTGTCCCTGCGCTCGCGCGGCGCCACCGACGTCGCCCGCATCGCGATCGCGCTGGGCGGCGGCGGGCACCGCGCGGCCGCCGGCTTCACCTCCTCGGCCGACCGCGACGCCACGGTGCGCACCATCCGGGACCGGCTCCTCGAGGGATGAGCTCCGCACCCCGCCGGTCTCCTCCCGATCCACTCCCGGCAGCGGACGGGGCTCCCGGCCCCGGCCCGCGGGCACGGCGGCCCCCGGGCGTGGTGGCGCTCGCGGCACCGGCCCTGGTCGTGCTGGCCGCCGAGCCGCTGTACCTGCTGGTCGACACGGCCGTCATCGGCAACCTGGGCACCGTGCCGCTGGGCGGGCTGGCCGTCGGCGGCGGGCTGCTGGCCTGGGCCGCCGCGCTGCTCAACTTCCTCGCCTACGGCACCACCGCCCGCGCCGCCCGCCGCGCCGGGGCCGGCGACCGGGCCGGCGCCGTCGCCGAGGGCGTGCAGGCCACTTGGCTGGCGCTGCTGCTCGGCGCCGGCGTCGTCCTGCTGTTCCAGCTGTTCGCCGGGCCGATGACCCGCGCGCTGGCCGGCGGACCCGGGGAGGTGGCCGCCGCGGGGGAGCAGTGGCTGCGCATCGCCGGCTGCGGCGCGCCGCTGCTGCTGGTGTCCCTGGCCGGCAACGGGTGGCTGCGCGGGGTGCAGGACCTGCGCCGGCCGGTGCGTTTCGTGCTGGCCGGGAGCCTGCTCAGCCTGGCGCTGTGCCCCCTGCTCGTGTACCCCGCCGGTCTCGGCCTGCCCGGGTCGGCGGTGGCCAACCTCGCCGGCCAGTCGCTGACGGCGGCCCTGTTCGTGCGGGCGCTGCTGCGCGAGGGCGCCGACTGGCGGCTGCGCCCGTCGGCCGTCCGCGCGCAACTGGTCCTGGGCCGCGACCTGCTGGTGCGCGCCACCGTGCTGCAGCTGGCCTTCCTCGTCGCGGCGGGCGTGGCGGCGCGCGCGGGGCAGGCGCAGCTGGGCGCCCACCAGATCGCGCTGCAGCTGTTCCTGTTCCTCGCGCTCGTCCTCGACGCCTACGCGATCGCCGCCCAGACGCTGGTCGGGCACGCGCTGGGCGCCGGCCGCCCCGACGAGGCCCGCGCCACAGCGCGGCGGGTGACCCTGTGGGGGCTGGGCACCGGCGTGCTCGTCGCGGTGCTGCTGCTGGCCGGCCGCGACCTGCTGGTGCCGCTGTTCACCGGCGACCCCGCGGTGCGCGCGCAGGCCGAGCTGGTCTGGTGGTTCCTCGCCGGGTTCCAGCCGCTGGCCGGGGTGGTGTTCGCCCTCGACGGCGTCCTCATGGGCGCCGGTGACGTCGGCTACCTGCGCACGGTGACCGTCGGCGCGGCGCTGGTCGGCTTCCTCCCGCTGTCGCTGCTGTCCGGCCCCCTCGGCTGGGGGCTGGCCGGTGTGTGGACCGGGCTGACCCTGTTCGTCGTCCTGCGGCTGGTCGCGGTGCTGGCCCGGGTGGCGGGGGACAGGTGGCTCACCGCACCTGCGACGGTGGGCGCATGAGCCGCCGCCGCGCCGCCGACGCCGACGTCGCCCCCGGGGTCCTGCTGGTCGACAAGGCCGCCGGGATGACCTCGCACGACGTCGTCGCCCGCGCCCGGCGGGTGCTCTCGGTCCGCCGGGTCGGCCACGCCGGCACCCTCGACCCGATGGCCACCGGGCTGCTCGTGCTCGGCGTCGGCGCCGCCACGCGCCTGCTGGGCCACCTCGGCAGCTCGGACAAGGTCTACGAGGCCACCATCCGGCTCGGGCAGACGACGGTCACCGACGACCGCGAGGGCGAGGTGCTCACCACCACCTCGGCCGCGCACCTCGACGACGGCGCCGTCCGCGCCGCGCTCGCCGCCCAGACCGGCCCGCTGTCGCAGGTGCCCTCGTCGGTGAGCGCGGTGAAGGTCGGCGGCCGCCGCTCCTACGACCGCGTGCGGGTCGGCGAGGAGGTCGTGCTGGAGCCGCGCTCGGTCACGGTGCACCGGATCGACGTGCACGCCCTCTCGCGGCCCACGCCCGACCTGGTCGACGTCGAGGTCGCCGTGGCCTGCACCGCGGGCACCTACGTGCGCGCCATCGCCCGTGACGCCGGCGCCGCCCTCGGCGTGGGCGGCCACCTCACCGCGCTGCGCCGCACCGCGTCGGGGCCGTTCACCACCGAGCGGGCCGCTCCGGTCGAGGAGGCGGCGGCCGCGCTGGCCGCCGGGGGCGGCCCGGGCGTGCTGGGGCTGACCGACGCCGCGACCGCCGTCTTCCCCGAGCGCCGGCTCACCGACGACGAGGCGCGGGCCCTCGGGTACGGGCAGCGGGTGCCCGCGACCGGCCGTCCGGGCCTGGTCGCTGCCGTCGACCCCGCGGGCCGGCTGGTCGCGCTGGTCGAGGACGCGGGCTCCACCGCCCGGGTCGCGGTCGGCTTCCCCGAGTGACGTGCTGGAACGGCTCCCGTGCAGGGGCCCGCGCCGAGCGTGCGAGGCGTGGGGGGCACGGGGGTCCTTCACCCGGCGGCCTTCCCGATCAGCGAGTCGTCGAGGTGGGCGAGCAGGTCCGCGGGGTCGTCGTAGACCTCGTCGGCGCCGGCCTCCAGCAGCTCGGCGCGCGAGATGCCGCCGCAGGTGAGCGCGATGCACGGCAGCCCGGCGTCCTGCGCGGACTGCACGTCCCAGACCGTGTCCCCCACGACCACGGTGCGGGACGCGTCCAGGCCGTGCGCCTCGACGGCGGTCAGCAGCAGGTCCGGCGCGGGCTTGGCCGACTCGACGTCGGCCGAGCAGGTCGTCCCGTCGACGACGTCCTCGCCGCCGATCGCCGGCACCATCCACTCCAGGTCCGACTCCTTGCCGCTGGTGGCCAGCACCACGGCCAGCCCCCGGTCCCGGCACGCGGCCAGGAGGTCGTCCACGCGCGGGAACGGGGTCACCAGCTCGCGCAGCGGCTCGTAGCGCCGGTTCTTGGCCTCCGACACCTCCTCGACGTCGGTCGCCTCGTCCCCGAGCAGGTGGACGACCAGCTCCTCGCTCGCGATGCCGATCGAGCGGTGGCAGTCGGCCATCGACACGTCGTCGTGCCCGGTGTCGCGGAAGCCCTGCCACCAGGCGAGGACCTGCAGGTAGTTGGTGTCGAGCAGGGTGCCGTCGACGTCGAAGAGCACGCCGGGCCGCTTGTCCTGTGTCACCGCGCCATCCTCGCCCGGTGGGCCGGTCCCCGCTCCGGTTAGCCGGGGCACGGCGAGGGGCAAGGGGAGCGCATGAGCGTCGTGAAGATCAACGCCATCACCGTTCCGCCGCACGCCCAGGAGCGGTTCGAGGAGCGCTTCCGTGGCCGCGGCGGTGCCGTCGAGAAGACCCCCGGCTTCGAGTGGTTCGAGCTGCTGCGCCCGCTCGAGGGCACCGACCAGTACCTCGTCTACACCCGGTGGGAGAGCGAGGAGGCCTACCGGGCCTGGGAGGGCGGCCAGGACTTCGCCCGGGCGCACCAGGGCGGCGGCGACGAGCTCGCCCCCGCGGCCAGCGACTCCCACCACCTGTGGTCCTACGAGGTCATCGAGAGCTCGGCGCCCGACCGGCCCTGATCCCCCGCGGCGGCGGTCGGCCCCCGGCCGCCGCCGGGCCCGGCGCTACTGTGAGCCCGGGGCCGGTCGTCCGCCGGCCCGGCTCCAGCACGAGCTCACGCAGGTGGGAGACATGACCGACACGCTCGCCGACAGCCGCACCTCCTCCCGGGTCTTCACCGAGGGCGTGCCGGTGACCGTGGAGGACGTGACCCGCCGCTCGGCCGCGGAGCGCGAGGCGGTGCTGGCCGACCCCGGCTTCGGGCGCCACTTCACCGACTCGATGTTCGTGGCCCAGTACACGGCCGGCCGCGGCTGGCACGACGCCCGGCTGGCCCCGTACGCGCCGCTGCAGGTCGACCCCGCCACCGCCGCCCTGCACTACGCCCAGTCGATCTTCGAGGGGCTCAAGGCCTACGCCCAGCCCGACGGCAGCGTGGCCACGTTCCGGCCCGAGGCCAACGCGGCCCGCTTCGCCCGCAGCGCCCGCCGGCTGGCCATGCCGCCGGTGCCCGAGGACGCCTTCATCAGCGCCGTCGACGCGCTGGTCGACGCCGACCGCGACTGGGTGCCCACCGGCGCGGACCAGACGCTCTACATCCGCCCCTACCAGCTGGCCACCGAGCCCTTCCTCGGCGTGCGGCCGGCCAACGAGTACCTCTTCCTCGTCATCGCCAGCCCGGCCGGGGCCTACTTCCCGCGCGGGGTGCACCCGGTGTCGGTGTACCTCTCGGAGGACTACATCCGCGCCGCGCCCGGCGGCACCGGCGACGTCAAGTGCGCCGGCAACTACGCCGCGAGCCTGCTGGCCCAGGAGCAGGCGATCGCCGCCGGCTGCGACCAGGTGGTCTGGCTCGACGCGGTCGAGAAGCGCTACGTCGAGGAGATGGGCGGGATGAACCTGTTCTTCGTCCTCGGCTCCGGCGACGACGCCGAGCTGGTCACCCCCGAGCTCACCGGCACGCTGCTGCCCGGCATCACCCGCGAGTCGCTCGTCTCGGTGGCCCGCGAGCGCGGCATGCGGGTCACCGAGCGCCGCTTCAGCGTCGACGAGTGGCGCTCCGGCGTCGCCGACGGCACGGTCACCGAGACCTTCGCCTGCGGCACCGCCGCCGTCATCACCCCCGTCGGCGAGGTCCGGGCGCGCACCGGCGACTTCACCGTCGGCGACGGCGCCCCCGGCCCGGTCACCACGTCGCTGCGCGCCCAGCTGCTCGACATCCAGCACGGCCGGGTGCCCGACACCCACGGCTGGCTGCACCGGGTCGCCTGAGCGACCCGGCTGGGAACGGGGGAGCGGGGCGCGTGCGGCGCTGGCGTGGGACCGCGGCCACCCCGGCCGACCTCGGCCGGACGGTGGTCACGGTGGGCATGTACGACGGCGTCCACCGCGGTCACCAGCAGCTCATCGGCACCGCCGTCGAGCGGGCGCGGGCGATGCGCCGGCCCTGCGTGCTGGTCACCTTCGACCCGCACCCGTCCGAGGTGGTCCGCCCCGGCTCGCACCCGGCGATCCTCACCTCTCTCGACCGCAAGGCCGAGCTGGTCGCCGGGCTGGGCGTCGACGGCATGTGCGTCATCCCGTTCACCCGGGAGTTCAGCCGGCTCACGCCCGAGGAGTTCACCCACGGTGCGCTCGTCGAGGACCTGCACGCGGCGGCGGTCGTCGTCGGCGAGAACTTCACCTACGGGCACCGGGCGGCCGGCACCGTCACGACGCTGACCCAGGAGGGCCGCCGCTTCGGCTTCGCCGTCGAGGGGATCCCGCTGGCCGGCGACGACTCGGCCGACGGCGCGGTCACCATCTCCTCCACCTACATCCGCGCCTGTGTCGCGGCCGGGGACATGGAGAGCGCGGCGCGGGCACTGGGCCGCCCGCACCGGGTCGACGGCGTCGTCGTCCGCGGTGACCGGCGCGGCCGGGAGCTGGGCTACCCGACGGCGAACGTGGAGAGCCCGCCGTTCACCGCGATCCCGGCCGACGGCGTCTACGCCGGCGCGCTGGTCACCCGCGACCCGTCGGGTGCCACCCGCGACAGCGCCCCGGCGGCGATCTCGGTCGGCACCAACCCGACCTTCCACGGCTCGCGGCGCACCGTCGAGGCGTTCGTGCTCGACTTCTCCGGCGACCTCTACGGCGAGCACGTCGGCGTCGAGTTCGTCTCGCGGCTGCGGCCGATGACCTCCTTCGCCGACGCCGGCGCCCTCGTCACGGCGATGGCCGACGACGTCGCGCGCACCCGCGCGGTGCTCGGGCTGCCCCCCGCCGGGTGATCACCGCCGGGGCCCCGTCGGCCCGCTGGTAACCTCGGGTGGTCGGGCACCGCCCGACGTGTGTGCGAGCTGCCCCCGTGACCCAGACCGGGGGCCACACGTGACCAGGCCCGGAGGCCCGCCCATGGCGCTCGACAGCGCGACGAAGCAGCAGATCATGACCGAGTACGCGACGGTCGAGAGGGACACGGGCTCGCCCGAGGTCCAGGTCGCGATGCTCACCCGCCGGATCAGCGACCTGACCGAGCACCTCAAGCAGCACAAGCACGACCACCACAGCCGGCGGGGCCTGCTCCTGCTGGTCGGCCGCCGCCGGCGGCTGCTGAACTACCTGGCGAAGACCGACATCACCCGCTACCGCTCGCTCATCGAGCGGCTCGGTCTGCGCCGCTGACCCAGAGGGGACCGTCCCGCCCGGGACGGTCCCCTCTCTCGTGGGGCACCCGCCCCGCGAGACCACGGCTCCCGCCGCGCGCACCCCGCCGCTGGTCGGTCCTCGGTGGTGGCCCCCGGGCATGCACCTCCCTCGCGGGGGGAACGACCCCGGGGGCTTCGATCGAAGACCGGTCACCCCGGAGCAGTCCGGCGCAGGACGCCACGAAGAGGACGTCGCCGCATGCGACGTAGGAAGAGGACGACGTGTCCGCACCCACCACAGCGACCAGCACCGCGGCCGAGTACGACCCCGAGGACGGGGTCACCACCGCCACCGCGGTCATCGACAACGGCAGCTACGGCAGCCGCAGCATCACCTTCGAGACCGGGCGGCTGGCCAAGCAGGCCGCCGGCTCGGTCGTCGTCAGCATGGGCGACACCATGCTGCTGTCGGCCACCACGGCCGGCAAGCACCCCAAGGAGCACTTCGACTTCTTCCCGCTGACGGTCGACGTCGAGGAGCGGATGTACGCCGCCGGGCGCATCCCCGGCTCGTTCTTCCGCCGCGAGGGCCGCCCCAGCGAGGACGCGATCCTCACCTGCCGCCTCATCGACCGGCCGCTGCGCCCGACCTTCGCCAAGGGTCTGCGCAACGAGGTCCAGGTCGTCATCACGGTCCTGGCCCTGGACCCGGCGCACCTCTACGACGTGCTGGCGATCAACGGGGCCTCGGCCTCCACCCAGCTGTCGGGCCTGCCGTTCTCCGGCCCGGTCGGCGGCACCCGAGTCGCGCTGGTGAACGGCCAGTGGATCGGCTTCCCCACCCACGCCGAGCTCGAGGACGCCGTCTTCGACATGGTCGTGGCCGGCCGCGTCCTGCCCGACGGCGACGTCGCGATCATGATGGTCGAGGCCGAGGCCACCGAGCGGACGATCCAGCTGGTCTCCGGCGGCGCCGCCGCGCCGACCGAGGAGGTCGTGGCGCAGGGTCTCGAGGCCGCCAAGCCCTTCATCAAGGCGCTGTGCGAGGCGCAGACCGCGCTGGCCGAGAAGGCCGCCAAGCCGGTCGCGGAGTTCCCCCGCTTCCTGGACTACCAGGACGACGTCTACGCCGCCGTCGAGGCCGCCGCGCTCGACCGCCTGACCCAGGTCCAGTCGATCGCCGGCAAGACCGAGCGCAACGACGCCACCGACGCGCTCAAGGACGAGGTCCTCGCCTCGCTGGCCGAGCAGTTCGCCGGCCGCGAGAAGGAGGTCTCGGCCGCCTTCCGCGCCGTCACCAAGAAGGTCGTCCGGCAGCGGATCCTGCGCGACAAGGTCCGCATCGACGGCCGCGGCGTCACCGACATCCGGCCGCTGTCGGCCGAGGTCGAGGTCGTCCCCCGGGTGCACGGCTCGGCGCTGTTCGAGCGCGGAGAGACCCAGATCCTGGGCGTCACCACGCTGAACATGCTCCGCATGGAGCAGCAGCTCGACACGCTCTCGCCCGAGACGCGCAAGCGCTACATGCACAACTACAACTTCCCGCCGTACTCCACCGGCGAGACCGGCCGCGTGGGCTCGCCCAAGCGGCGCGAGATCGGCCACGGCGCGCTCGCCGAGCGGGCGCTGCTGCCGGTGCTGCCCGACCGCGAGGAGTTCCCCTACGCGATCCGGCAGGTGTCCGAGGCGCTGGGCTCCAACGGCTCGACGTCGATGGGCTCGGTCTGCGCCTCCACCCTGTCGCTGCTCAACGCCGGTGTGCCGCTGCGCGCCCCGGTGGCCGGCATCGCCATGGGCCTGGTCTCCGACGAGGTCGACGGCAAGACCGAGTACGTCGCGCTGACCGACATCCTCGGCGCCGAGGACGCCTTCGGTGACATGGACTTCAAGGTCGCCGGCACCAAGGACTTCGTCACGGCGCTGCAGCTGGACACCAAGCTCGACGGCATCCCGTCCGACGTGCTCGCCCAGGCGCTGACCCAGGCCCGCGCCGCCCGGCTGCACATCCTCGACGTGATGAACGAGGCCATCGACGCCCCCGACGAGATGAGCCCCTACGCGCCGCGGGTGACCACGGTGCGCATCCCGGTCGACAAGATCGGTGCGGTCATCGGCCCGAAGGGCCAGATGATCAACTCGATCCAGGACGAGACCGGCGCCGAGATCACCATCGAAGACGACGGCACCATCTACGTCGGCGCCTCCGACGGCCCCTCGGCCCAGGCCGCGGTCGACCGGATCAACGCGATCGCCAACCCGCAGATGCCGAAGGTGGGGGAGCGCTTCCTCGGCACCGTGGTCAAGACGACGCCGTTCGGCGCCTTCGTCTCGCTGCTGCCGGGCAAGGACGGCCTGGTGCACATCAGCAAGCTCGGTGGCGGCAAGCGCATCGGCAAGGTCGAGGACGTCGTGAACGTCGGGGACAAGCTGCAGGTCGAGATCACCGACATCGACGCCCGCGGCAAGATCAGCCTGGTCCCGGTCGCCGCGGACGCCGAGGGCGCCGCCTCCGGCGACGGCGCTGCCGCCGGCGACGCGGCTCCCGCGGCCGACGCTCCCGCGGAGGCCTGACACGGCTGCCGACCTGAGCCCGACCGGGGCCGGGGTGGGGACGGGGTCTGCCGACCTCGCCTCCGTCCCGGCCCCGGTCGGTGTGACCAGCACCCTGGACGTCGACGAGGTCGGCGGCCGGGTCGAGCGCACCGTGCTGCCCGGCGGGCTCCGCGTGCTCACCGAGACGATGCCCGGCGTCCACTCGGCCACGCTCGGCATCTGGGTCGGGGTGGGCTCGCGCGACGAGACCGACCGCGTCGCCGGCGCCTCGCACTTCCTCGAGCACCTGCTGTTCAAGGGCACCCGCAGCCGCAGCGCCATGGAGATCGCGACGGCGATGGACGCCGTCGGCGGTGAGATGAACGCCTTCACCGCCAAGGAGCACACCTGCTACTACGCCAACGTGCTCGCCAGCGACCTGCCGCTGGCGGTGACGCTGGTCGGTGACCTGGTGACCGAGGCGCTCAACACCGTCGAGGACCTCGAGTCGGAGCGGACGGTGGTGCTCGAGGAGATCGCCATGCGCGACGACGAGCCCTCCGACCTCGTGCACGACCTGTTCGCCGAGACGCTGTTCGGCGACACCGCCCTGGGCCGCTCGGTCCTCGGCACGGTCGACTCCATCGAGGGCCTCACGCGCGACGACGTCGACGGCTGGTACCGCTCGCGCTACGCGATCCCCTCGATGGTGGTCACGGCCGCCGGCCGGGTGGACCACCAGCAGGTCCTCGACCTGGTGACGGCGGTCTTCGGGGACCGGCTGTCCGGCTCGGTGCTGCCGGCGCCGCTGCGGCGGGGCGAGGAGCTGCGGCCGGCCCGGCCCGCCCGGCCCTCCGGCCTGGTGGCCCGCCGCACCGAGCAGACCCACCTGCTCTACGGCGGCCTGGGCCTGAGCCGCTTCGACGAGCGCCGGTACGCCGCGGCGGTCCTGGAGACGGCGGTCGGCGGCGGCATGAGCTCCCGGCTGTTCCAGGAGATCCGCGAGAAGCGCGGCCTGGTCTACAGCGTGGGCTCCGCGCTGACCTCCTACGCGGGCACCGGCACGTTCTCCGTCTACGCCGGCTGCGCCAAGAAGCGGGTCCCCGAGGTGCTCCGCCTGGTCCGCGAGGAGCTGGCGCGGGTGGCGGCGGACGGGCTGACTCCCGAGGAGGTCGCCCGCGGCCAGGGACAGATGCGCGGGGGGACGGTCCTGGGCCTCGAGGACACCGGGTCGCGGATGAGCCGGCTGGGCAAGAGCGAGCTGTCGCACGGGGAGTACGTGCCGGTGCGCGAGGTGCTCGACCGGATCGCCGCCGTCGACGAGGACCAGGTCCGGGCGGTCGCCGTCGACCTGCTCGGCCGCGAGACCTGCCTGGCCGTCGTCGGTCCCTACCGCGAGTCCGACCTCGACCGGCTCTGACACCCGTGGACGTCCGATCCCGCCACCCCGCGCTCCGCGTGCACGGCGCGCTCTCCCGCGGTGTCCTCGCGGTGACGGTGCTCGTCTCGCTCGCAGTCCTCTTCGCCCCCGGCTCCGACGTCCCCTCGGCCCCGCCCGGCGCCGACAAGCTGGTGCACGCGGTGCTCTTCCTGGCGCTGGCCCTCGCCGGCCGGTGGGCGGGGATCCGCGCCCTCCCGCTCGCGGTCCTGCTCGTCGTCTACGGCGGGGTCAGCGAGGTGGTGCAGGCGCTGTCGGACCTGCAGCGCTCGGGATCGGTCACCGACTGGCTGGCCGACGTCGCCGGTGCCGCCCTCGGACTGCTGGCCTGGACGCGCGTGGAGCGGGTGGTCCCCGCCCGCTGAGGTCGGGGGCCGTGGTTGCGCCGGACCGGGAGCCCGGGAGACTGGCCCGGTGACCACCGGCACCCCTTCCTCCGACCAGCAGGCCACCGGCGGGACGGCGGCCGAGCCACCGCGCATCCCGGTCGGCGTGCTGGGCGCGCGGGGCCGGATGGGCACCGAGGTGGTCAAGGCGGTCAACGCCGCCGACGACCTGGAGCTGGTGGCGATGGTCGACGAGGGCGACTGGCTCTTCAACGTCGCCGACGCCGGCGCGCAGGTGGTCGTGGACTTCACCCGCCCGGACGTCGTCATGGACAACATCCGGTTCTGCATCGACCAGGACATCTCCTGTGTCGTGGGCACGACCGGCTTCGACGAGCAGCGCCTGGCCACCGTGGCCGAGTGGCTCGAGCCCAAGCCCGACGTCGGTGTCGTGATCGCCCCCAACTTCGGCATCGGGGCGATCCTGCTCATGCGCTTCGCGCAGGAGGCTGCGCGCTTCTACCCCTCGACGGAGATCGTCGAGCTGCACCACCCCAACAAGGTCGACGCCCCCTCGGGCACGGCTGTCCGCACCGCCGGGCTGGTGGCCGCCGCCCGCCGCGCCGCCGGCCTGCCGCCGTCCCCGGACGCGACCACCGACTCGCTGCCCGGTGCCCGCGGTGCCGACGTCGACGGGATCGCCGTCCACGCGGTCCGGCTCACCGGCCTGGTCGCCCACCAGGAGGTCCTCATGGGGGCCGCCGGCGAGACGCTGACCCTGCGGCACGACTCCTACGACCGGTCCTCCTTCATGCCCGGCGTGCTCCTGGCGGTCAGAGAGGTCGGCGGCCGCCCCGGTCTGACCGTCGGCCTGGAGTCCTTCCTCGGACTCTGAGCGGGCCGCGGGGTGTGACGGAGACCCCGTGTGCACGGCCCCCCGGACTCGTGTACTGTCTTCTTCGCGCCGGACGGAGCCCGCGAGGGCCACGGAGACCACCCCCAGGGTGCAGAGCTCCGGAGGACGGCGTAGAGTCGGACAAGCCGCGATCGACGAAGCCCGGAAGGGTGGAGTTGGTGTGCGTCCGTTCCTTGAGAACTCAACAGCGTGCCGAAAGTCAGTGCCAAGTAACAAACCCCCGTGGCCTGGTCGGTTGTCCGGTCGGGTCGTGGGTTCCTTTGGTTGATGACATCGAGATCTGTCAGGT
>NZ_JBJGYY010000061.1:0-18617 GCF_054050235.1 Geodermatophilus sp. SYSU D00696 | reverse complement strand
CCCCCCCCCCCCCCCCCCCCCCCCCCCCCCCCCGCCCCCCCCCCCGCCCCCGCCCCCCCCCCCCCCCCCCCCCCCCCCGAGGTCGGTGCCGACCCGGAAGGGGATCTGCGTGGACACCGGGGCCACGACGAGGGGATGGGCCTGCTGGAACTCGCCCCAGCGACGCAGCAGGGAGTGCCGGGTGGCGAAGCCCTCCATCGCCGCCACCGGGTCCAGGTCCCCGAGGGCTGCGTAGAACTCCGCCAGGAACCGCCGGGTCTCGGCCGGCCACAGCGACGTCAACGCCGGCAGCGCCGCCCGCACCTCCGGGGTGTTCAGCATGGCCAGGTCCGTGCTGGCCGCCAGGTCGATCGAGGGCGGCTCGACCTCCTCGACGACGTAGCCGGCGTCCGCGAGGACCCGGCCGGCCGTCCGGACGCCGTCGCGTACCTGCTCGTCCGTGCCCCGCCCGGCGGGGTCGAGCACCAGCGCCACCCGGATCGGCCGGGCGGGTGCGGGGCCGCGCAGCGGTGCCGGCACCGACCACGGGTCGCGCCAGGTGGGCCCGGCCATCACCTCGAGTGCGGTCCGCAGGTCAGCCACCCGCCGCGCCATCGGGCCGACCACGATCGTCAGCTGGGCGCCGATCGGGACGAACTCCGCCCCCGGGACGCTCGACGCGTCGGGGATGCGCCCCAGGGTGGGCTTGATCGTGCTGACCCCGCAGCACTGCGCCGGAGAGCGCAGGGATCCGAGCCCGTCACTGCCGAGCCCGAGCGGGGTCATCCCGGTCGCCACCGCGGCGGCGTCCCCGCCGCTGGAGGCGCCGGCGGTGCGTGAGCGGTCCCACGGGTTCACCGTCGCGCCCCACAGCTCGCTCTCGCAGTGCCAGCGCACCCCGGAGGAGGCCAGGTTGGTGCGGCCGATCGGGATGGCCCCGGCGGCCTTGAGCCGCTCGACGGCGGGCGCGTCCCGGGCCGGGTACGCCCCGGCCAGCGCCCGCAGGCCCTGGGTGGTCGGCGTGCCGGCCAGGTCGATGAGCCCCTTGACGGTGAACGGGACACCGTGCAGCGGCCCCAGTTCGTCGTCGGCGGCGACGGCCCGGTCGGCCGCGTCCGCCGCGTCGAGCGCCTGCTCACCCAGGACGACGACGACGGCGTTGACGGCGGGGTCCACCGCCTCGATCCGTCGCAGGTGCGCCTCGACGACCTCGCGGCAGGAGGCCTCCCGGGACCGGATCGCCGCGGCCAGCTCCACCGCACCCAGCTGCCACAGCTCCGTGGCGGTGACGGTCATCGCTGGACCTCCGGTGGAGAGGGCGGTCAGGACGGCAGGGGCTCCGTCGGCGCGGCGACACCGGACGGCGCGGTGATGAGGAAGACCGGATAGCGCGGTGCGATCCGCTCGAACTCCTGCAGTGGGGCCCGGCGGTCGAGCGGGAAGTGCGCCCGCGCCCCCGGAGCGCGGTCGAGGTACCGGCGGAGGACCGGCGCCCGGCGAGCCGGTTCGACCTCCTGGAGGCGGACCTCCTGCCGACCCCGGTGCCGCAGCACGGCGCGGCCGTGCGCGGCCCGGACGTTGCGCACCCACTGGGAGTCCTCGCCCAGCATCGAGACCAGGTAGCGCTCGCCGTCGAGGTCGGCCACCACCACCGGCAGGGCCACGGTCCGGCCACTGCGCCGGCCGGTCACCTCCAGCACGACGATCCGCGACGGGCCGACACCCCGCGCCGCGAGTGCGGCCTGGGCCCGGTTGAGCAGGCCCGCCAGCCGGTGCGGCCGCCTCCCCCGGTACATCCAGCGCCGCCACCGGGAGACCTCGGTGCGCGTTCCGGCCACCCCTGCCCTCCTCCCCCTCGACAGGAGCAGCGTGGCCGCCGTCGAGAGGTCCGGACAGTGGCTCACGGCACCACCCCGGTACGCCGTTGGTCCCGCACCGCCGTCGACCTGGCCGAGTGCCGTCGGCGCCGCGCCGCTGCTGCACCGCCGACGTCCTCGTCACCCGAGGTCCGGATCTGGTCGGGGTGGACGCGGGCGGGCCAGGCCGGCTGCTGATCGCGCCGGCGATCCTCGGCGGTCCGGTGCTGCGCGCACCCCCTGTCCCCGCCAGGACATCTCCCGCGAGGATCCGGCGCGGGATGTCGAGACCGGCCGGCCGGCTCCGTCCCAGGGCAGATGCGGCCGACGGAGCCGCACCGGACCGGGGAGGACCCCATGGCCAAGTACCTGCTCCTCAAGCACTACCGCGGCGCCCCCGCGGCGGTGAACGACGTCCCGATGGACCAGTGGACCCCGGAGGAGGTCGACCGGCACGTGCAGTACATGGCCGACTTCGCCGCCCGGCTGGAGGGCACCGGCGAGTACGTCGACGGTCAGGCGCTCTCGCCCGAGGGCACGTTCGTCCGGTACGACGGCGAGGGCCGGCCGCCGGTCACCGACGGGCCGTTCGCGGAGACCAAGGACCTGATCGCCGGGTGGATGGTGATCGACGTCGACAGCTACGAGCGCGCGCTCGAGCTCGCCGGCGAGCTGTCGGCGGCCCCGGGGGCCGGCGGGAAGCCGATCCACGAGTGGCTCGAGGTGCGCCCGTTCCTCGGCGCGCCCCAGACCGTCTCCGAGTGACCGGGCCGGCCAGGTCGGACGCGGCGGTGGACGAGTTGCTGCTGCGGGAGCTGACGCCCGCGGTGATCGGCGTCCTCGTGCGGCGCGGGGTCGACTTCGCGACGGCCGAGGACGCCGTGCAGGAGGCCCTCGTCCAGGCCACGCTGACCTGGCCGGACCGGCCCCCGGCCGACCCGCGGGGCTGGCTGGTCACCGTCGCCTGGCGCAAGTTCCTCGACGCCGCACGCTCCCAGGCGTCCCGGAGCGAGCGGGAGCAGCGGGTCGCGGCCGAGCCGCCGCCCGGGCCGGCCGAGACGGCGGACGACACGCTGCAGCTGTTCTTCCTCTGCGCCCACCCGTCGCTGACCCCGGCCTCCGCGGTCGCCCTGACGCTGCGCGCCGTCGGCGGCCTGACCACCCGGCAGATCGCGCAGGCCCACCTGGTGCCCGAGGCGACGATGGCGCAGCGGATCAGCCGGGCCAAGCGCACGGTCGCGGGCGTCCGGTTCGACGAGCCGGGCGACCTCGCGACCGTGCGCCGGGTGCTCTACCTGGTCTTCAACGAGGGCTACACCGGTGACGTCGACCTGGCCGCCGAGGCGATCCGGCTCACCCGCCAGCTCGCCTCGATGACCGACGACGAGGAGACCGCGGGCCTGCTGGCGCTGATGCTGCTGCACCACGCCCGGCGTCCGGCGCGGACCCGGCCCGACGGCACCCTGGTCCCCCTGGCCGAGCAGGACCGCTCCCGCTGGGACACCGCGCTGATCGCCGAGGGCGTCGCCGTCCTGCAGGCGGCGCTGGCCCGTGACCGGCTCGGCGAGTTCCAGGCGCAGGCCGCCGTCGCCGCCCTGCACGCCGACGCGCTCCGCGCCGAGGAGACCGACTGGGTGCAGATCGTCAGCTGGTACGACGAGCTGCTCCGCCTCACCGGGAGCCCGGTCGTGCAGCTCAACCGGGCCGTCGCGGTCGGCGAGGCCGACGGCCCGGCGGCCGGCCTGGCCGCCCTCGCCGCGGTCGACCCCGGCCTGCCCCGGTACGCCGCGGCGTCGGCGTACCTGCACGAGAAGGCGGGCGACCTGCACACCGCGGCACGGCTGTACGCCGACGCCGCCCGGTCCGCGCCCGACCTCGCCGAACGGCACCACCTCACCCGGCAGGCGGCCCGGCTGGGCCAGGCGCTGCGGGAGTGAGCGGTCTCGGCACCGACGGGGTCAGGTCAGTGCAGTGGCCAGCGGCCGCCCGACCTCGACCACGTAGGTGCTGAGCATGTGGCCGGTGCCCGGGCCCAGGTCGCGGGCGTTGTGCGGCGTGCCGGGCGGGATGAGGAACCCGTCGCCGGCGTGCAGCGTGACCGTCGGCCGGCCCCGGACCTGCATCTCCACCGTGCCGGCGACGATGTAGCCGACCTCCTCCCCGGGGTGGGTGTGCCAGCCCGACTCCACCCCGACCGGGATCTCGGTGAGGACCTGCACGACCTCCCGGCCCGGGAGCGAGAACGGGCCGCGCTGGACCTCGGTGCGCTTGAGCCGCCCGGCCAGGTCGTCGGCCGGGAACGGGGCGGTCGTCTCGGGCTCGTGGACCATGGCCGGGCTCCTCCGCGGGGTCGGGTGCGGGGACGACCCTGGTGCCGGGAGCGGGCGGGCGCATCGGTCAGCTGACCGTGGCGGTGTCCGCCCAGCCCGGACACGGCGACGGGCCGGTGACCCCGCGGGGGGTCACCGGCCCGTCCGTGGAGGGCGCCGGGATCAGGCGGCTGCGGGCTGGCGCAGGTCGGCGTCGACCCCACCGGTCCCGCCGGGCAGCGGCCCGGTGGCGAGGCCGCCACGGAACCGCTCCAGGTCGAGGATGCCCTCGCGCTTGGCCACGATCGTCGGGACCAGCGCCTGGCCGGCGACGTTCACCGCGGTGCGGCCCATGTCCAGGATCGGGTCGATGGCCAGCAGCAGGCCGACGCCGGCCAGCGGCAGCCCGAGGGTGGACAGCGTCAGGGTCAGCATGACCACCGCGCCGGTGACGCCGGCGGTGGCGGCGGAGCCGACGACCGACACCAGCGCGATGAGCAGGTAGTCGGTCAGCGAGAGGTCCACGCCGAAGAACTGCGCCACGAAGATCGCCGCGAGCGCCGGGTAGATCGCCGCGCAGCCGTCCATCTTCGTCGTGGCACCCAGCGGCACGGCGAAGGAGGCGTAGGCCCGCGGCACCCCGAGGCTCTGCTCGGTGACCCGCTCGGTCACCGGCAGGGTGCCGATCGAGGAGCGGGAGACGAAGGCGAGCTGGATGGCCGGCCACGCCCCGGCGAACCACCGCAGCGGCGAGAGGCCGTGCAGGCGCAGCAGCACCGGGTAGACGACGAAGAGCACCAGCGCGAGGCCGGCGTAGACGGCGCCGGCGAAGACGCTCAGCGAGCCCAGCGACTCCCAGCCGTAGCTGGCGACGGCGTTGCCGATCAGGCCGACGGTGCCGATCGGGGCCAGCAGGATGACCCACCACAGCAGCTTCTGGACGACGGCCAGCGCCGAGCGGACCAGGCCGAGGAACGGCTCGGCCGGCTCGCCGACCTTCAGCACCGCGACGCCGATCGCGACCGACAGCACGATCAGCTGCAGCACGTTGAACGACAGGCTGCCGTCGGCACCGGTCTGGAGCCCCAGGACGTTGCCCGGCACGAGCCCGGTGAGGAAGTCCCACCAGCCGCCGGTCTTCTCGGGTGCGGCCGCGGTCGCGGCGTCGACGGAGCTGTTGCGGCCGGGCTCGGTGAGCAGGCCGAGGCCGATGCCGATGGACACGGCGATCAGCGCGGTGATGCCGAACCAGAGCAGCGTCTGGCCGGCCAGGCGGGCGGCGTTGGACACCTGCTTGAGGTTGGCGATGCTGACGATCACCGCGGTCACGACCAGCGGCGGGACGAGGACCTTCAGCAGCGTGACGAAGGTGTCGCCGATGGTCTGCAGGGTGCTGGTGAGCCAGTTGGGCGTGCCGTCGGCGACGGGGCCGAGGTCGCGGGCCACGAGGCCCAGGGCGACGCCCACCACGAGGGCGAGGAGGACCTGCGCCGCGAACGGGACGCGGCGGAGACGTGCGAGCACGGACGTGCCTTTCCGGGGAGGGTTCGAGCGGGGACGGCGCGGACGGCGACGTCAGCCGGCGCTCGTCACCCGGCACAGGTCCAGCTCACGGCACCGCGTGAGCCCCCAGACGTTCCGCACGAGGGGGTCAAGGCGGAACGGGGACCGCGGCATCCCGGCTGTGCGCGGTCTCACGCGGGCGGCCGGCTCAGGCGGCGTCGTCCTCGACCGCGGGGTCGTCCCCGGAGGCGGCTGCGGCCTCCAGGCCGACCATCACCTCGTTGGTCTGCAGGGTGACCAGCCAGGCCAGCGCGTGGTCCTCCACCGGCCGGCCCGAGACCTGCGCGATCGCGTCGAGCTGGGCGGCGACCAGGCCGCGGGCGGCCTGGTAGACGTGGGCGGCGGTGACCGCGGTCCCCAGCTCGGCCAGCCACAGCCGGCCGTCGGGCAGGACCCGGACCTCCGGCTGGCTGCCCACGTGCAGGTCGGCGGCGGCGCTGGCCACCACGGACATGCCGGCGCGCAGCTCGGTCAGCCGGCGGTCGTGGTCGGGCGATGACGGCACGGACATCGGGTGCCTCCTCGGACGGGCCCGCGGGCTGCGGGTCGTGTCCTCAGGGTCGGCGGTCGCCCGGCCGGACCCGGTGGCCCGCGGGGCGGGAGGGGACGCCCGGGGCGGGCGGGACGAACCGTTGCGCGGACGACTCGCGCGGACGGTCCTTCCGCGGACGCCGGTCGCCCTGCACCATGCCGCCCCGTGATCAACCGCCCCGGGTGCACCCGACGCCGAGCCCACCGACGGTCGAAGGGGTCCAGCGGCTCCTCCTGCGACGGCTGCGACGAGGGCTGCGACGCCATCGGCCTGTTCAGCCTGCTGTGGCTGGCGCTGCCCGCGGCCCTGGTCACCCCGGCACCGGCCGGCACCCCTCGGACGGCGCGGTGGCCGGTCCGCCTCGTCGTCGCCTACCGGCAGCGGGTCAGCCCCACCCGCCCGCCGGTCTGCCGGTTCACGCCGACCTGCTCGACCTACGGCCTGGAGGCGCTGCGCACGCACGGCGCGCTGCGCGGCGGGTGGCTCACCGCGCGCCGGCTGCGCCGCTGCCGGCCGGGCGCCGGCGGCAGCGACCCGGTGCCGCCGCGGGCGTAGCCGGGCGGGGGCGGGGTGGTCCGGCCGTCAGCGGCGCGACCACGGCCGGATGCCCCGCTCCCCCGACACCAGGCGCTCGAGCGCGGCGTAGACGGCCAGCCCGGGCAGCACCAGCAGTGAGGGCGGCAGCACCAGCGGCGCGGCCAGCAGGGAGATGGCCAGCACGCCCGGCGCCGTCAGCAGCCACCCGCGCCGTCGCTCCGGATCGGCCAGCGCTCCCCACCGGACGCCGGTCCACATCAGCCACCGCAGCAGCACCGGGACGTCGGCCTCGCGCATCGCGCGGCGGAACACCCCGTCGGCCTGCCGGGAGGTGACCGCGCCGGTGGCGATGCCCACCGTGCACAGCCAGTCGTGCAGCACCGCCGCGAGGGTGTAGCGACCGGCCCTCGGCACCAGCCAGAGCACCGGGCGCGGCACGGTGGCCAGGTCGGTGGAGAAGCCCGCCGGCACGACGAACCGGTCGCGCCGGCCGACGTAGGTCAGCGGCTCCACGAGGGTCCAGCCGTCGGCGCCGGTGGTGCGCAGGACCGCCGACGGCGGGTCGAAGGGCACGGCCGCCTCACCCGGTCCGCTCGTCGACCATCCGGGCGGCGACCCGCCGGATCCGGTCGGCCTGCCGGGAGAGCACCAGGTCCAGCGCCCGGTTGACGGGGAAGACCTCGCCCAGCCGGGCCAGTCCCATGACCCGCGGGACGGCGACCGAGCGCGACCAGTACGACGTCAGGCAGCCGGCGACGCGGTCGGCGACCCGCTCGGTCCCGACGCCCGGGGTCAGCCGGCCGCGGGCGTCGTCGTCGGAGGCCGGGGGCGACCCGTGCCCGCGCGCCATCCACTCGGTGGCCACCGGCCCGGGCAGGACCGCGTGCACCCGGACCCCGCGGGCGGTGACCTCCCGCCGCAGGCCGGAGAGGAACCCCTGCACCCCCGCCTTGGTGGCCGAGTACACGGTCAGCGGCGGCACCTGCGCCAGCCCGGCCGAGGAGCTGACCACCAGCAGGTCACCCCGCCCGCGGCCGGCCGCCGCGGCGAGCAGGTGCGGCAGCGCCAGCCGGGTCAGGTCCACGACCCCGGTCAGGTTGGTCGCCACCATGCCCTCGACCACCTCCCGGGGCGTGTCCTCCACCAGAGCGGCGTAGGCCAGTCCGGCGTTGAGGACGACGGCGTCGAGCCGGCCGTGCTCGGCCAGCACCCGCTGGACGAGCAGCTCCCGGTCGTCGGCCCGGGCGACGTCGGCGACCACCCCGGTGACCCCGGGCAGGCTCGTGACCGCCTCCCCGAGCCGGTCGCCGTCGCGGGCGCAGGTGACCACCCGCGCCCCCGCACCGGCCAGCCGGGCCACGGTGGCACGGCCGATGCCGGCGCTGCCGCCGGTGACGAGGACGACGCGGTCGCGCAGGTCTGCCATGGCCGGGCACTACCCGGGGCGACATCACATCGTGCGCGGTGCATCGAAGTGGGGACCGCTGGGCATGGTGATCACATGCGCGTTCCCGAGCCCCGGGGTCCCCTGACCGCTGCCCTGGGCGACGACCTGCTCGCCGGCGAGGTGGCGGCCGCCACCGTCGAGCTGGCCCGCGAGACCGCGCAGGCCGCGGCCGCGCCGCTGCACGACGACGACCTGCAGCTGGCGCTGGCGGTCTGCTACGAGCTGCACTACCGCGGGTTCGACGGCGTGGACGACGCACTCGAGTGGGACCCGGACCTCCTCACGCTGCGCGGGCACCTGGAGCGGCGGCACCTGACCGCCCTGCGGGAGCTGACCGGCTCGACGGTGGCGACCGGCGACCAGGTGGACCGGCAGCTGGCCGCGCTGATCGCCGCCGACGACGGCCCCTCGCTGTCGCGGTACATGGCCCGGCACGGCACGCCGCAGCAGTGGCGGGAGTACCTGACGCTGCGGTCGGTCTACCACCTCAAGGAGGGCGACCCGCACACCTTCGCCGTCCCGCGGCTGTCCGGCCGGGCGAAGGCCGCGATGGTGGAGATCCAGGCCGACGAGTACGGCGGGGGCTCCGCCGAGCGCATGCACAGCGAGCTGTTCGCCGGGATGATGCGCGACCTCGGCCTCGACGCCCGGTACGGCGCGCTCTGGGACGTCGCCCCGGCGGTCGCGTTCACCTCGGTGAACACGATGTCGCTGTTCGGTCTGCACCGGCGGTGGCGGGCCGCGGCGCTGGGCCACCTGGCCTGTGTGGAGATGACCTCCTCCGAGCCCAGCCGCCGCTACTCCTCGGGCCTGCGCCGCCTGGGCCACGACGAGCGCACGACCGTCTTCTACGACGAGCACGTCGAGGCCGACGCCGTCCACGAGCAGATCGCCGCGGTCGACATGTGCGGCTCGCTCGTCGCCGAGGACCCCGCCCTGGCCGACGACGTCCTCTTCGGCGCCGCGTGCTCCCTGGCGCTCGACGGGCTGGCCGCCGGTCACCTCCTGGGCGCCTGGGAGGCCGGTTCCTCGGCGCTGCGCGGGGAGCCGTCACTGGTCGCCTGACGCAGGCCCCCTGCGGAAGGCCCGCCCGTCGTCAGCCGGGCTCGTGGCCCGGCCGGTCCGCGCTGCGGAGTGCCGCGGCCGGGCGCGGCCGGCTCGGCGCGCTGGGCGCGGCGAACCCCGAGCGCTTGTGGGTGCCGTCGCAGAACGGCTTGATGCCCGACTTCCCGCAGCGGCACAGCGCCACCGTCCGGCGCCCGGGGTCGATCTCGGCGCCGTCCTGGTCGACCAGCCGGAAGTCGCCGCGGACGATGAGCGGCCCGTCGCGGTAGGGCGTGATGGTGGCGCCGGCCACCGTGGCGTCTGCGGTGGAGTCCGCGGTGGCGTCGTCGGACGGGTGGTCGGTCGGGTCGTCGGTCGGGTCGTCGGCGGGCACGGCGGAGCTCACTCCCCCAGCGTGCCCCGCCGCGGCACCCGGCACACCCGCCGGTCAGCCCTCGGCGGGATAGCCGTAGAACACCTGCTCGACGACGCCGCGCGCGTGCCGGGTGGTGCGGCGGTAGTCGTCGAGGAACCGCCCGGGGTCGACGTCGGGCCCGCAACCGCTGGCCCGCGCCACCCCGGCCAGCTCCAGCCCGGGCCGGGGCAGCTGGTCGCTGGGCCGGCCGCGGACCAGGAAGACGGCGTTGCGCGCCCGGCTGGCCAGCTCCCACGCCTCCCGCAGCGCATCGGCCTGCGCGCGCTCGACCAGCCCGGCGGCGACCAGCTGTGCGAGCGCCGCGACCGTCGAGGGCAGCCGCAGGGCAGGCAGCCGCCCGGCGTGCTGCAGCTGCAGGAGCTGGACGGTCCACTCGACGTCGGCCAGCCCGCCGCGGCCGAGCTTGGCGTGGGTGGCGGGGTCGGCGCCGCGGGGCAGCCGCTCCCGCTCGACCCGCGCCTTGATCCGGCGGATCTCGGCGACCTGGGCGTCGGTGAGGCCGGCGGCCGGGTAGCGCAGCGGGTCGACCAGCTCGACGAACGCCGCCCCGAGCTCCGAGCTGCCGGCCACCGGCACCGCCCGCAGCAGCGCCTGCACCTCCCACACCGACACCCAGCGCTCGTAGTACTCGCGGAAGGCGTCGAGGCTGCGCACCAGCGGGCCCTGCCGGCCCTCGGGTCGCAGGTCGGCGTCGATCTCGAACGCCGGGTCGGGCGCGGGCTCGGCGAGCAGCCGGCGCAGCGTGTGCGCGATCGCGTTGGCCGCCTGGGTCGCCGTGCTCTCGTCGGTGCCGGGCCGTGCCCGGTGCACGAAGAGGACGTCGGCGTCGGAGCCGTAGCCCATCTCGCCGCCGCCGAGCCGGCCCATGCCGATGACGGCGAGCTCGACCGGCACGTCCTCGGCGGCGACCCCGGCCTCCCGGGCCCACGCGCGGACGGCGACGTCGAGACCGGCCTGCAGGGTGGCGACGGCGACGTCGGTGAGCGCCTGCCCGACCCGGACGACGTCGAGCCGGCCGAGCAGGTCGGCCGCGGCGATCCGCAGCAGCTCCTGCCGGCGCTGGGCCCGCAGCACGCCGACCGCGGCCTGCGGGTCGGCCGACCGGGCGGCGGCGGCCCGCCAGGCGCCGGCCAGCGTCGCGGCGGCCCGCGGCTCGAGCTCGTCGTCGTCGGCGAGGATGCGCAGCGCCTCGGGGGTGCGGGTGAGCAGGGCGGCCACGTACTGGCTGGAGCCGAGCAGCCGGGCCAGCCGCTCGGCCACCTGACCCTCGTCGCGCAGCAGCCGCAGGTACCACTGGTTGCCGCCGAGGGCCTCGCTGACCTGCCGGTAGGCGAGCAGCCCGGCGTCGGGGTCGGCGCAGTCGGCGAGGGTCTGCAGCACGACCGGCAGCAGGTACTTCTGCATCGACGCCGAGCGCGACACCCCGCCGGTCAGCGCCGCCATGTGCCGCAGCGCGCCCGGCGGGTCGGCGAAGCCCAGCGCGCGCAGCCAGTCACCGGCCGCCTCACTGCCCAGCTGCGCGGCCTCGGCCGGCACCCGGGCCACGGCCGACAGCAGCGGCCGGTAGAAGAGCTTCTCGTGCAGCCGGCGCACCTCGCGGGTGTGCAGCGCCAGCTCGGCGCGCAGCACGTCGACGGCGCTGCCGCGGGCGTCGGGCTTGTAGCCCAGCGACCGGGCCAGCCAGCGCAGCTGCTGCTCGTCGGTGGGCAGCAGGTGGGTGCGCCGCAGCCGCAGCAGCTGCAGCCGGTGCTCCACGGTGCGCAGGAACCGGTAGGAGGCGATGAGCGTGTCGGCGTCGTCGCGGCCGACGTAGCCGCCGGCCCGCAGCGCGGACAGCGCCGGGAGCGTGCCGCCGACCCGCAGCCGGACGTCGACCCGGCCGTGCACCAGCTGCAGCAGCTGGACGGCGAACTCGACGTCGCGCAGCCCGCCGCGGCCGAGCTTGAGCTCCCGCTCGACCTGGGCCGGCGGGATGTTGTCCTCCACCCGGCGGCGCATCGCCTGCACCTCGGCGACGAAGCCGGGGCGGTCGCCGGCCTGCCACACCAGCGGGAACAACTCGTCGACGTAGGACCGGCCCAGGTCGGGGTCGCCGGCCACCGGGCGTATCTTGAGCAGGGCCTGGAACTCCCAGGTGCTGGCCCACTGCCGGTAGTAGGCGGCGTGGCCGGACAGCGTGCGCACCAGCGGCCCGGCCTTGCCCTCCGGGCGCAGCGCGGCGTCGACCTCCCAGGCCGCCTGCCCGCAGATGCGCATGAGCGCCGCGGCCACCCGGGTCGCGCTCTGCACGGCCGGCGCCTCCGGCTCGCTGGGGTCGACCGGCTCGGCCACGAACACGACGTCGACGTCGCTGACGTAGTTCAGCTCCCGGCCGCCGCACTTGCCCAGCCCGATGACCGCCAGCCGGCAGGGAGCGGCGCCCTCGGGCTGCTCGGCGACGGCGATCGCCAGCCCGGCGGTGAGCACCGCGGCGGCGATGTCGGCGAGCTCGGCGGCGACGTCCTCGGCCGACAGCCCCTCCCCCAGGTCGCGCCCGGCCAGGGACAGCACCGCCCGCCGGTGGGCCAGCCGCAGCGCGGCCACCCGTTGCGGCGAGGCGTCGGGCGCGGCCCGGCCGAGCCGGACCCCCCACGGCGGGTCGTCGGGGTCGGCGCCGACGGCGACCAGCACGTCCCGCTCGAGTGCCAGCGCGGTGGGCCGCACCGGGCCCCGGGAGTCGGCGTCGAGGACCGTCCAGTCGCCGGGGTGGGCGGCGAGGTGGTCGGCCAGACCGGCGCTCGCGCCCAGGACCGACAGCAGCCGGGCACGCAGCACAGCCGAGCCGCGCAGCCGGGCGAGCAGCGCCGCGGCCGAGCCGCCGGTGGGGTCGGCGGCGTCGAGGGCCTCGACCAGCCGGGTGAGCGAGCGGACAGCGAGGTCGGGGTCGCCGGCACGGGCCAGCGCGGACACCACCGAGCCGGCCTCCGGGTCGGCGGGCTCGTTGCGGTCGAGGTCCCACAGCCCCAGCGCGGGGTCGGACAGCAGCAGCGCCGCCCGCTCGCCGTCGTGGAAGCCGAACCGGGCCAGCCGCACGACCGCGCGGCGGGGTACCTCCCGGGACGCGGTCACCGGCTCAGACCGGAGCCCCGCGGCCGGCGCGCACCAGGTCGGCGAAGCGGGCGGCGAACGGCGCCCAGACCTCCTCGAGGTCGGGGTGCACCGCGTCGGTCAGCCGGACCAGCGTCTCGCGGTCCCACGGGCTCGACGCGACGCCGACGGTGTCCCGCTCGGCCCACTCGCGCACGATCTCCGGCGTCGTCTCGATGTGGAACTGCAACCCGTAGACCCGCCGGCCCACCCGGAAGGCCTGGTGGACGTAGACCGGGCTGCTCGCCAGCAGCGTGGCGCCGGGCGGCAGTTCGCAGATCTCGTCGTGGTGGAACTGGATGACGTCGGGCGAGAGCGGCAGCGGGCCGAACACCGGGTCGTCGGCCGCGGCGTCGCGCTTGGCCACCAGCAGCGCCCCGACCTCGGGGCCCTCGACGCCCTCGCGCACCCGCCCGCCTCCGGCCTGGGCCAGCAGCTGCGCGCCCAGGCACACCGCCAGCGTGGGGGCGTCGTCGGCCAGTGCCTTCGCCAGCAGCGCGCGGACCGGCTCCAGCTCGGTGGCGCCGTCGTCGACGCTGGACTGCGGGCCGCCCATGACGACCAGCCCGTCGACACCGGCCAGGTCGGCGGGGACCTCGTCGCCGGAGTCGAGGTGCCGCTCGTCGAGGTCCAGCCCGGCCGCCCGCAGCCAGTCGGCCAGGCGCGCGGGCGGGGCGGTCTCGCTGGGGACGACGACGAGCAGGCGGGGGCGGTCCGGCACGGCGTCGAGGTTAGTGGAAGGACCTCGTCGCCCCCCGCGCCTCGCAGGCTCGGCACGGGCCCCTGCGACGAGGCCGTTCCATCCCCTCAGAGGCCGGGGAGGTAGCGCTTGAGCTCGAAGGGCGTCACGTTCTGGCGGTAGGAGTTGAACTCCTCCCACTTGTTGCGGAGGAAGAACTCGAACACGTGCTCGCCGAGGGTCTCCGCGACCAGCTCGCTGCCCTGCATCGCGGTCAGCGCCTCCCCCAGGGACACCGGCAGGTCCTCGTACCCGGCGGCGCGGCGCTCGGTGTCGGTGAGCGACCAGACGTCGTCCTCGGCCTCGGGCGGCAGCTCGTAGCCCTTCTCGATGCCCCGCAGCCCGGCGGCCAGCAGCACGGCGAAGGTGAGGTAGGGGTTGCACGCGGAGTCCGGCGAGCGGACCTCGATCCGCGCCGACTGCCCCTTGTTCGGCTTGTAGGAGGGCAGCCGGACCAGCGCCGAGCGGTTGGCCCGGCCCCAGGTGGCCGCCGTCGGCGCCTCGGTGCCGGCCAGCAGCCGCCGGTAGGAGTTGACCGTCTGGTTGGTGACGGCGGTGAACTCGCGGGCGTGGGTGAGCAGGCCGGCGATGAACTGCCGCCCGGTGGCCGAGAGCCGGATCGGGTCGGCGGGGTCGTGGAAGGCGTTGCGGTCGCCCTCGAACAGCGACACGTGGGTGTGCATCGCCGAGCCGGCCAGGTCGGTGAACGGCTTGGGCATGAAGGTGGCGTGCACGCCCTGGGCCAGGGCGACCTCGCGGACGACGTGCCGCAGCGTCATCACGTTGTCGGCCATCGACAGCGCGTCGGCGTAGCGCAGGTCGATCTCCTGCTGGCCCGGCGCGACCTCGTGGTGGCTGAACTCCACCGAGATCCCCATGGCCTCCAGCGCGAAGACCGCCTCGCGCCGGAAGTCGTGGGCCACGTTGTGCGTGGACAGGTCGAAGTAGCCGCCGGTGTCGGCGGGCTCGGGCGGGCTGCCGTCGGTGGGCAGGTCCTTGAGCAGGAAGAACTCGACCTCGGGGTGGGTGTAGAAGGTGAAGCCCATCTCGGCGGCCTTCGACAGCGCCCGGCGCAGCACGTGCCGCGGGTCGGCCCAGGCCGGCGACCCGTCGGGCAGCGTGATGTCGCAGAACATCCGCGCGGTGTCGCTGGGCCGCCCGTGGGTCGCGGGCATCACCTGGAACGTGCCCGGGTCGGGCTTGGCGAGCATGTCGGACTCGTAGACCCGCGCGAAGCCCTCGATGGCCGAGCCGTCGAAACCGATGCCCTCGGCGAAGGCGGCCTCGATCTCGGCCGGCGCGACGGCGACGGCCTTGAGGTAGCCCGAGACGTCGGTGAACCACAGCCGCACGAAGCGGATGTCGCGTTCCTCGAGGGTGCGCAGGACGAACTCCTGCTGTCGGTCCATGCTGGCCATGATCGGGTCCGCTCGTGTCCGGGGTGTGACGTCGGTGCACAGCCTGCCCGCTCTGAGCGCCGGGCACACCGGCACCCCGCCCCCACCCGAGGAGACCGCCGTGACCCCCGCCCCGACCGTCCGCCGCGCCGGTCCCGACGACGCCGCGGCCGTGGTCGCGATGGTCCGCGAGATCGCCGCACTCGAGGGTGACCCCTTCGACGGCACCGAGCAGCGGTGGGCGCAGCTGCTGGCACGCGGCGACGTCGTCGTGCTGCTCGCCGAGCGCGGCGGCGAGCCGGTCGGCTACGTCTCCGCCCTCCGCCGGCTGCACCTGTGGCTGGGCACCGACGTGCTGGCGCTCGACGACCTGTTCGTCCGGGACGGGCACCGCGACGCCGGGGTCGGCCGGCTCCTGATGGCCGAGCTGGCCCGGCTGGCCACCGTCGAGGACCTCGTCGTCCGGTGGGAGGTCCGCGAGGACAACACGGCCGCGCAGCGCTTCTACCGCCGCCTGGGTGCCGTGCTGCGGATCAAGGTCGTCGTCTGGTGGCCAGCGACCGCCCAGCGGGCGTTCCTCGGCGACTGACCGGCGCTGGCAGGATCCCGGCGGACGGCGGCCGTCCTGCCGCTGGTGGCGTGCGCCCGCGGTCGGCCAGGCTGCCCGCCGTGACCACGACGCCCATCCTCCTGACGGACACCGACCCGGCCGGCCAGGTGGCCGCCGCCTCCACCGCGCTGGCCGAGCAGCAGCACCGGGTGGCCGCCCTCCTGACCCGGGCCGCCGGGCGGCCCGTGCGGCCCCTCGCGCCGGAGGACCGCCGGCGCCTGGTGCGGCTCGGGCACTTCCCGGAGTACGCGACCGAGCTGGACTGGACCGCCTGGGTCGTCGCCGGCCACCTGCGCGACAGCGCGCGGGTCTTCACCGACCGGATCGAGCGGATCGGCCGCGGCACCCGTCCGGCGCTGCCCGACTTCGTCCCCGACGCCCCCGAGCGGGTGGCCGGCTACCGCGCCACCCCGCCCGCGGTGCTGGTGTCCGAGCTGGTGGTCGCCCAGGCGGGGCTGCTGCGGGCGGTCCGGACGGTCCGTCCCGACCGGCTGGACGCGGTCGGGGTGCACGAGGTCGACGGGCCGGTGTCGCTGGCCGACCTGCTGGCCTTCCTGCCGGCGCACCAGCGCGACCACGCCGAGCAGCTCGCCGCGCTCGTCTCCTGAGCGGCCGGTCCGGGCTCAGCGCGCCGGCGCCAGGCTCTCGATTGGGATGTCCGGGTCGGTGAGGGCGGCGGGGTCGACCGGGTGGCCGGCGCGGACCAGCGCCTGGACCGCCTCGGTGACGTCCCAGACGTCGACGTTCATGCCCGCCGTCACCCGCCCGGCGCCGTCCAGCCAGAAGGCGATGAACGGCCCCTCCTCCGGGTCCCCGCGGGTGACGACGGTGTGCTCCGGCCGGCCGAGCCCCGAGTACTCCATGCCCAGCTCGTACTGGTCGGAGAAGAAGTACGGCACCCGGTCGTAGGCGACCTCCTGGCCGAGCACCGACCGCGCCGCGGCCGGCCCCTGGTTGAGCGCGTTGGCCCAGTGCTCCACCCGCACCGGCCGGCCGTACAGCGGGTGGTCGGCGGCGGCGACGTCGCCCGCGGCGTACACGTCGGGTGCGGAGGTGCGCAGGGCGGCGTCGGTGCGGATCCCGTCGGCGACGTCGAGCCCCGCAGCCGCGGCCAGCCCGGTCTCCGGCACCACCCCGATCCCGACGACGACGAGGTCGGCGGGCACCTGCTCGCCGCCGTCGAGCTCCACCCCGGTGACCCGGCCGGCCGGCGCCACGACGCCGCGGACGCCGGTCCGGGTGCGCAGGTCGACGCCGTGCGAGCGGTGCAGCCGCGCGAACACCTCCCCCATCAGCGGCCCGAGGACGCCGTGCAGCGGGGTCGGCTGGGGCTCGACGACGGTCACCCGGTGGCCGTGCGCGCGCGCCGCGGCGGCCACCTCCAGGCCGATCCACCCGGCGCCGACCACGACGACCCGCCGCCCGCCGCCGGCGAGGTCGGCGACCAGCCGGTCGGCGTCGGCGAGGGTGCGCAGGTAGCGCACCCCGTCGGCGTCGGCGCCCGAGACCGCCAGCCGGCGGGGCGAGGCCCCGGTGGCCAGCAGCAGCCGCGAGTAGCCGAGCCGCTCGCCGGTGCCGAGCTCGACCCGGTGGGCCGCCGGGTCGAGCGCGGTGACCGCGACACCGGTGCGCAGGTCGACGCCGGCGTCGGCGTACCAGCCGGTGTCGTGGACGCGCGCGTCGTTCCGCGCCGCCTTCCCCAGCAGATACTGCTTGGACAGCGGCGGGCGCTCGTAGGGCGGCTCGGGCTCGGCCCCGACGAGCACGACCGGCACGTCACCACCCTCGGCGCGCAGGGTCTCGGCGGCCTTGGCGCCGGCCAGGCCGCCACCGACGACGACGACGGGATCCGCTGCGGACACGAGCGCCTCCTCGGGTGAGGAGCCGATCCTCCACCCTCCCCGAGGCCGCGGGGCCGCCTCCGCGCCCCGGTCGCGGGGACGGCCGGGCTCAGCCGCGGACCGGTTCGACGTCGCCCGGGTCGTCGTCGCGGGCGGGGGGGGCTCGCTGCCGAGGTGCACGGGCAGGTCGGGCTCCGGCGGGGGCAGGGTGGCGGCCCCCGCGACCGGGTGCGGCCGGGGCCGGCGCGGCCCGGACGGCGGGCAGCGCCCGGGACCGCTCGAGCTGGTCGTCGTCGAAGACGACCTCCAGCACGACGCCGGTTCCTCCCCGTCGAGCACCTCGACCGTGAGCCACTCGGCCACGGGCCCACGACAGGCCCGGTGTGGCGCTGGTCACACCGCCCACCGTCCCGCCGGTCCCCCGGCGGGACGAGGATGACCGGTGTGAGCGATCAGCGGCCGGTGCAGGTACGGGTGGCGTCGGCCCAGGTCGACACCCGCGTGGGCGACCTGGAGGGCAACGCCGCGCTCGTCGTCGAGTGGGCGCGGAGGGCCGCCGACGACGGCGCGCACCTGGTGGTCTTCCCCGAGATGACGCTGACCGGCTACCCGGCCGAGGACCTCGTGCTGCGCGAGTCCTTCGCCGCCGCCAGCGAGCAGGCCCTCACCGACCTCGCCGGCACGCTCGCCGAGCAGGGCCTGGGCGGCCTCGCCGTCGTCGTCGGGTACCTGGCGCACACCTCCGGCGCGGGACCGGCGCCGGTCGACCGGGTGCCCGAGGACGACGACCGGCCCGGCGACGCCAACCCCCGCCGCGGCGCCCCGCGCAACGCCGCCGCGCTGCTGCACGGCGGGCAGGTGGTGGCCCGCTACGCCAAGCGGCACCTGCCCAACTACGGCGTCTTCGACGAGGCGCGCTACTTCGTCCCCGGCACCGAGCTGCCGGTGGTGCGGCTGCACGGCGTCGACGTCGCCCTGACCATCTGCGAGGACCTCTGGGTCGAGGGCGGCCCGTGCGGCGTGGCCGGGCAGGCCGGCGTCGACCTCGTCGTCTCCCCCAACGCCTCCCCCTACGAGCGGGCCAAGGACGACCTGCGGCTGCCGCTGGTGCGGCGCCGGGGGGGCGGGGGCCCCCCCCCCCCAAAAAAAATCAAAAAACATGGTGGGGCGGAACATAATGTTTTATAACGAGTCACACAAA
>NZ_JBJGYY010000060.1:0-20624 GCF_054050235.1 Geodermatophilus sp. SYSU D00696 | reverse complement strand
GCCCACAGCGCGTCACTGATCAGCCGCGGCGGTGGGGAAGACACCGGCGACGACATGGCCGGCAGCCTGCGCCGATGCCAGGTCGTCAACTAGAGCCCGACGACCTACTTCCGCAACGTCTTCTAAGCGCTGAAGAACCTCGTCCTCGAAGAGTTCGACGCCATGGGCTCGGACCCGGCGAAGGTCATGGGCGTCAACGAGGCCGAGCAGCTGGAGTCACTGGCCGCCGCCGCGACGACCGTCAAGAACGAGGTCCGTCGCCGCGAGGACGCCGTTCTGCGATCGCACGAGGCGACGCGCGTGCTGGCGTCGTTCCGGACAGAGCCGGTCACGGTCTCACCGCGCGTCCCCGACGACCGGCTGCCCGTCCCCCGGCGGATGAGCACTGGCGGGGGCCGAGCCCTCACGGCCAGCGGCGTGGAGCTGTCCAGCAGCGACGACTTCACCCAGGAGTTCCTGACCCAGCTACGCACCTACACCGTGGCGAGCAGGTCAGGAGCGTCGTGGACCGGCGCCCCGTCCGACGCGCCACACCGGGTCGTGGACCTGCGCCGGGTCAGCACCGTCTGCACGCGCCCCCAGAGGAGACGACCGTGGCGACTTCCTTCATCGCGCCACCGGCTCGCGGAACAACCTGAGCCCCTCATGGTCGACCGATCGGCGCCACCGAGGGCCGCCCGTTCTCACTGGAGATGCACAAGATCGAGAGGGACACACCTCTTGCTCGTAGGGACGGTGCTGAGGTGCACGACTCACGAGCGTCAGCCGCGCGTGATGGTGCGCCGTGGGGAAACTGCTCAGCGTCGTTGTCGGCGGCTACCGTCTGACGCCATGAGCGAGCGTGGGGCGGTCGAGGACCCCCTGGCCGGATGGGACCCTCGCCGTCGTGCGTCCCTGGAGCGCCTCTGGCAGCGGTTTCACGAGGCCGCCGGCGACGCCCGCCTCAGTGACGAACTGCTGGCCGAGCGCCGACAGGAGACCCGCGCAGCTGGCCGTGCCGGCCCCCACGGAGAGGTCGGCGTCGATCGGCGCCCCGGTTCCCGCCCGACTGACGGCGGCCCGAGCGGCGAGTGATCGTCCTTGACGCCTCCGCCCTGCTGACGCTGATCAACCGCGAGCCCGGCTGGGAGGTCGTGGCCCGCGCCGCGGCCAGCGACGATGCCACGATCAGCGCGGTCAACTACTCCGAGGTCCTGCAGAAGGCCGCCCGTGTCGGGATCGCCGCCGAGGAGATCGATGCCGCGCTCGACGAGCTGGCCATCTCCATCACGCCCTTCGGGCGGCTCGATGCCCGGCTCGCGGCGTCCTTCTACCGGCACCGGTCCGACCTGGGCCTGGCCGACCGGGTCTGCCTGGCCCTGGGACGCAGCCTGTCCAGCGTCACCTACACCGCCGACCGATACTGGCTGAACTGGGCGGACGACCTCGATGTGCACGTGGTCGTCATCCGCTGACGCCGAGGACAGCGGGCTCGTGCGACCTCGACGCGCCTCGCCGACGCCGCTCGGAAGGCAGGATCTCCAGTCCTCCTCCGGTACGGCGCCCGACTCAGGAACGGGCCCCCGCCTCAGCACGTGACCTCGGCCTGCACAACGACCGGAGTCCCGTCGACAGGCTGGCTGAGGACCGGCGGCCACCGGAACCGGACCTTCAACAGCCGGGGCACGGCTCGCACGTGTCAACCCGGCGTCCACAGGTCCCGGTCGTCCCCAGCCGGCCCTCGCCTCGCCGGTCTCATACCACGGCGGCCCGGAGGCTGGCCACGGCTGCGGTGCCGACCTCCGCAGCGCAGCCCGCGGGAGCGCGAGGAGTCGTCATGGGAAGGCCGCCACTGCCGGTGGGGACCTTCGGCAAGATCGATTTCCTCGTGGTCGGCAAGGGCCGGGTGCGGGCCCGGGCCAGCTTCCGCGACTTCGACGGCCGGCGCCGCTTCGTGACTCGCTACGGCCTCACCCGCGCGCACGCCGAACGCCGTCTCCGCGAGGCCCTGCGCGACCGAGGCGGAATGACGACCCCGGCCGCGACCGCCGACAGCCGGCTGGCCACCGCCGCACAGCTGTGGCTGGCCGAGGTCGAGACCAGTGAGCTGGCCGCGGGCACCAAGCGGCTCTACCGCTTCGTCGTCGACTCCTACGTCCTGCCCGGCCTGAGCGAGCTGCGGCTGCGCGAGATCACCGTCCCCGCGGTCGACCGGCTGCTGACCGCCGTCCGCAGCAGCCACGGCGCCGGCGCGGCCAAGTCCACCCGCAGCGTCCTGTCCGGGATCCTCGCCCTCGCCGTCCGCCGCGGTGCCCTGCCCACCAACCCGGTCCGCGAGACCTCCCTGCGGCGCACCGCCCGCCCGGGGAAGACCCCGCGGGCGCTCACCGTCGCCGAGGCCCAGCGACTGCGAGAGGAACTCGCCGCCGACCCCGAGGCCGTCCGCCTGGACCTGCCCGACTTCGTTGACCTCATGCTCGGCACCGGCGTGCGCATCGGCGAGGCCTGCGCCATCCGCCCGACCGCGGTCGACCTGGACGCCGCCACCCTGGCGGTCACCGCCACCGTCGTCCGCGTGCCCGGCCTCGGCCTGGTCATCCAGGAGGTGCCCAAGTCCGACGCCGGGCGGCGCACCATCGCCCTGCCGCCGTTCGTCGTCGACCTGCTCCGCCGCCGCTGCGCCGCCATCCCCTCGGACGCCGACCCGCCGGTGCTCTTCCGCAGCCCGCACGGCCGGCTGCGGGATCCCAACAACACCAGCGGCGACCTGCGCAAGGCGCTCGACCGGGCCGGCTTCGACTGGGTCACCTCCCACACGTTCCGCAAGACCGTCGCCACCCGGCTCGACGAGGCCGGACTGTCCGCCCGGCAGATCGCCGACCACCTCGGCCACACCCGGCCCAGCCTCACCCAGGACGTCTACATGGGCCGCCGGCTCGCCAGCCCCGAAGCCGCCGCCGCACTGCAGCGCACCCTGTAGCAGCACCCTGCAGTCCAGGCCGCCCGGCTCCGCCCACGGCCACTCCCCGCGCGACCGCGCCGTCCTCGGCCACCGTCGCGCCGTCTCCGGAGATGCCTCGATGACAGTCACACCGGGCTGTGCGAGAGGAAGTTTGTTGGTCGCCTGTTGGTCCTTGGTAGATCAACTACCGACCGGACAAGCCGCTGACCTGCGGTTTTGCTCCCCCGATTGGACTCGAACCAATAACCCTGCGATTAACAGTCGCATGCTCTGCCAATTGAGCTACGGGGGACGGGCGGGCGTGGCCCGCGCGCAGGTCCAGAGTACCTGACGGCCCCGGGCGCCCTGCGCAGGCTCCTCCGATCGCGGACAGTCGCGTCCGCCCGTAGCGTGATCAACAGGTCGTTCACGTCTCGAACACGGAGGTCCCCGTGGCCAAGTTCTCCTTCCTCCTCGGCTTCGGTGCCGGCTACGTCCTCGGCGCGAAGGCCGGGCGCGAGCGCTACGAGCAGATCCTCGGCCTGTGGTCCGACGCCAAGGACAACCCGCAGCTGCAGGGACTCGCCGGCATGGCCCAGGCCCGCGCCGACGACGCCATCAGCTCCGTGAAGTCGAAGATGGGCCGCGACACCGGCTCCGACACCACCGCGGTCCGCAGCACCGGCACGACGACGACGCCTCCGGCGACGACCACCGAGTCCCCCGACCTCACCGCACTGCCGGCCGACCCGCCCCCGGTCGGCTGAGCCGGGCGCGCCGCCGGGCAGATCCGCGACAGCAGCAGCCCGCGAGGGCGACTCAGCCGGGCTGCTCGGCGGCCAATGCCTCCTCGAGCTTGGCGCGCGCCACGGCACGGGCCTCCGGGTCGGTGCGGTCGGCGTCGTCGTCGAACACGACGGTCCACTCACGGGCGGCCTGACCGGGCACCCGCCGGGCCACCAGCAGCACTCCTCCCCCGCCGGGCAGCGGCGAGCGGCGGCTCGCGACGACGGTCTGGTCGACCCGCCGGCGCACCACGGCCGGCAGGTCGCCGGCGTCGGTGAGCGCGTACCGCTCGGCGGGCTCGCGCGCCTGCACCCCGGGCTCGACCTCGGTCAGCGCGGTCACGGTGAACGTCCCGCCGCCGTCGTTCGTCGCCGCCCAGCGTGCCGACCCGACCTCGTGCCAGCGCAGCACGTCCACCCCCGCCGCCTCCTCGAGCGGCAGTCCGGCCGGGACCACGCGCAGCCCGCGGCTGGTCGCCACCAGCCAGCCCTGCCCGCGCACGAGCTCTCCCCAGGCCAGCACCCGTTCGTCGGCGTCCGCCGAGCCCTGGACGACGGCGCGCACCGGCTCGGGCGGGCGGGTGAGCCGCCGGCGCAGGCGCGCTCGGAGGCTCACGTCAGCCCGCCGATCGCCCGCTGCCGCAGCGAGATGGCCTCCTGCTCGAGCGCCATCAACCGGGAGAACGCGCGCATGTACTCGTCGCCCTGCTCGACCGGGTTCATCCGCTGCAGCTTGGCCTTGAGCGCGGTCACCTGCCGGACGGTGGCCATCTCCTGCAGCCGCGCGAGCACCGCGGTGACGTACCCCGCGTCGGCCTCGCCCACCGAGCGCAGCGGCTCCACCGCCAGCGCGGTCAGCTGCGCGCGGGCGGTCTCCCGGTCGCAGTGCGCGGCCACCTCGTCCAACCACGCCGGACCCGACACCCGGGCGGCCGCCGCTCCCCCGGCCTGCGCCACGGCCGCGGCGACGGCGGCGTAGTCGGGGTCGGTGTAGGCGGCCGGCGGCACCGCGTCGAACGACGGCCCGGCGATCTCGGGCACCTGCAGCGCCGCCTTGACCGCCTCGCGCTCGACGGCGAGCGCGGCGTCGTCGGGCGTGCGCTTCGGGGTCCGCGGCCGGCGCGGCGGGGCGGTCTCCCCACCGGTGATCCGGCGGACCCGCTCGAGCACCTCGGCCTCGTCGGTGTCCCCGATCAGGCCGGCCAGCCGGCGGGCGTAGGCGGGGCGCAGCGCGTGGTCCTTGACCTGGGCCAGCAGCGGCGCGGTCCGGTCGAGCGCGGCCACCCGGCCCTCGACGGTGTCGAGGTCGTACTCGGCCAGCGTCGTCCGCAGCACGAACTCGATCAGCGGCGTCCGCCGGGCCACCAGGTCGCGGACGGCGGCGTCACCGTGCGCCTGGCGCAGCTCGCAGGGGTCGCGGCCGTCGGGCTCGACGGCGACGAACGTCTGCGCGACGAAGCGCTGGTCCTCCTTGAACGTCTTCATCGCCGCCGCCTGTCCCGCGGCGTCGCCGTCGAAGGTGTAGACGACCTCCCCGCGGAACTCGTCCTGGTCCATGAGCAGCCGCCGCAGCACGCTGATGTGCTCGGGCCCGAACGCGGTGCCGCAGGAGGCGACCGCCGTCGTCACCCCGGCCAGGTGGCAGGCCATGACGTCGGTGTAGCCCTCGACGACGACGGCCTGGTGCCGCCGGGCGATGTCGCGCTTGGCCCGCTCGATGCCGTAGAGGACGGTGCTCTTCTTGTACAGCGGCGTCTCGGGGGTGTTGAGGTACTTGGGGCCGGGGTCGTCGTCCATGAGCTTGCGGGCGCCGAACCCGATGACGTCGCCGGTGATGTCGCGGATCGGCCAGACCAGCCGCCGGTGGAAGCGGTCGATGAGCGTGCCGCGCGAGGACTCCTTGGCCAGCCCCGCCGTCACCAGCTCCTGCTGGGTGTAGCCCTTCCCGCGCAGGTGCCGGGTCAGGGCGTCCCAGCCGCCGGGCGCGTAGCCGCAGCCGAAGTCGACGGCGACCTGCCGGTCGAAACCGCGGTCGGCGAGGAACTGCCGGGCCGGCGCCGCCTCGGGGCTGCGCAGCTGCTCGGCGTAGAAGTGCGCGGCCTCGGTGTTCGCGGCGACCAGCCGCGCGCGCTGCCCGGCCTGGGCACGATCGGGCGCACCGGTGGGCCGGCCGCCGTCGTCCTCGTACTTCAGGTCGATGTTCGCTCGAACCGCCAGTCGCTCGACGGCCTCGGTGAAGCTCAGGTGGTCGATCTGCTGGACGAAGCTGATGACGTCGCCGCCCGCGCCGCAGCCGAAGCAGTGGAAGAGGTTGCGCGAGGGCGTGACGTGGAACGACGGCGACTTCTCGTCGTGGAACGGGCACAGTCCCTTGAGGCTGCCGCCCCCGGCGCGCTTGAGTTGCAGGTGCTCGCCGACCACCTCGTCGATCCGGCTGCGCTCGCGCACCAGCGCGATGTCCGCCGCTCGGATGCGTCCCCGGCCGGCCATGGGCCCCCTCCGTCGTGCTGCTGCCGGGACGCCCGTGCGCGTCCCGGACCGATCATCCCCTCCCCGGACGACGGACCGGCAGCGGCCGGGTCAGCTGCTGCCGGCCGCCGCCGCGCCGCCGGTCGTGGCGGCGATCGTCGTGGCGGTCTGACGGCGGTCGAGCACCAGCTGCACCCACAGCAGGAAGACCTGCGCCTCCAGGGACAGCGAGTCGTCGGCGGTCACGGTGGGACGGGGCGACCAGCCGCCGGTCGTGCCGCCCTCGCCCACCGTGCGCCCGCCCGAGGTGTACCGCCGCGTGCCCTTCCACCAGGACACCGTCTCGACGTCGACCGGCACGCCGTCGAGGTCGGCGCGCCACGTCCCCCGCCACGCCGACGTCTGCACCGCCCGCAGCCGGGCGGCGTCCTCGGGGTCGGCGGTGAGCCGGCCGACCAGGTCCCGCTTGCGCCTGGTGAACACCCACTCGCGGTCGCCGACCACCGCGGTGGCGGCCTCCTTCCAGCCGGCGGCCCGCAGGACGGCCACCACCTCGCCGTCGCGCAGGACGGGCAGCTCCCGGCTGCCCCTGCCCAGCTCCAGCACGCGCCCTCCTCAGCCGATGCCCGGTGCCCCCGCGACGCTCTCCCCGGTCACGCGGTAGAGCAGGTAGGCGGCGGTCTCCCGCAGGATGTACCGGAACTGCGTGCCGCGGGTCCGCACCGCCGGCCCCTGCCGGGTGGGCGAGCTCTCGACGGTGAGGCCGGCGTCCTCGGCCATCCGCTCGGCGCGCATCGCGTGCCACGGGTCGGTCACCAGGACGGCGCTGGACCACCCGCGCTCGGCGAACGCGGTGCCGACGGCGCGCACGCTCTCCAGCGTGTCCACCCCCTCGGGCACGGCGAGCAGCGACTCCTCGGGGATCCCGGCGTCGAGCAGGTAGGCGCGGCCGGCCTCGGCCTCGGTGAACTGGTCCCCCGCCGCCTTGCCCCCGACGGTGACGACGACCGGCGCGACGCCGTCCTCCCACAGCGCCGCGGCGTGCTCGAGCCGCGCCTCGAAGATCGACGACGGGACGCCGTTGTACTGCGCCGAACCGAGCACGACGATCGCGTCCGACGACGGCCGGCCGTCCTGCCGCGCGGTCCACCAGATGGCGACCGCCGTGGAGGCGACCAGGAGCAGGGCGGCGAGGACGCCGGCGGCGAACACCCGCGACACCAGAGCTCCGACCCGTGCCACCGGTCATGGATAACACGGGGCGTGTGCCGCCCGTGGCAGCCGTGGCCGGTGTGGCGCCGGGCCGTCAGGAGCCGGACGTGCTCCCGCCCAGCACCGCGCGGCCGGCCTCCAGCCGGGCGACGGGTACCCGGAACGGCGAGCAGGAGACGTAGTCCAGGCCCACCTCGTGGAAGTAGTGCACCGAGTCCGGATCACCGCCGTGCTCGCCGCAGACACCGAGCTTGAGGTCCGGCCGCGCCGACCGCCCCTCCTCGGCGCCGACCCGCACGAGGCGGCCGACGCCGGGCAGGTCGAGCGACTCGAACGGCGAGACGCCGAAGATGCCCTTGTCGAGGTAGGCGTGGAAGAACGCGGCCTCGACGTCGTCGCGGGAGAAGCCCCAGGTCATCTGGGTGAGGTCGTTGGTGCCGAAGGAGAAGAACTCGGCCGACCGGGCGAGCTCCGCGGCGGTCAGCGCCGCCCGCGGGACCTCGATCATCGTGCCGATGAGGACGTCGAGCTCGACGCCGCACTCCTCGAACACCTGGGCGAGCACCTGCTCGGACTCCTCGCGGATCGCCTCGAGCTCCTGCACCGCGCCGACCAGCGGGATCATGATCTCCGGCCGCGGGTCGCCCCCGGCCGCCCGGCGCGCGCAGGCCGCCTCGGCGATGGCCCGCACCTGCATCGCGAACAGCCCGTGCACCACCAGGCCCAGCCGGACGCCGCGCAGCCCGAGCATCGGGTTCTGCTCGTGCAGCCGGCGGACGGCGGCCAGCAGCCGCAGGTTGGCCTCGTCCGGGTGACCCTGCGCCTCGGCGACGGCCACCCGCACCGACAGGTCGGTGAGGTCGGGCAGGAACTCGTGCAGCGGCGGGTCGAGCAGCCGCACGGTCACCGGCAGCCCGTCCATGGCCTCGAAGATCTCCAGGAAGTCCTGCTTCTGCAGCGGCGCGAGCGCGTCGAGGGCCTGCTGCTTGCCCTCGTCGTCCTCGGCGAGGATCAGCTTCTCCACGAGCTGCCGCCGGTCGCCCAGGAACATGTGCTCGGTGCGGCACAGCCCGATCCCCTGGGCGCCGAACCGGCGGGCGCGCGCGGAGTCCTCGGGGGTGTCGGCGTTGGTGCGGACGGCGAGCCGGCGCACCCGGTCGGCGTGGGCGAGGACCCGGTGCACGCTGCGCACCAGGTCGTCGGTGTCGCCGGCGTCCGGGTCGATCTCGCCCTCGAAGTAGCGGACGACGGCGGAGTCCTCGACCGGCACCTCGCCCAGCCAGACGCGCCCGGTGGAGCCGTCGATGGAGACGACGTCGCCCTCTTCCACGGTGACGCCGCCGGGCGCGGTGAAGCGCCGGTTCTTCGTGTCGACCTGCAGCTCCTCGGCGCCGCACACGCAGGTCTTGCCCATGCCGCGGGCGACGACGGCGGCGTGCGAGGTCTTGCCGCCGCGGCTGGTCAGCACGCCCTCGGCGGCGATCATCCCGGCGAGGTCGTCGGGGTTGGTCTCCCGCCGGACCAGGACCACCTCCTCCCCCCGGTCGGCCCACTGGACGGCGGTCTCGGAGGAGAACACCGCCTTCCCGACGGCGGCGCCGGGTGAGGCGTTCATGCCCTGGGTGAGCTGGCGGGCGTCGCCGCCGGAGACGAACCGCGGGAACATCAGCTGGGCGAGCTGGTCGCCGCTGACCCGGCGGACGGCCTCGTCCATGTCGATGAGGCCCTCGTCGACCAGCTGGGTCGCGATGCGGAAGGCCGCCGCCGCGGTCCGCTTGCCCACCCGGGTCTGCAGCATCCAGAGCTTGCCGCGCTCCACGGTGAACTCGATGTCGCACAGGTCGCGGTAGTGCGACTCGAGGGTGCTCATGATCGACAGCAGCTCGCGGTAGGCGCCGGCGTCGATCCGCTCGAGCTCGGGCAGCGGCACGGTGTTGCGGATGCCGGCGACGACGTCCTCGCCCTGCGCGTTCTGCAGGTAGTCGCCGTAGACGCCCTGCTCGCCGCTGCCCGGGTCGCGGGTGAACGCGACGCCGGTGCCGGAGTCCATGCCGAGGTTGCCGAACACCATGGAACAGACGTTGACCGCGGTGCCGGCGTCACCGGGGATCCGCTCGCGGCGGCGGTAGAGGACAGCGCGCGGCGAGTTCCACGAGTCGAAGACGGCGTTGACCGCCAGGTCCATCTGCTCGCGCGGGTCCTGCGGGAAGTCCCGGCCGGTGTGCTCGCGCACGATCGCCTTGAACCGGTCGACGACGTCGCGCAGGTGCTCGGCGTCGAGGTCGAGGTCGAGGTCGGTGCCCTGCTCGCGCTTGGCCTCGTCGAGGGCCTCCTCGAACGCCTCGCCCTCGATCCCGAGCACGGTCTTGCCGAACATCTGGATCAGCCGGCGGTAGGAGTCCCAGGCGAAGCGGTCGCTGCCCGACTGCGCGGCCAGGCCCTGCACCGAGTCGTCGTTGAGGCCGACGTTGAGGACGGTCTCCATCATCCCGGGCATCGACGCCGCGGCGCCCGAGCGGACCGAGACCAGCAGCGGGTCGGTCGCGTCCCCGAGCGTCTTGCCCATCGCCTTCTCCAGCGCCGTCAGGTGCTCGGTGACCTGGTCGGCGAGGTCGGGCGGGGTGCTGCCGTGCTCGAGGTACCAGCGGCAGGCGTCGGTGGTGATGGTGAACCCGGGCGGGACCGGCAGCCCCAGGTTCGTCATCTCGGCGAGGTTGGCCCCCTTGCCGCCGAGCAGGTCCTTCTGGTCCTTGCTGCCCTCGCTGAAGTCGTAGACCCAGGTGGCCGTGCCCGTACCGCTGCCCACCGTGCACCTCCGCGCTCGTCCCGCCGGCTGCCGTCCGCCTGCCGGGCGCGGCGTCGCGGGGTCCCCGTCGGCCGCTCCGGCGAGCGCGGCCCCGGGTCCCCGGTCGGGGGTAGACGTCTCATACGTCCACCCGGAGCCAGGCAGCGATCGTGACGGACCGGACGGGGACACGCCAGCCCTGTCCCACCCTGGGGACACGGAGGTGACCGGCCTCACGCGGCGGCCGGCCGGAGGAGGTCGGGCGCCGGTCAGGCGACGAGGGCGAACCCGACGACGGCGAACAGCAGCGTCAGCACGACGACGAGGAGGCCGACGTAGAGGCCGGTCCGGTTGACCGGTGAGGGCGGCGGCGACACGTAGTTCGGGAAGCCGGACGCCGGCGTCCGCTGCTGCGGTGAGGAGGCGTACTGCGGCTGGGGCGGGAGCTGGACCTGCCCCGGGAAGCCGACCTGCGTGGGGGCGGCCGGAGGCGGCGGCCCGGCCGGGGCGGCGCCGCCGGGGACGACCGGCGCCGGGGCCGGGGCCGGGGGCACGTACGGACCCGCGGGGGCGTACGGGCCGGCCGGGGCGTAGGGCGCACGCGGGTGGGACGGCTGCGACAACGGGGTTCCTCTCGTGCTGGCCCGGGCGCCTGCCCGCCGGGCGGCGCACATCGTGGCAGCCCGGGGCCGGTCGGAGAAGGGATCCCGTCGCGGCGGCCGCGTCAGCCGGTCCCGGTCGTCCCGCAGACCCGCGGACCGTCCTCCAGCACCACGACGACCGTCGTCTCGGTGGCCGACCCGCCGTCGTCCCACCGGACGCGGACCTCCCGGGAGTCGCGGACCTCGCCGGAGTCCAGGGCCTCGTACTCCCCGGTCTCGACGGCCAGGATCTCGGCGGTGCCCGGCCGGGCGTAGCCGGCGGCGACCTGTCCGGCGTCCACGCCGTCGGCGTCGGCGCGGGCGCGCTCGGCCTCGCACAGCAGCCCGCCGGCGGTCTCCAGGTCGCCGGCGGCCAGCGCCGCGGTGAAGACGCCGACCACCTCGCGGGCCTGCTCGTCCCCGGTGCCGGTGAGCAGCGGGAGGGCGACCACCATCCCCACGCCCAGCGCCACGGTGCCCCCGAAGATGCCCAGGATGAGCCCGTTGCGGCGGCGCGGGGTGCCGGTGTGCAGGTCCTCCGGACCCTCCTCGTACAGGTACGGGCCGGTCATCCGCCGCTCGTCTCCAGCTCGGCGCCGGCCGGCGGGCGCGGGTCGTCGCGGTCGTCGAGCCAGCCCTCGGGCAGCGCCACCGGCCGCGGGCTGCTGGTGCGCCCGCGCGGCCCGCCGAGGACCGCCGTCGGGTAGGGCTGGTCCTCGATCCGGTCGAGCAGGCCGGCGAGCTCGTCGAGCGAGCTCACCATCGCCAGGGCGCGGCGGACGTCGGAGCCGACCGCGAAGCCCTTGAGGTACCAGGCCACGTGCTTGCGGAAGTCGGTGCAGCCGTGCAGCTCCCCCTGCTCGGCCGACAGCAGCTGCGCGTGGCGGACCATGACCGCGGCGACCTCGCGCAGGGTGGGCAGTGCCCGTCGTGGAGAGCCGGCGAAGGCGGCGGCGAGGTCGCCGAACAGCCACGGCCGGCCCAGGCAGCCCCGCCCGACGACGACGCCGGCGCAGCCGGTGCGGTCGATCATCCGCAGCGCGTCGTCGGCCTCCCACAGGTCGCCGTTGCCGAGGACCGGGATGTCGACGGTCTCGACCAGCCGGGCGATCGGCGCCCAGTCGGCGGTGCCGCTGTAGAGCTGGTCGGCGGTGCGACCGTGCAGGGTGATCGCCGCGGCGCCCTCGTCCTGGGCGATCCGGCCGGCGTCGAGGTAGGTGACGTGGTCGGCGTCGATGCCGATGCGGGTCTTGACGGTGACCGGCACGTCGCGGGCGGCGCGGACCGCGGCCCGGACGATGTCGCGGAAGAGCACCCGCCGCCAGGGCAGCGCCGAGCCGCCGCCCCTGCGGGTGACCTTGGGCACCGGGCAGCCGAAGTTGAGGTCGACGTGCGCCGGGCGGGTGCCGGCCACCTCCTCGTCGACGAGCATCTCCACCGCCCGCCCGACGGTGGCCGGGTCGACGCCGTAGAGCTGGACGGAGAAGCCGGCGGCCGCCTCCTCGGGCGTGGCCCGGATCATCCGCAGCGTCTTCTCGTTGCGCTCCACCAGCGCCCGCGTGGTGATCATCTCGCAGACGTAGAGGCCCGCGCCGAACTCACGGCACAGGGTGCGGAACGCCGGGTTGGTGATGCCGGCCATGGGCGCGAGCACCACGGCGGGGTCGACGGTGAGCGGCCCGAGCCGCAGCGGGGCGACCGCCGGTGCCGCCGGCGCCGTCGTCGGCTCGAGGGTCGCGGTCACACGCCCCAGGGTAGGCGGGCCCTGTCGTGCACCTCCGCGGAAGTGCCCGACCGTCAGGGCGCGCCCGGCAGGGTCCGCAGCCCGGTGTGCCGGGCGAGGACGGTGAGGTCGCGGTCGCGGTGGAGCACCCCGACGCCGTGCCGCAGCGCCACGGCGGCCACCACGCAGTCGTTCAGCGAGCGCGGCGTCTCCCCGGCCCGCCGGCAGGCCCGGAAGAGGGCAGCGGCGGTCTCGGCGTCGACCGGGGACTCCTGCCGGAGGAGCTCGGCGCCGGCGAGGAACCGGGCGAGCTGCCCGGCGCGCTCCTCGTCGGTGGTCCCGGCGAGGACCTCCAGCAGGACGACGTCGGTCACCGCCGCCTCCCCGCCGGCGACGAGCTCGTGCAGCAGGTCGGTCTCGGCCCCCTGCTCGCCGCGCAGGTAGGCGATCCACACCGAGGAGTCGACGAGGACGGTCACCCGCGCGGAGCCGGCCGCTGCCCGGCGAACTCCTCGGCCTCGCCGCGGCGGAGCACCTCCAGGTCGCCGTCCCACCCGCTGCCCCGCATGGCGTGCATCTCGCGTGGCGTCATCGGTGCCCCGCTGACCTGCCGGAGCGCGAAGTCGACGGCGTCCTTCTTGGTGCGCAGCCCGTACCGCCGCATCACCCGGGCCACCAGGTCCTCGTCGATGTCGATGTTGGTCCGAGCCACGGGATCACCATACACATCGAGGTGTACGCGTGTGCACACGCAGACCGCAGGCGGATGTGTCGAGGACGTCCGGGTTGGGCACGGCGGGTTCCCGCACACCGAGCCCGGGAGGACGCGTGCCGAGGTCTGCCCTGTCCTCCCCCGCCGGCGCGCCCGTCCCGGGCGTGGCGCGGATCGCCGTGCTGCGGGCGAACCTGCTCGGCGACCTGGTCCTCACGCTGCCGGCGCTGGCGGCACTGCGCGCGGCCCATCCCGGCGCGGAGATCACCTTCCTGGGCCGGCCCTGGCACGCCGAGCTGCTCGAGGGGCGGCCCGGGCCGTGGGACCGGGTGGTCGTCGTCCCGCCGTGGCCCGGGGTCCGGGACGCCCCGGGCGCCGCCCGCGACAGCCCCGAGGTCCGCCGGTTCCTGGCCCGGCAGCGGCGGGAGGGCTACGACCTGGCGCTGCAGCTGCACGGCGGGGGCGGCAACTCCAACCCGCTGGTCGCCGCGCTGTGCGCCCGGGTCACCGTCGGCGCCCGCGACGTCGGCGCGCCACCGCTGGACCGGTGGCTGCCCTACGCCTCCGACCAGCACGAGGTGCTGCGCTGCCTGGAGCTGGCCGGCCTGGCGGGCGCATCGCCGGTGACGCTGGAGCCGCGGCTGGCGCTGACCCCCGCCGACGTCGCGGCCGCCGACGCCGTCCTGCCCGCGGCGCCCGAGCCGCTGGTCGCGCTGCACCCGGGCGCCAGCGACCCGCGGCGCCGCTGGCCGCCCGGCTGCTTCGCCGCGGTCGCTGACGGGCTGGCCGCCGACGGCGCCCGGGTGGTGCTCGTGGGCTCGGGCGGGGACGACCGGCGGGCGGCGGACGCGATCCGGGCGGCGACGTCGGCGCCCGTCCTCGACCTGGTCGGCCGGCTGTCACTGGGCACGCTGGCCGGCGTCCTCGCCCGCTGCCGGGTGGTGGTCGCCAACGACTCCGGGCCGCGGCACCTGGCCGAGGCGGTCGGGACGGCGACCGTCGGGGTCTTCCTCGAGCGCAACCTGCTCAACGCCGGCCCGCTGACCCGGCGACGGCACCGCGTCGCCGTCTCCGCGCGGACCGACTGCCCGGTGTGCGGCGTCGACCAGAGCCGGGCGCGCTGCGGGCACGACCGGTCCCTGGTCGCCGAGGTCCCGGTCGCGCCGGTGCTGGCCGCCGCCCGCGACCTGCTCGCCGACGGCGGCCCGGCGCTGCACCCCTCCGCTCCCGCCGTGGCGGAGCGGCCACCCGTCGTGCCCTTCCGCGGACGTGCGCAGGGCACGTCCGCGGAAGGGCGCGGTCAGCAGCCGGGCAGGCGCGCGGCGAGGTAGGACTCGACGGCGTCCAGGCCGATGCGCTCCTGGCCCATCGAGTCGCGCTCCCGCACGGTCACCGCGTCGTCGTCGAGGGTGTCGAAGTCGACGGTGAGGCAGAACGGCGTGCCGATCTCGTCCTGCCGGCGGTAGCGGCGGCCGATCGCGCCGGCGTCGTCGAAGTCGACGTTCCAGTTGCGGCGCAGCCGGGTGGCCAGGTCCCGCGCCTTGGGCGAGAGGTCGGCGTTGCGCGACAGCGGCAGGACGGCGGCCTTGACCGGCGCCAGCCGCGGGTCCAGCCGCAGCACCGTGCGGGTGTCGACGCCGCCCTTGGCGTTGGGCGCCTCGTCCTCGGTGTAGGCCTCGACGAGGAACGCCATCAGCGAGCGGGTCAGCCCGGCTGCCGGCTCGATGACGTAGGGCGTCCAGCGGGTGTTGCTCGCCTGGTCGAAGTAGGACAGGTCGGCGCCGGAGTGCTCCGAGTGCGTCTTCAGGTCGAAGTCGGTGCGGTTGGCGATGCCCTCGAGCTCACCCCACTCCGAGCCCTGGAAGCCGAAGCGGTACTCGATGTCGACGGTGCGCGTCGAGTAGTGCGACAGCTTCTCCTTCGGGTGCTCGTAGTGGCGCAGGTTGTCCCGGGAGATGCCCAGGTCGACGTACCAGCGGGTGCGCTCGTCGATCCAGTACTGGTGCCACTCCTCGTCGCTGCCCGGCTCGACGAAGTACTCCATCTCCATCTGCTCGAACTCGCGGGTGCGGAAGATGAAGTTGCCGGGGGTGATCTCGTTGCGGAAGGACTTGCCGATCTGGCCGATGCCGAACGGCGGCTTCTTCCGCGCCGCGCCCATGACGTTGGCGAAGTTGACGAAGATGCCCTGCGCGGTCTCCGGGCGCAGGTAGTGCAGCCCCGACTCGTCCTCGACAGGGCCGAGGTAGGTCTTGAGCATCATGTTGAAGTCGCGCGGCTCGGTCCACTGGCCGGTCACGCCGCAGTTCGGGCAGGTGATCTCGGCCAGGCCGTTCTCCGGGAGCCGGCCCTTCTTCTCCTCGAAGGCCTCCTCGAGGTGGTCGGCCCGGAAGCGCTTGTGGCAGTTCTGGCACTCGGTGAGCGGGTCGGTGAAGACGCCGACGTGACCGGAGGCCACCCACACCTGCCGCGGCAGGATCACCGAGGAGTCCAGGCCGACGACGTCGTCGCGGCTCTGGACGACGGTGCGCCACCACTGCTTCTTGATGTTCTCCTTGAGCTCGACGCCCAGGGGCCCGTAGTCCCAGGCGGAGCGGGTGCCGCCGTAGATCTCACCGGAGGGGAAGACGAACCCCCGGCGCTTGCAGAGGTTGACCACCTTGTCGAGGCGGGCGGGGTCGTGCGTGGTGGTGCTCACGGGGCTGGGTGCTCCATCCGGCTGGCGGTCGGCGGCTGACCCGCCAACGGTAGTCGCCGGGTGCCGCCGCGGCCCTCAGGGCTCCGTGTAGCCGCACACGACCGGCCCGCCCTCGTCGACGACGGTGATGACGAACGAGGTCTGGTCCCCGGTGTCGAGCGTGACGTCGAAGGTGACCTCGTCGCCCTCGCCGGCGGGCTGCGCCCCGGTGGCCGAGCCCTCGGTGATCTGCCCGCCGAGGAACGCGTCGAAGTCGGCCAGCAGGGCGGTGGCGTCGGGGATCTGTGCCTGCCCGTCGGCGCACAGGTCGGCGTAGGCGGTCTCGCCGTCGCGGTCGACCACCGACTGCACCCACGACGCGGCGAACTCCGGGCTCTCGGGGATGTTGAGCTCCCCTCCCCCTCCCCCGCCCCCGCCGCCGGGCGTCGTGGACGCCCCGCCACCGAACCCGCCGTCACCGGTCGGTCCGGCCGACGACGACGGCGCCGACGGCGACGACGACGACGACGACGACGGTGCGGCGGTCGACGCGCCCGGCGAGGTGGCCGCGGGGTCGTCGTCGCCCCGGGTGAGCAGGACCGCGGCGAGCACGCCACCGCCGAGGAGCAGGACGCCCAGCGTGACGAGCAGGGCGACCAGCGGACCGCGCCGCTTCCTCGGCGGCTGCGGCCGCCCGTGACCGGGAGCGCCGTAGCCGGGAGCGCCGTACGGGGGCTGCTGCCCGTACGGGGACTGCTGCCCGTACGGCGGCTGCTGGCCGTAGGGAGGCTGCTGCCCGTACGGCGGCTGCTGCCCGTACGGAGGCTGCTGGCCGTAGGGGGGCTGCTGGCCGTAGGGGGGCTGCTGGCCGTAGGGGGGCTGCTGGCCGTACGGCGGCTGCTGACCGGGAGCCCCCGGCGGGGACCCGGGCGCCGCCGGGCCCCCGAGCCGCAGGGTGGGGTGCCGCTGGTCGGGCGGTCCCCCGGCGAGCCGGTCGGTGGGCTGGTCGGGCACCGCCGGCCGCCCCGGGCCCGGCGGCACCGGGGGCAGGCGCACCTCGCGGGTGCGCTCGGGCGGCGTCCCGTCCTGCGGCGGCTGGGTCATCGCGCCTGTCCTCCCGGGCCGGGCTCGTCCTGTTCGACGCAGGCTACGCACCCGGACCGGGCCCGGCCGGTCAGCGGCTCACCCGAGGGGCAGGTAGGCGCCGGGCTCGTCGACGGCGTGCAGCCAGACCGGCGCGCCGGCCATCTTGACCTCGGCGGCCGACAGCGCGCGACGGTAGGCGCCGACGCCGTCCCACCGGGTCACCAGGGCCCACAGGTCCGGGTCGTCGGCGCAGCGGCCGGTCTCACCGCCGAGGAAGCCGGGGCGCGCGGCGAGCGCCGCCAGCAGCCGGTCGAGGTCGGCGGACAGGTCGGCGGCCGCCGACGGGGACACCCGCAGCCGGGTCACCGCGAACACCCGCCCATGGTGCAGCAGGGCCGGAGGCGGGGACGCCGACGGCCGGCCCCCGCGGTGCGGGGACCGGCCGTCGGGTCGGTCGGGTCAGCCGAAGTTGCAGACGAGCAGGTTCTGGTCCACCCAGAGCTGCACGGTCTGGACGCTGCCGTCCTCGAGGGTGAGCTCGAAGGTGGCGACGTCGACGGCGTTGGCCGCGTCGTGCTCGACGCTCACTAGGACGCCGTCGGTGATGGCCAGGCCACCGAGGACCTCGGTGTAGAAGAAGAAGGTGAGGTACTCGTCGGGCGGGAACTCCGTGCCCTGCGACCCCTGCACCGCGGCGTCCTGCAGCTCGGCGCAGGAGATGTTGTAGAGCGTCGCGAAGTCGAAGTCGAAGGCCGCCTGCACCCACGCCAGCGCGATGTCGGCCGAGCCCTCGAACTGGCCGGTGTCAGTCCCGCCGGTCTGCTCGGTCATCCCGCCGCCGGTGCTGCCGCCACCGGTGCTGCCCCCGCCGGTGCCGCCACCGGTGCTGCCACCACCGCCGGGGGTGCCCGCGCCACCGGGGACGGTCACGGGACCGCCCATGTCCATCCCCGCGCCGGAGCCCTCGCTGCCGCCGTCGGTGCCCTCCTCGGAGCCCTCGTCGGAACCCTCGGAGGACCCGGCGCCCTCGGAGGACTCGGCCGACGAGGACGAGCCCGCGGCCTGCGTGGCGGGGGTGTCGTCACCGCGGAGCAGGAAGAAGAGGAGCACGCCGACGCCGGCGGCCACGACCACCAGGGCGGTGACCACCCAGGGCAGCACGCTCTTCTTCTGCGGCGGCTGGCCGTAGCCGCCCGGGCCGAACCCGCCGGGACCGAAGCCACCGGGGCCGCCCGGCCCACCGGGGCCGGCCGGGCCGCCGTACTGGCCGGGGGCGCCGTACTGACCCGGAGGGCCGTACTGACCGGGCGGGGCGTACTGACTCGGCGCGCCGTACGGGCCGGGGGGCTGACTCATCGTGCTTCATCCGTTCGCAGGTGGAGGCGGGCACGGAGGGCCCGCGAGCGAGAGCAAGGTAGTGACGCCCCGCGGTTCCGCCTACCCGTTCGCGCGCGCCGGTTGTCACAGCTGGGTCACGGTCGAGGGGGCGCTGCGGAGAGAGTCCACGCGCCGCGTCCGAGGCGCTGGTCGGGGTCGGTCCCCGTCCCTAGACTCCGCCGACGACCCGCACCCGGCGCCGGATCCGACGAGCGCCCGCGCTGCGGCACACGGAGGAACCCCGGTGGAGTTACAACAGTTCGGCCCCTATCGCATCGAGGCGCTGCTCGGGCGCGGCGGGATGGGTGAGGTCTACCGCGCCTTCGACACCGAGCACGACCGCACGGTCGCGCTCAAGGTGCTCTCCGAGCACCTGGCCGCCGACACCGGCTACCGCGAGCGGTTCCGGCGGGAGGCGCACCTGGCGGCCCGGCTCAACGAGCCGCACATCGTGCCGATCCACCGCTACGGCGAGATCGACGGGCGGCTGTTCCTCGACATGCGCCTGGTGCCCGGCCGCGACGTCGCGGCGGCGCTCGCCGGGGAGGGGCCGATGAGCCCCGAGCGCGCGGTGTCGATCGTCAGCCAGACCGCCCGCGCGCTCGACGCCGCCCACGCCGACGGGCTGGTGCACCGCGACGTCAAGCCGTCCAACGTGCTGCTCAGCGGCTCCGGCGACGACGAGTTCGTCTACCTGGTCGACTTCGGCATCGCCCGGTCGACGGCGGACCGGCAGGGACCGGCCCTCACCCAGACCGGCGCGGCGCTGGGGTCCTTCGACTACATGGCCCCCGAGCGGTTCCTCGAGCAGCCGATCGACAAGCGGGTCGACGTCTACGCGCTGGCCTGCGTGCTCTTCGAGTGCCTCACCGGCCGCCGGCCGTTCACCGGCGACGGGCTGGCCACGCTCATGTACGCCCACCTCAACACCACGCCCACGCCGCCCTCGCAGCTGCGGCCGGGCCTGCCCCCGGGCCTCGACGACGTCGTCATGAAGGGCCTGGCCAAGGAGCCCGACGAGCGCTACGGCAGCTGCGGCGAGCTCGCCGCGGCCGCGCGGGCGGCGCTGGCCTCCGCCGGGGTGGCACCCCGGCCCGAGGCGGCGCCTCCCACCTCGGTGACGCCGCTGCCGCGGCCGCACACCGTGGGCTTCTCCAACCCCGGCCCGCCCGGCACGTACGGCGCCCCGTCGACCACCGGCGTCCCCGCGGCGGCCTACGCCGCACCGTCGGGCCCCGGCGTCTCGACCGGGTACGGCCCGCCGTCGAACCCCGGCGTCCCCACCGGGTACGGCCCGCCCTCGAACCCCGGTGCCCCGACCGGCTTCGGCCCGCCGTCCAACCCCGGCCCGCCCACCGGGTACGGCCCGCCGTCCAACCCCGGCCCGCCTGTCGGCTACGGGCCGCCGGCCGGTCAGGGCTTCATCCAGTCCCCGGCCGGCGCCACGCCCTCGGGCACCGGCGGCCGGCGCAACCGGCTGCCGCTGGTCATCGGCGGGATCGCGGCGGCGCTCGTGGCCGTGGTCATCGGCGTCATCGCCCTGGCCGGCGGCTTCGGCGGGGACGACACCACCACCGACACCACCGCCGCCGGCGGTGGCAGCTCGGACACCGGGACGGGCGGGGACACCGGGACCGGCGGGGACACCGGGACCGGCGGGGACACCGGGACCGGCGGCGACACCGGTGGGGGCACCGCCGAGCCCGACCCGGAGGAGCAGCTGCTGGGGATCATCCCCGGCGACTTCGACCCGGCCGTCTGCCAGACCGGGGACCCGGCCGGTGACGGCGACATCGCGACCGTGAACTGCGGTGCCGCGGCGACCCAGCCCGGTCCCGAGGCGTCGTCGTTCTACCTCTACGAGGACGCGGCGGCCGTCAGCGAGGTGTTCCTCGCCGACATGGAGCGCGAGGGCGTCGCCCCCTTCACCGGTGAGCCGGACTGCACCACGGCGCAGGGGTACGACGAGTACACGATCAACAACGTGAGCGCCGGCCGGCTCGGCTGCTTCGTCGACGAGGACAACAACTCCTTCCTGTACTGGACGCAGGACGAGTTCGCCGCCGAGGGCATCGTCGTCATCCAGAACGGCGGCCAGGAGGGTCTCGCCACGCTCTACCAGTGGTGGACCGACAGCGCGCACAGCGACTTCGTGCAGCGCTGACCCGACACGACGAGGGCCCCGGCGCCCCCCCGCCGGGGGGACGGGGGCCTCGGCGTGGGGGGGGGGCGGCGGG
>NZ_JBJGYY010000059.1:0-21542 GCF_054050235.1 Geodermatophilus sp. SYSU D00696 | reverse complement strand
ACCCGGAAGCTAAGCCTCTCAGCGCCGATGGTACTGCCCTGGAGACGGGGTGGGAGAGTAGGACGCCGCCGGACAACCATTTCCCGTGAAGGGCCCTCACCACTCGGTGAGGGCCCTTCCGGCATTCCACGGGCAGGTGGGCGTCCGCCATCCGGTCGTGGTTCCGTCACTGGGACTGGGTGCGGCGCCGATCGACGCCCGGCTCATCACGGACTCCTCGACGAGGACCCGGTGCCGCGACCGCCGATACGGTGACGTGGTGGACGACGCCGTCGAGCCCTTCGCCGTCGACGTGCCGGCCGAGGCGGTCGACGACCTGCGGCGCCGGCTGCGTGGCACGCGATGGCCGGAGCCGGAGACGGTCGACGACTGGTCGCAGGGCGTGCCGCTCGGGTGGCTCCAGGAGGTCTGCCACTACTGGGCCGAGGAGTACGACTGGCCGGCCCGGCAGGCACGGCTCAACGCCCATCCGCAGGCCAGGACGGTCGTCGATGGCCTGCCGGTCCACCTGCTGCACGTCCGGTCGCCGCACCCGGACGCCCTGCCGCTCGTGCTCACCCACGGCTGGCCCGGGTCGGTCGTCGAGTTCCTCGACGTCCTCGGCCCGCTCACCGATCCCGGCGACCCGCGGGACGCGTTCTCCGTCGTCGTCCCCTCGTTGCCGGGGTTCGGCTGGAGCGGGAAGCCGGACACCCCGGGCTGGGGGCCGGCGCGCACGGCCGACGCCTGGGCCGAGGTGATGCGCCGGCTCGGGTACGAGCGGTTCGGCGCCCAGGGCGGGGACATCGGCTCGTTCGTCTCGGCCAACCTCGGCGCCCGCCACCCCGACCGCGTGGTCGGTGTGCACCTGAACATGGTGGTGACCGGCCCGCCGGAGGGGCAGACGGAGTTCACCGTGCGCGAGCAGCGGGCGCTCGAGCGCGAACGGGCGTTCCGGGCCCAGGCCGCGGCGTACAGCCAGCAGCAGCGCACCCGCCCGCAGACCCTCGGTTACGGCCTCACCGACTCCCCCGCCGGGCAGGCCGGGTGGATCCTGGAGAAGTTCCATGCCTGGACCGACTGCGACGGCGACCCGGTCGGGGCCATCGGCCTGGACCGCCTGCTCGACGACGTCTCGGTCTACTGGTTCACCGCGACGGCGACGTCGTCGGCGCGGATGTACTGGGAGATGGCGCGCGCGCCGGCGGAGCGGGCACCGCAGGTGGCCGTGCCGGCCGGCGTCTCGGTGTTCCCGCACGAGATCTTCCAGCCGCCCCGCGAGTGGGTGCAGCGGCAGCTGACCGACCTGCGCTCCTGGCAGGAGCACGACAGCGGCGGGCACTTCGCGGCGATGGAGCGGCCGGAGGCGCTGGTGGCCGACGTCCGGGAGTTCTTCCGGCCGCTGCGGTAACCGGCGCGACACATCCGGCGGTTAGCGTCCGGATCCCCCACCCCCGGAGGCCCCCGCGTGCACCTCACCCCGCACGAGCAGGAACGGCTGCTGCTGTCCTACGCCGCCGAGCTGGCCCGGCGGCGGCGCGCGCGGGGACTGCGGCTGAACCTGCCGGAGGCGACGGCGATCGTCACCGACCACGTCCTCGAGGGGGCGCGCGACGGCGTCCTCGTCGCGGAGCTGGTGCAGTCGGGGCGCACGGTCCTCACCCGCGACGACGTGATGGACGGCGTCCCCGAGCTGCTCGAGGAGGTGCAGGTGGAGGCGACCTTCCCGGACGGGACCAAGCTGGTGACCGTCCACCAGCCCATCCCGTGATCCCCGGTGAGGTGGTCCCGGCCGAGGGCACGATCGAGACGCTGCCCGGCGCCCCGCGGATCGAGGTCGTTGTCACCAACACCGGCGACCGGCCGGTGCAGGTGGGGTCGCACTTCCACTTCGCCCAGGCCAACCGGGCGCTCGAGTTCGACCGCGCGGCCGCGCACGGGCACCGGCTCGACGTCGCCGCGGGCACCGCCGTCCGCTTCGAGCCCGGGATCACCCGCACGGTGACCCTCGTGCCCCTGGCCGGCGCCCGCGTCGTCCCCGGCCTGACCGGCCAGGGCGGGATCGGCTGATGGTCCGGCTGTCCCGCGAGCGCTACGCCCAGCTGTACGGGCCCACCACCGGCGACCGCGTCCGGCTGGCCGACACCGACCTGCTCGTCGAGGTCGAGGAGGACCGCTGCGGCGGGCCCGGCCGGGCCGGGGAGGAGGCGGTGTTCGGCGGCGGCAAGGTCATCCGCGAGTCGATGGGCCAGGGGCGCGCCACCCGGGCGGAGGGCGCGCCCGACCTGGTGATCACCGGCGCGGTCGTCCTCGACCACTGGGGCGTGGTCAAGGCCGACGTCGGCGTCCGCGACGGCCGGATCGTGGCGCTGGGCAAGGCCGGCAACCCCGACACCATGGACGGCGTCCACCCGGACCTGGTCATCGGCCCGGGCACCGAGGTGCTCGCCGGCAACGGCCGGATCCTCACCGCCGGCGGCATCGACTGCCACGTGCACTTCATCTGCCCGCAGATCGTGCCGACCGCGCTCGGCTCCGGTGTCACCACGCTCATCGGGGGCGGCACCGGACCGGCCGAGGGGTCGAAGGCCACCACGATCACCCCGGGCGACTGGTACCTGGCCCGCGTGCTGGAGGCGATGGACCCGTGGCCGGTCAACGTCGCGCTGCTGGGCAAGGGCAACACCGTCTCGCAGGAGTCGATGGAGGAGCAGCTCCGCGGCGGCGCCAGCGGGTTCAAGCTGCACGAGGACTGGGGGTCCACGCCCGCGGCGATCGACGTGTGCCTGACCGTGGCCGGGCGGCACGGCGTCCCCGTGGCGCTGCACTCGGACACCCTCAACGAGGCCGGCTTCGTCGAGGACACGCTCGCCGCGATCGCCGGGCGGAGCATCCACACGTACCACACGGAGGGCGCCGGAGGCGGGCACGCGCCGGACATCATCACCGTCGCCGGGCACCCGAACGTGCTGCCGAGCAGCACCAACCCGACCCGGCCGCACACGGTGAACACCCTCGACGAGCACCTCGACATGCTGATGGTCTGCCACCACCTGGACCCGAGCGTCCCCGAGGACCTCGCCTTCGCCGAGAGCCGGATCCGGCCGACGACGATCGCTGCCGAGGACCTGCTGCACGACCTCGGCGCCATCTCGATGATCGGCTCCGACGCACAGGCCATGGGCCGCGCGGGCGAGGTCGTGCTGCGGACCTGGCAGACGGCGCACGTCATGAAGCGCAAGCGGGGGTCACTGGCCGGGGACGGCGCCGCGGACAACCTGCGCGCCCGCCGGTACGTCGCCAAGTACACGATCTGCCCCGCGGTGGCGCACGGCATCGACGGCGAGGTCGGGTCGGTGGAACCCGGCAAGCTCGCCGACCTGGTGCTGTGGGACCCGCGGTTCTTCGGCGTCCGCCCGGCCGCGGTGCTCAAGGGCGGCGTCATCGCCTGGGCGCAGATGGGCGACGCCAACGCGTCCATCCCGACGCCGCAGCCGCAGCTGCCGCGGCCGATGTTCGGCGCGTACGGCCGGGTGCCGGCGCGCACGTCGCTGCACTTCGTCGCGTCGGCGGCGCTGGAGGCGGGGCTCGGCGACCGGCTCGCCGTCGACCGGCGGCTGGCCGCGGTCACCGACACCACCCGGCTCGGCAAGGCCGACATGCCCGAGAACACCGCCCTGCCCGAGATCCGCGTCGACCCGGACACCTTCACCGTGGCCGTCGACGGCGAGGTGTGGGAACCCGAGCCGGTGCGCGAGCTGCCGATGGCGCAGCGGTACTTCCTGTTCTGAAGGGCACCTCTTCCCGTGTCTGCAGCGCTGCTGACCCTGGCCGACTCGCGGCTGCCCGCGGGCGGGCACGCGCACTCCGGCGGGGTGGAGCAGGCCATCACGGCCGGGCTGGTGCACGGCCCGGCGTCGCTGATGACGTTCCTCCGGCGTCGGCTGCACACGGCGGGTGCCGTGGCGGCCGGCTTCGCGGCCGAGGCGTCGACACTGTCGTCCTCCGGACGACACCGCGGCGGTGACCTGGTCACCCTCGATGCCGAGGCGGACGCGCGGACGCCGTCGCCGGCGCTGCGGGCGGCGTCGCGGCAGCAGGGTCGGGGGTTGGTGCGGGTGGGCCGCCGCGCGTGGCCCTCGCCGGTCTGGGACGCGCTCCCCGGCGCGCCGCACCACCCGGTCGCACTGGGCGCCGCCGCGGCCGCCGGCGGTCTCACCTCCCGGGACGCCGCGGCCGCGGCCGCCTACCTGTCGGTCAGCGGCCCGGCGACGGCGGCGCAGCGGCTGCTGGCCATGGACCCGCTCACCGTCGCCGCCGTCACCGCGCGGCTGGCGCCCGAGATCGACGCCGTCACCGACGCGGCGGTCCGGGAGGGCCTCCCCGCGGACACCGACCCGCTCCTCGACCTGCTGGCCGAGGTGCACGCCACGAGAGGGGACCGCTTCTTTGCCTCCTGACCACGACCTGCAGGACTACGTCGACGCGCCTGCGGCGCACCGGCACGGCGGGCCGCTGCGCGTCGGGCTCGGCGGGCCGGTCGGCTCGGGCAAGACGGCGCTGGCCGCGGCGCTGTGCCGCACGCTCGGCGCGGAGTACGACCTCGCCGTCGTCACCAACGACATCTACACGACCGAGGACGCCGACTTCCTGCGACGCCAGGCCGTCCTGCCCGACGACCGGATCGAGGCGGTGCAGACCGGCTGCTGCCCGCACACCGCCATCCGCGACGACATCACCGCCAACCTCGACGCCGTCGAGCTGCTCGAGGCCCGACACCCCGGCCTGGAGCTCGTGTTCGTCGAGTCCGGCGGGGACAACCTGACGGCGAGCTTCAGCTACGGGCTGGTCGACGTGCAGGTGTTCGTCGTCGACGTCGCCGGCGGGGACAAGGTGCCGCGCAAGGGCGGGCCCGGGGTCACCGCGTCGGACCTGCTGGTGGTCAACAAGACCGACCTGGCGCCGCTGGTGGGCGCCGACCTCGACGTCATGCGACGGGACTCGGCCGCGGTGCGCGGGGAGAAGCCGACGCTGCTGATCTCGCTGCGCGAGGACCCGGCCGCCACCGAGGTGGCCGAGTGGGTGCGCGGGCAGGTGCGGGCCCGCCGGCCGCAGCCGGTGTGAGGACCCGGGTCGAGGTCGTCGCGCGGCGCGGCCCGGGCGGCCGCACGGTGCTGCCGGTGGTCCGCGCGAGCGGTCAGCTGGCGGTGCGCCGGACCGGTCCGTCCTCGGTGCACCTGGTGGCGACGGCGTTCGGTCCGCTGGGCGGGGACGACGCCGAGGTCCGGCTGGTGGTCGAGGAGGGCGCCACGCTGACGGTGCGCTCGGTGGCCGCCGCCGTGGCGCTGCCCGCCCGCGACGGCGACCGGCCCTCGGTGCAGCGCGTGGTCGCCGAGGTGGCCGGGGAGCTGGACCTCCGGCCCGAGCCGACCGTCGTCGCCGCCCGGGCGCACCACCGGTCCGGGCTGACCGCGACGCTGGCGCAGGGCGCCGTCCTCACCGCCACCGAGCAGGTGCTGCTGGGCCGCACGGGAGAGGAGCCCGGCCGCTGGACCGGCACGACGCGGGTGGTCGTCGACGGTCGGCCCCTGCTGCACACGACCGTCGGGCTCGGTCCCGGCGCGCCCGCCTGGCTGCCGCCGGCGGCCCCGCGCGCCTACGCCTCCACGGTGCACGTGGGGCAGGCTGCAGGGGTGTCGACCGGGGAGGACGCCGTCCGGCTGCCGCTGGAGAACGGCTGGGTGGCCACCGCGTGGGGAGCCGAGTTGCACGCCGTGGTCCGCGCGGTGGAGGCCGTGGCATGAGCCTCGTCGTCCGGGCCCGGCGGGTGGTGCTGCTCGACGGAGAGCGCGCCGCGGCCGTGCACACCGCCGACGGCGTCGTCACCGCGGTGACCGGCTTCGACGACGTCCCGGCCGGGGCGGTCACCCTCGCCGACGACGAGGTGCTGCTGCCCGGGCTGGTCGACAGCCACGTGCACGTCAACGAGCCCGGCCGCACCGAGTGGGAGGGCTTCGCCTCGGCCACCCGCGCCGCGGCCGCCGGCGGCGTCACCACGGTCGTGGACATGCCGCTGAACTCGGTGCCGGCGACCACCACGCCCGAGGCGCTGCGGGTCAAGCGGGAGGCGGCGGCCGGGCAGGTCGCCGTCGACGTGGCCTTCTGGGGCGGCGCGGTCCCCGGCAACGTCGGCGACCTGCGTCTGCTGCACGACGCCGGCGTCGTCGGGTTCAAGTGCTTCCTGCTCGACTCCGGGGTGCCGGAGTTCCCGCCGCTGGACGACGCCGGGCTGCGCGCGGCGCTGGCCGAACTGGCGACCTTCGACGGGCTGCTCGTCGCCCACGCCGAGGACGAGCAGGTCATCGAGGCGGCACCGGAGCCTGCGGGGACGAGCTACGTGGCGTTCCTCGCCTCCCGCCCCCCGGCGGCGGAGGAGACGGCGATCGGGCGGCTGGTGGCGGCGACGCGGGACACCGGCGCGCGCAGCCACGTCGTCCACCTGGCCGACGGCGACGCCCTGCCGCTGCTGCGGACCGCGCGTGCCTCGGGTGTGCGGATCACCGTGGAGACCTGCCCGCACTACCTGACCTTCGCCGCCGAGGAGGTGCCCGACGGCGACACCGCGTTCAAGTGCTGCCCGCCGATCCGGGAGTCGGTGCACCGGGCGGCGCTGTGGGACGCGCTGCGGGCCGGGGACGTCGACCTGGTCGTCAGCGACCACTCGCCGTGCACGCCCGAGCTCAAGCGGCTCGACGTCGGCGACTTCGGGCTGGCCTGGGGCGGGATCGCCGGGCTGCAGGTGGCGCTGCCGGCGGTGTGGACCGGCGCGCGGGCCCGCGGGATCGGGCTGGCGGAGGTGGCGCGCTGGATGTCGGCGGCGCCGGCGCGGCTGGCCGGGCTGCCGGGGAAGGGCGCGATCGCCGTCGGGAGGGACGCCGACCTGGTGGCCTTCGCGCCGGACGAGCGGTTCACCGTGGGCCGGCTCGAGCACCGCAACCCGGTGACGCCCTACGCGGGCCGGGAGCTCACCGGCGTCGTCCGGCGGACCTGGCTGCGCGGCCGCGAGGCCGACGGCAGCCCCCTCGGCCGGTTGCTCGACCGAGGGGGCAGGTGAGGTCAGCTGCCTTGTTCGCCTTCTTCCCGGGCGGCCTGGTCCATGATCTTCGGGTCGTCGGTGGAGCCCCCGGCGGGGTCGGCGTTGCCCAGCGCGGTCTCGGCGGGCATCTGCTGGATGTGGTCGCGGGCGCGCTCGCGCAGGTCGTCGGTGGGTTCGGACACGGGTCCTCCTGGGGTTCTCGCGGGACAGCGGCCCCCTACCCCCGCCGTGCGAGAGTGACCCCCGTGACCGACCCGTTCGACCTGCCCGACCTCGCCGTCCGGTCGCAGGGCGGTGCCGTGGTGGCCGCCAACGACGAGTTCTTCGCCGGCAAGGAGAACCTGATCCGCCCCGAGCCCGCGGCCGCCCGCGACGACTTCGGCGCGCGCGGCAAGGAGTACGACGGCTGGGAGACCCGCCGCCGCCGCGAGCCCGGGCACGACTGGGCGGTCGTGCGGCTCGGCATGCCGGGCGTGGTGCACGCCGTCGTCGTCGACACCGCGTTCTTCCTCGGCAACTACCCGCCGCACGCCGCGCTGGAGGGCGCCTCGGTCGACGGCCACCCGCCGGCCGCGGCCCTCGCCGACGCCGACTGGGTCCCGCTGCTGCCGCGCTCGCCGCTGGCCGGCGGCACCGCCAACCGCTTTCCCGTCGAGCCGGGGCCGCGGGTGACGCACGTGCGGCTGTCGATCCACCCCGACGGCGGCGTGGCCCGGCTGCGGGTGCACGGCGAGGCCGTGCCCGACCCGCGGCTGCTCGACGCCGGCCCGTGCGACCTGGCCGCCCTGGAGAACGGCGGGCGGATCAGCGGGGTGAGCAACGCCTTCTACGGCAGCCCGCACCAGCTGATCGGCCGCGGCGTCGCCCGGTCGATGGGGGAGGGCTGGGAGAACGCCCGCCGCCGCGACGACGGCAACGACTGGGTGGACCTGACGCTGGCCTGCGAGGGCGTGGTGACCCTCGCCGAGCTCGACACCTCGTGGTTCCTCGGCAACGCGCCGGGTGCGGCGTCGCTGACCGGCACCACCGCCGACGGCCGCGAGGTGGAGCTGCTGCCCCGCACGCCGCTGCAGCCCGACACCCGCCACCGCTTCGTGCTGCCCGGCGACGCCGGCGTCACCCGGGTGCGGATGGACGTCTTCCCCGACGGCGGCATGGCCCGGCTGCGGCTGTGGGGCCGCCCGACCGACGCCGGCCGCGCCGCCCTCGGCCGCCGCTGGGAGGAGACCGCCTGAGCGTGCCCGACTCGATCGAGCTGAGCGAGCACGAACTCCGCGCGATCGCGGCCTGGTCGGCTGCCTGTGCGGCGAGGGTCCGGCACGTGCTCGGCGCGGCCGCCCACGCTGCGCGGGCCGGGGGACTCGAGGCCGTCCTCCGCGCCTGAGCCCCGGACGAGCGGAGCGTGTGCGCGCCGGCCGCATCCTGGGAACCGGAGTGCCGCGTCAGCGCACACGCTGGTGTGCGGGCGGCCGGCGCTCGGCGGGTCGAGCCGGGTAGGTCCGGGCCATGGCGACGATCGCGATCACCGGCTCCACCGACGGCATCGGCCGCGCGGCCGCGCGGCGGCTGCTGGCCGACGGGCACACCGTCGTCCTGCACGCCCGCAGCGAGGCGCGCGGCGCACCGGTCGCCGTGGAGCTCGGCCGGCTCGGCGACGTCCGGCTGGTCACCGGCGACCTGGCCGACCTCGACCAGGTGCGCGCGCTCGCCCACCGGCTCGGGGACCTCGACGTGCTCGTCCACAACGCCGGCGTCTGGCCGCCGGAGGGGGCGCCGCCGAGCCGGCAGGGCCACGAGCTCGCGTTCGCGGTCAACGCGCTCGCCCCCCACCTGCTCACCGCGCTGGTGCGCGACCGGGTGCGTGAGCGCCTGGTCTTCCTCGGCAGCGGGATGGTCGGCTCGGGTCGCGTCGACCCCGGCGACCTCGGCAGCCCGCGGCCGTCGCGGCGCGCCTACGCCGACTCGAAGGCGCTCGACGTCGTCCTGGCGCTGGGCTGGGCCCGCCGCCTGCCGCAGCTGCGCGTGGGCGCGGTCGACCCGGGCTGGGTGCGCACCAAGCTGGCCTCCCCGGGCGCACCGGGCGACGTCGAGGACGGCGGCGCGCGGGTGGCGCGGGCGGCGGCCGGCGACTGGCCCGGCGGCTACACCGCGGGGAACCGCCCGGCGCGGACGCCGGGCGCGCTGGAGGACCCGGAGCTGCAGGACCGGGTGCTCGCCGCGATGGACCGCCTGGCCGGGCTCCCGGGCTGAGGCCGTGCGCCGGCGCCGCGTTCCCGGCCGGGAGATGCGGCGCCGGCGCACCCGCTCACGTGCCGGTGAGGTGCTCCGGGCGCACGGGGACCCGCCGCAGCGGCAGGCCGGTCGCCTCGCGGATCGCGGCCAGCACCGCGGGGCCGGAGGAGATGTTGGGCGCCTCCCCGACGCCGCGCAGGCCGTAGGGGGCGTGCGGGTCGGCGTACTCCAGGACCTCGATCCGCATCGGCGGCATGTCGAGCACGGTCGGGATGAGGTAGTCGGTGAACGACGGGTTCTGCACCCGGCCGTCGCGGACGAGGACCTCCTCCATCACCGCCAGCCCCAGTCCCTGCGCGGTGCCGCCCTGGATCTGCCCGACGACGGCCTGCGGGTTGATCGCCTTGCCGACGTCCTGTGTGCAGGCCATCTCCACGACCTTGACCAGCCCGAGCTCGCTGTCGACGTCGACGACGGCCCGGTGTGCGGAGAACGCGTACTGCACGTGCGCGAAGCCCTGCCCGGTCTCCGGGTCGAGGGCCTCGGTGGGCCGGTGCCGCCACTCCACGGTCTCCTCGACCGCGCCGTCGCCGAGGACGTCGGCCAGCGGCAGCTTGACGCCCTCCGCGTCGGAGACCACCGCGCCGTCGAACAGCCGCAGGTCGGGCAGCGGCCGGCCGGCGACCTGCGCGGCCCGCTCGAACACCCTCCGGCGGACCGCCTCGCAGGCCGCCTTGACCGCGCCGCCGGTGACGTAGGTCTGCCGCGACGCGGAGCTCGAGCCGGCCGAGCCGACGGCGGTGTCGGCGGGGTGCACCACGACGGCGTCCACGCCGAGCTCCGTGCGCGCGATCTGCTGCTCGACGGTGACCAGGCCCTGGCCCACCTCGGCGGCCGCGGTGTGCACGGTGGCCACGGCCTCGCCGCCGACCACCTCGAGCCGCACCCGGGCGGTCGAGTAGTCGTCGAAGCCCTCGGAGAACGCGACGTTCTTGTAGGCGACGGCGTACCCGACGCCGCGTCGCACGCCCTCGCCGTGGGTGGTGTTGGAGACCCCGCCGGGCATGTCGCGCAGGTCGACGTCGTCGCCGGTCGCCGGCTCCGGGGGCAGCGGCATCGCCGTCAGCCGGCGCAGCAGCTCGGCCACCGGCGCCGGGCTGTCGACGACCTGGCCGGTGGGGGTCTCCGAGCCCTGCTCCATCGCGTTGCGGCAGCGCAGCTCGACCGGGTCCATGCCCAGCTCGGCGGCGAGGGCGTCCATCTGCGACTCGTACGCGAAGGCGGTCTGCACCGACCCGAACCCGCGCATGGCGCCGCACGGCGGGTTGTTGGTGTAAGCGCCGTAGCAGTCGACGTGCACGTTCGGGACGACGTAGGGACCGATGCCCATCGTCCCGGCGTTGCCCACGACCGCCGGGGTGCTCGAGGCGTACGCGCCCCCGTCGAGGAAGATCTCGGCCTTCACGTAGACCAGGTCGCCGTCGCGGGTGGCGCCGTGCTCGTAGCGCATGGTCGCCGGGTGCCGGTGCACGTGCCCGAAGAAGGACTCCTCGCGGTTGTAGGACATCTTCACCGGCTTGCCCGTGTGCAGCGCCAGCAGGCAGGCGTGCACGTGCATGGAGAGGTCCTCGCGGCCGCCGAAGGCCCCGCCGACGCCGGCGAGGGTCAGCCGCACCTTCTCGGGCGGCATACCCAGCGCCGCGCAGATCTGCCGCTGGTCGACGTGCAGCCACTGGGTGGCCACGTACAGGTCGACGCCGCCGTCGTCGGCCGGGACGGCGAGGCCGGACTCGGGACCGAGGAACGCCTGGTCCTGCATGCCGACCTCGTACTCGCCGACCACGACGACGTCGGCGGTGGCCGCGGGGTCGCCCTTGCGGACCTTGAGGTGGCGCACCAGGTTGCCGTGCGGGTGCAGGTGGGCGCTCTCCCGGCTGAGCTCGGTGACCTCGGCGGGGGAGTCGTGCACCTGGTTCCAGGTGGGGTGGCCGAGGGCGGTGCGCGCGTCGGTGACCGGCTCCCACACCTCGTAGTCGACGAGGACCCGCGCCGCGGCCCGCCGGGCGGTGTCGGGGTGGTCGGCGGCGACCAGCGCCACGGGCTCGCCCTGGTAGCGGACGACGTCGAGGGCGAGGACCGGCTGGTCGGCGAGCTCGAGGCCGTACACCTTCTCGCCGGGCACGTCGTCGGAGGTCAGGACGGCGTGCACGCCCGGGACGGCCAGCGCGGGGCCGATGTCGATCGAGCGGATGCGGGCGTAGGGGTGCGGGCTGCGCAGCGTGACGCCCCACAGCATGTCGTCCATCCACAGGTCGCTGCCGTAGGCGAACTCGCCGCGGACCTTGAGGACGCCGTCGGGGCGCTGGGCGTCGTCGCCGACCCCGCCGCTGCCCTTGCCGGTCAGGTGCGCGGGCGCTCCGCTCGGGGCGCGGGTGGGCGTGCTCACCGGGCCTCCCCCGCCATGCGGTCGGCGGCCAGCCGGACGGCGTCGAGGATCTTCTCGTAGCCGGTGCACCGGCACAGGTTGCCGGCGAGCGCCTCGCGGATCTCGGCGTCGGCCGGCGTGCGGCCCTCGGCCAGCGAGCGGCTGACCAGGTCGTCGGTGGCGACCAGCAGCCCCGGCGTGCAGAAGCCGCACTGGACGGCGCCGGCCTCGAGGAACGCCTCCTGCACCGGGTGCAGCTCGCCGGGCGGGGCCAGTCCCTCCACCGTGCCGACCTCGCGGCCCTGCGCCTGCCCGGCGGCGACCAGGCAGGCGCAGACCGGCACGCCGTCGAGGTAGACGGTGCACGAGCCGCACTCGCCCTGCTCGCAGGCGTTCTTCGACCCGGGCAGGCCCATCCGTTCGCGCAGGACGTAGAGCAGGCTCTCGCCCTCCCACACGTCGTCGACCTGCTGCGGTGTGCCGTTGACGGTGCAGCTCAGGCGCACGTCGGGTCTCCCTTCCGGTAGTCGGCCCAGGCCCACGTCAGCGCGCGGCGGGCCATGACCGAGAGCGCGTGGACGCGGTAGCGGGCGGTGCCGCGCACGTCGTCGATGGGGGCGGCGGCCTCCGCGACCAGCTCGCCGAAGCGGCCCGCCGTCGCGGACGGGAGCTCGGCGCGGGACTCCCACAACCCGTCCAGCTCGCCGGCGAGGAACTCCTCGGCGGCGGGTGCGCGCCGCGGCGTGGGCGCGGCCGACCCGATGCCGGTGCCCACGGCGCGCCGGTCGGGGTGCAGCGCCAGCCCGAACGCGGCGACGGCGATGACCATCGCGTTGCGGGTGCCGATCTTGCTGTACTGCTGCGGCCCGCGGGGCGGGGTGATCCGGACGGCGGCGATGAGCTCGTCGTCGGCCAGCGCGGAGCGCTTGACGCCCCGGTAGAACTCCGTCACCGGGATGCGGCGGGTGCCGCGGACCGACGCGACCTCGACCTCGGCGCCGGCGGCCAGCAGCGCGGGGTGGGCATCCCCGGCCGGGGAGGCGGTGGCCAGGTTGCCGCCGACGGTGCCCCGGTTGCGGATCTGCGGCGAGCCGATGGTGCGGGCGGCCATCGCCAGCCCGGGCAGCCGGTCGCCGAGCTCGGTGATGACCCGGGCGTAGGGGACGCCGGCGCCCAGCCGGACCGCGCCGTCGTCGGTCTCCCACCGCTGCAGCTCGGGGACCCGGGTGAGGTCGAGCAGCAGCGGCGGGCGCAGCCGGCCGAAGTTGATCGCGACCATGACGTCGGTTCCCCCGGCGATGGGGACGGCGTCGCGGTGGGCGGCCTTGGCCTCCAGCGCCTCCTCCCACGTCGCGGGCTGCAGGAACTGCATGGTCACTCCTCGTCGGTGTGCGGGGACGGCCACGGTAGTCGCGGTTGGTGTCGACCGGGTTGCACGACGTCGTGTGCCGCGGCTCGCCGTCCTCCGTGCGAGGTGGGCAGGATGCCGCGGGTGGAGACCGCCGACCTGCTGGTGCACGACGCCGAACTGCTGGCCACCGTCGACGACGAGCGGCGCGAGATCGCCGGCGGGTGGGTCGCGGTCACCGGTGGGGTGGTGAGCGGGGTGGGCGGGCCCGGCGACCCGCGGCCGGCCGCGGCCCGCACGGTCGACGCGCGCGGCTGCCTGGTGACGCCCGGGCTGGTCAACACCCACCACCACCTGTACCAGAACCTCACCCGGTCCTTCGCGCCCGCACTGACCGGCGGGCTGTTCGAGTGGCTGGTGACGCTCTACCCGCTGTGGGCGCGGCTGGACGAGGAGGCCGCGTACGTGTCGGCCTACGTCGGGCTCACCGAGCTGGCGCTCGCCGGTTGCACCACCTCGACCGACCACCTCTACGTGCACCCGCGCGGGGCCGGGGACCTGATCGGTGCCGAGGTGCGGGCGGCGCAGGACCTCGGGGTGCGGTCGCACGTCACCCGCGGGTCGATGTCGCTGTCGGTCAAGGACGGCGGGCTGCCGCCGGACTCCGTCGTCCAGGACGACGACGAGATCCTGGCCGAGTCGGAGCGCCTGGTGCAGGCCCACCACGACCGTTCGCCGCACGCGCTGACCCGGCTGGCGCTGGCGCCGTGCTCGCCGTTCAGCGTGTCGACGTCGCTGATGACGCGGACGGCGGAGCTGGCCGAGCGGCTCGACGTCCGGCTGCACACCCACCTCGCCGAGACGCGGGACGAGGACGCGTTCTGCCTGGAGCGCTTCGGCCGCCGCCCGGTCGACTACCTGGCCGACGTGGGCTGGATGACCGACCGGGTGTGGCTGGCGCACGTGGTCTGGCCCTCGCCCGCCGAGGTGGCGCGGCTCGGCGCGGCGCGGGTCGGGGCGGCGCACTGCCCGTCGTCGAACATGGTGCTGGGCAGCGGGCTGGCGCCGGTGGCCGAGCTGCGGGCGGCCGGGGCGCCGGTCGGGCTGGGCGTGGACGGGTCGTCGTCGGCCGACGCGGCGTCGCTGTGGCTGGAGGCCCGGACGGCGATGCTGCAGGGCAAGCTGCGGCACGGCGCCGCGTCGTTCTCCGCCCGTGACGCGCTGGAGATCGCCACCCGCGGCGGCGCGGCCTGCCTCGGGCGCACCGGCGAGATCGGGCAGCTGTCGGTGGGGGCGTGCGGCGACCTCGCCGTCTGGCCGCTGACCGGGCCGGCGTTCGCCGGGGCGCTGTCGGACCCGGTCGAGGCGTGGCTGCGCTGCGGCCCGGTGGCCGCGCGGCACACCGTCGTCGGCGGGCGGTTCGTGGTCGAGGACGGCGTGCCGGTGCACCCCGGTCTCGACGAGCAGCTCGCCGTCCACCGCACGGTGTCCCAGCGCATCCAGGCGGCCCTGGGCGAGGCATAGGAAGCCATCCGCACGTATCGACGGCGGGCACGTGCGGAGAGCTTCCCATGCCTCGTCAGAGGGCGGCGGCGAGGGCCTCGAGGTCGTCGACGGTGCCGTCCACGTGCGGCGACACCCGCAGCACCCAGCCGGTCAGCTCCGCCGGCGCGCGGCCGGGCTCGATCGCCGTGGTGACGATGCCGTGCTCGGTGAGCAGCCGGGCGCGGGTGGCGACGACGTCGACGCCCTCCGGCGGGCGCAGCGTGGTGGTCGCCGTCGGCTCGTCGAGCGGCTCCACCACCTCCCAGCCCGCGGCGCCGTCGAGCACCTGCCGCCCGGCCCGGCCCAGCGCCGCCAGTCGCTCGCGCACCCGGTGCGGTCCGGCGGCCAGGTGTTCCCCGACGGCCAGGACCAGCCCGACCCGCCCGGCCACGTGCGCCTCGCCGCTCTCCAGCGCCCGCAGCGGCGGGAGGTCGGCCGGGGCGGGCAGCACCGGTACGAGCTGCGCGGTCACCGCCGGCCGCACGCACAGCAGGCCGACCCCGCGCGGGCCGGCCAGCCACTTGCGGGAGGTCGAGTAGACGACGTCGGCGCCGAGGTCGACGTCGACGTGGCCCAGCGACTGCGCCGCGTCGAGCACCAGCGGCACCCCGTGCGCCCGGCACAGCCGTGCCACCTCGGCGGCCGGCTGGACGACGCCGCGGTGGCTGGCGACGTGGGTGAGGTGCACCAACCGCGGCGGGTCGACGGCCAGCGTCCGCTCCAGCGCCTCGAGGTCGACGCGCCCGTCACCGTCGGCGGCCAGGTGCTCGAGCGTCAGGCCGGCCGCGCGCAGCATCGCCGCGTTGGGCGCGTACTCGCCGGGCAGCAGGGCCACCCGGGCGCCGGGCTCCAGCGGCCACGCGGCCAGCAGCGCCGCGAGCGCGGCCTGCGCCGACTCGACGAAGACGACGTCGGCCGCGGCCATGCCGACCAGCCCGCCGATGACGCTGCGGCCCTGCTGGAGGAGGTCCCCGGCGGTCGCCTCGGCCACGTAGCCGCCGAGCTCGGCCTCGTGCCGCGCGTGGTGGGCGACCGCCTCGAGCACCCGGTTGCTCTGCCGGCTGCACGCCGCGGTGTCGAGGTGGCGGCCGGCCGGCCGGGGCCGCGCGGTCCGCCAGGCGTCGGCGAGGTCGGCGTGCGGCAGGCGGAGGTCGAGCGCGGTCACACCCCCGACGCTAGGACAGCTGCCCGCGGGCGATGGAGGAGCCCGAGTGCGCCGGGTCGCCGTCGAGCGGCTCCACCGAGACGTCGACCACCGGGTACTCGCCGAGGTCGAGGCCGGCGGGCAGCTCGAACTCGTCGGTGCCCGGGCGGACGACGCCGAGCGGGACCAGCCCGGTCACCGACTCGGTGAGCAGCCAGGCCTCGTAGTAGCCCTCGGACGGCGCGTCGGCGGCGAGCTCGACCCGCAGCACGCGCGTGCCGTCCTCGCGCTCGACCACCGAGGCGCTGCCGGTGGCGCCGCTGTCCTCGAGCGGGTCGAGCACCGCCGCGGCCACCGCGACGCCGTCGTCCTCGCGGCCGGCGAGCGCGACCGCACCCGCGCCGACGCCGAGTCCCACGACGAGCGCCGCGGCCGCGGCCAGCAGCAGGCGGGACCGGCGGGGCCGCAGCGGCACCACCGGCGCGACCGGTCCCGGCTCCGGATCGGCCGGACCGGCGGCCAGCGGCACGGGCGGGACGTCGGGCACCGGCCCGGCGGGCGGCGCCGACGCCGCGACGACGTCCGGGCGCGGCGCGGTCGCGACGCCGGTGGCCGCGGCGATGCCGGCCCACACCGCCGGCGGCGGGGCCACGGGCGGGCCGGGGTCGGCGAGCTCGGGGACCGCGAGCACGTCGACGGCGCGGCGCAACCGGCCCAACTCGCGGGTGCAGTCGGGGCAGCCGGCCAGGTGCGCCGTGGCGCCGTCGGCGAGGGGCTCGCGGAGGGCGGCCAGCGCGAGGTCCTCAGGCGTGCAGTGCGGCACCGTCCACCTCCAACCGGTCGCGCAGGCGCTCGAGGGTGCGCCGGATGTGGCTCTTGACCGTCCCCAGCGGCAGGCCGGTCCGCTCGGCGATCTGCGTGTGGGTGAGGTCGGCGAAGAACGCCAGCTCGATGATGCCGCGCTGGGGCTGGCCCAGGCGGTCGAGCTCGCCGAGCAGCAGCACGCGGTCGGCGACGGTCGCGTCGACCGGGGCCGGGCCGGCGGCGGGTGACCGCGCCTCGGCCACGGCCGCCTCGGCGGCGCGCCGCTGCCGGTCGCGGCGAGCCCAGGTGTCGGCGATCTTGTGGCGGCAGACGCCGGTCAGCCAGGCCGGCAGCGGTCCCTGCTCGGGCCGGTAGCCGGCGCGACCGGTCCAGGCGGAGACGAACACCTGCTGGGTGACGTCCTCGGCGTCGGGGCCGGGACCGAAGGCGCGCACCGCCATGCCGTGCACCCGGGCCGCCCAGCGCTCGTAGGCCCAGGCCAGCGCCTGTTCGTCGCCCGCGGCGAACCGGCGGGCGACCTCGTCGTCGTCGGGCTCGGCCGCGCCGTACGGCGCCGGCTCCGCCTCGGTGCTCACCCGCCCGACCCTAGGCGACCGGCGGGCGGATCGGGGTGGCCTCCCTGCAGGGTCCCGCTGCGAGCGTGCGAGCAGTGGGGGGCAGGGAGGTCCTTCAACCGTCACGGCGCGGGCTCCGCCACGACGACGACGTTGTCGCGGTACCCGCCGACCTCGGGGAGGAACGGTCCGCCACAGGTGACCAGCGTCAGCCGCGGCGGTCCGTCGCGGCGGAAGAGGACGTCGACCGGCAGCGCCTGCTTGTCCAGCACCTCCCGGGAGACCACCCGCCAGCGGGTGACGGCGCCGGCGGCGTCGGTCACGACCACCTCGTCGCCGGGCTCGGTCCCGCGCAGCGCCGCCATCGCCCCGAGGCCCTGCTCGGCGTCGTCGACGTGCCCGGCGACCACCGCCGAACCGGGCGCACCGGGCACCGGGCCGAAGCGGTACCAGCCGGCCCGGCCGACGTCGTCGGGGAGGGCCATCTGCCCGTCGGGCGCGGTGCCCACCGGGTCGACCGGGACGTCGAGCCCGCGCGCCGGGACGGTGACCCGCGCGGGCGGCACGACCTCCGGCGCGGGGCGCGGAGCGGCGTCCCGGACGGTCACGGCAGGGGCCGGCGGAGCGGGCGCCCCCGCGGGGGTCTCCGCGGGGGCGCCGAGCGCCTGCTCGACCGGCGCGCCCGCCGCCGCCGGAGGCCGGGTCAGCGCCCACGCGGTGGGCGCGCCCACCGCGAGGGCCAGGCCCAGGGCCACGCCGGCGGCAGCGGGTCGCACGTCGGTCCCTCCCGTCAGGCGCGGCTGCCGGCCAGCCGGCGGGCCGCCACGGCGGCACCGGCCAGGCCGAGCGCGGACAGGCCGAGCAGCGGCAGGGGCAGGCCGTCGTCGGCGAGGCCGGCGCTGCCGCCGGGGACACCGGACGGCGCCGAGTGGCCGCCGGAGACCGTCTGGACGGCCAGCTCGTAGCCGGCCTCCTGCGAGCCCCAGGCGTAGACGACGGTGGTGGCGCCCTCGGTGACCTCGAGGTCGGCCGGGCCGAGCGCGACGGTGTCGGTGCCGGCCAGGACGACGTCGGCGCTGACCGTGCCCGCCGGGACGGTGAGCGCCGCCTCGTCCGGGTTGGTCAGGTTCGGGGCGACCACCTGGCCGCCGGCGCGGACGTCGACCGCCGGCGCGGCCGCGGTGTGCCGCACGACGACCCGGCCCTGGCCCGCGGGCACCTCGGAGGTGTCGTTGACGAACGGCGTCAGCGCGGGCTGGCCCTCCGCGGTCAGGTGCGCGACGACGGTGGCGTTCGCCCCCGCGGGCACCGAGACGCCGTTCGCCGACAGCAGCGGCGAGCCGGACCCGTCGGGCGCGTCGGCCGGGAAGAGCGCGAGGTCGTAGGACCCGGCCGGCAGCGACAGCGGGTCGGTGAGGGTGCCCGGCTGGAAGTCGTCGATCAGCCGCTCGCCGTTGGCGTACACGTCGACCGGGGTGTCCGGTACGCCGTGCAGCACGGAGACGGTGGCGGTGTCGTCCGCCGAGGCGGGTGCGACGCCGAGCGCGAGCAGCGCGCCGGCTCCGGCGACGGTGGCGAGGCCGAGGGTGCGGGTCCGGGTCACGGGTTCCTCCGGTGTCGGGGAGTGCTGACACCCCCTCTTCCGGCGTCCCCGCAGGTCCGGATGCAGCCCTGCCGCGAGCCCGCGCTCAGCACCCGATCGTGTGAACGGATCGGGGGCGCGGGAGGATGCGACGGTGACCGCGCCGCGGGACCGGGACGACCGGGGGCGGGCCCGCAACGCCCGCCCGCGCGACGTGCTGGGCCGGCCGCTGCCCCGTGGTGCCGAGGGCGTCGAGCGCGCGCCGGAGGGTGTGCCGCGGACGCCGGACGAGGCGATCGCCGAGGCCCAGCGGCTGCTCGACGCCGGCCGTCCCTTCCACGCCCACGAGGTGCTCGAGGACGCCTGGAAGGCCGCGCCCGACGCCGAGCGGCAGCTGTGGCGCGGGCTGGCGCAGCTCGCCGTCGGGCTCACCCACGCCGCACGGGGCAACGCCCGCGGCGCGGCGCGGCTCGTCGAGCGGGGGGCGGTCAACGTCGCGCCCTACGCCCCGGCACCGCCGCACGGTCTCGACGTCGCCGGGCTGCTGGCCTGGGCTCGCGGGCCGGTCTCGGCGGACCGGCCGTTCCGGCTGCGCGGCGCTGGTCCGGCCCGCTGACGCGCGGCAGACTGCGGTCCGGGAGGCGGCGATGAAGAGCTTCGAGGCGGCCACGCGCATCGACGCGGGCCCGGACGAGGTGTGGCGTCACCTGGTCGACGTCGGCACCTGGCGGGACTGGGACTCCGGCGTCGACCGGGTCGAGGGCCGGGTCGCGCTCGGCGAGCGGCTGACGCTGTACGCCACCATGATCCGCAGCCGGCCCTTCTCGGTCACCGTGACCGAGCTGCGGCCGGGGGAGGCGATGCGCTGGCGCGGCGGGCTGCCGTTCGGCCTGGCGGTCATCGAGCGCACCTACCAGCTGTCCCGGCAGGACGACGGCGGCACGGTGCTCACCGTCCGCGAGGACCAGACCGGCCCGCTGGCCTGGGTGACCGAGCGCTCGACGCCGGACCTCAACCCGTCGTTCCGCCAGTTCTGCGCCGGCCTCAAGGCCCGCGCCGAGGGATCGGCCCAGCGCTCGGGCTGACCGGGCACTTCCGCGGAAGTGCCCGGGGAGGCCCGGGCGTCGTGACCTCGGCCACAGGACGCCGGTCCGCCGGTGCCACGATGGGACGGTGAGCACCGACACGTCGCCCGCCACCGCCACCGGCGACAGCTCGCCGGACGACCCGGCCGCCGCGCCCCGCGGGCCGGTGACCTCGGCGTCCTACTCGATCACCGTCCGGCTGACGGCCGACGGCGACCCGGCGTCGATCGGCCGGATCGCCACCGCGGTGGGCACGGCCGGCGGGGCGGTGACCGCCATCGACGTCGTCGACTCCCGGTCCGACGGGCTGACCGTCGACGTCACCTGCTCGGCCGCCGACGCCGCCCACTCCGAGGAGATGGTGGACGCGCTGCGCGCCGTGCCGGGCGTGGCCGTGCGCAAGGTGAGCGACCGCACCTTCCTGCTGCACCTGGGCGGCAAGCTCGAGGTGGCCTCGAAGGTCCCGCTCAAGACCCGCGACGACCTGTCGATGGCCTACACGCCCGGGGTCGCGCGGGTGTGCCTGGCGCTGGCCGAGCACCCCGAGGACGTGCGCCGGCTGACCATCAAGGGCAACACGGTCGCCGTCGTCACCGACGGCTCGGCCGTCCTCGGGCTGGGCGACCTCGGGCCCGGCGCGGCCCTGCCGGTGATGGAGGGCAAGGCCGCCCTGTTCAAGCGGTTCGCCGACATCGACGCCTGGCCGATCTGCCTGGACACCAACGACGTCGACGAGATCGTGCGCGCCGTCGAGCTCATCGCCCCCGGCTTCGGCGGCATCAACCTGGAGGACATCGCCGCGCCGCGCTGCTTCGAGGTGGAGGCCCGGCTGCGGGAGCGGCTCGACATCCCGGTCTTCCACGACGACCAGCACGGGACGGCGATCGTCGCGCTGGCCGCGCTGCGCAACGCCCTGCGCGTGGTGGACAAGCGGCTGACCGACGTGCGGATCGTCGTCGCCGGGGCCGGCGCGGCGGGGACGGCGATCGTGCACCTGCTGCTGGAGGCCGGTGCCCGGCACGTGCTGGTGTGGGACCGCGAGGGCATCCTCTCGCCCGACGACGAGCGGCTGACCCCGGCCAAGCAGGCCCTGGCCGCGCGGACCAACCCCGGCCGGGTGCGCGGCGAGCTGCCCGACGCCCTCGCTGGTGCCGACGTCTTCATCGGGGTCAGCGCGGGCAACGTGCTGCCGGTCGAGGCGCTGGCCGCGATGGCCGAGCGGGCGGTGGTCTTCCCCATGGCCAACCCGACGCCGGAGGTCGACCCGGTGCGGGCGCGGCACCACGCGGCGGTGGTCGCCTCGGGCCGCTCCGACCTGCCCAACCAGATCAACAACGTGCTGGCCTTCCCCGGGGTGTTCCGCGGCCTGCTCGACGCCCGCGCCACCGAGATCAGCACGGGCATGCTGCTGGCCGCGGCCGAGGCGCTGTCGGCGCTGGTGCGCGACGACCAGCTCAACGCCAACTACGTCATCCCGAGCGTCTTCGACCCGGCCGTCACACCGGCGGTCGCCGCCGCCGTGGCCGACCAGGCGCGCACCGAACCGGGCGCCACCGCCCCGGTCACCGACCGCACCAGCCTCACCGGCTGACCCCTGAGGTGGGGGGGGGGGGGGGGGGGGGGGGGGGGGGGGGGGGGGGGCGGCGGGCGGGGGGGGGGGGGGGGGGGGGGGGGGGGGGGGGGGGGGGGGGGGGGGGGGGGGGGGGGGGGCGGGGGGGGGGGGGGGG
>NZ_JBJGYY010000058.1:0-22146 GCF_054050235.1 Geodermatophilus sp. SYSU D00696 | reverse complement strand
TCCGTGCTGCGCCGCGCGAGGATCAGGGTCCCTGATCGTGGAGTGTCCTCCCTCACGGTGGGACGTGAGGGAGGACGCCCGGGGATCAGGTCACCTGATCATCGCGCCGGCCGGTTCAGCGCTGGTCGGGGCGCGGGACGTCGCCGCGCCAGGCGCCGGTCTCGGTGCCGCGGCTCTCGATGAACTCCTTGAACCGCTTGGCGTCGGCCTTGACCTGCCGGTCGTCGAAGCCGAGCGCGGCCCCGACCTTCTCGACGACGCCGGTCGGCTCCCAGTCGATCTGGATCATGACGCGGGTCTTGGTGTCGTCGAGGCGGTGGAAGGTGACCACCCCGGCGTGCTTGGCGTCACCGCCGGTGCTCGCCCAGGCGACGCGCTCGTCGGGGTGCTGCTCGGTGATCTCGGCGTCGAACTCGCGCTTGACGCCGTCGATGTTGGTGATCCAGTGCGTGTGCGTGTCGTCGACCTGGGTGATGCGCTCGACGCCACCCATGAACTGCGGGAACGACTCGAACTGCGTCCACTGGTCGTAGGCGACCCGGATCGGGACGTCGACGTCGACGGATTCCTGCACGCTGGCCACGGGAACGCTCCTCGTTGCTCGGGATCTCGTTGTGGGCGATCCCGGCCTACCCCGCCCCGCGCGGGCGGACACACCGGTCAGCGCAGCGCGGCGGCGACGCTCCCCCGCACCGGCCGGCCGGGCAGCAGCAGCGCCTGCGCGAGGTGGTAGGCGTCGGGCTGGCCGGACCAGGTGCCGGTGGCCACCTCCCCGGTCGGCGTCAGCTCGTGGTGCCAGCTGCCGGTGGCGGGGTCGGCGAACCGCTCCTCGCCGTGCGCCCACCAGGCGGCGGCGAGCTCGCCGTACCGCGGCTCCCCGGTGACCGCGCCGAGCACGGTCGCCGCCGCCACCGCCTCGCACAGCACCCAGTGCATCCGCGCGGGCACCACCGGGCGGTCGTCCCAGTCGAGCGTGTAGGGGAAGCCCGGCTCGCCGTCGGCCGCCCAGCCCCGCCCGGCGGCGGCGTCGAACAGCGCGACCGCGTCGTCGAGCAGCCAGGCCGGCCGGTCGTCGAGGACCGCGCGCAGGTGGAGGGTCAGCCGCGCCCACTCGAACTGGTGGCCCACCGTGACGCCGTAGGGCCGGAACGGGTCGGCCGGCCGGTCGCGGTTGAACTCCGGCAGCGGCGTCCACTCTGCGGTGAAGTGCTCGGGCAGCCGCCAGTCCCGCTCGCGGGCCCGGCCGTGCACGATCCGCTCGGTGCTGCGAAGCGCCCGATGCCGCAGCCGCACGGCCTCGTCCCCGCCGAGCGCGTCGGCGGCGGCCAGCGTGGCCTCGACGCCGTGCATGTTGGCGTTGGCGCCGCGGTAGTCCGACAGCCGGGACCAGTCGGCGGTCCACTCCTCCACGGCCAGGCCCGCGTCGTCGTCCCAGAACCGCCGTTCCCAGACCTCCAGAGCCTCTTCCAGCAACGCACGGCCGCCCTCGACGCCGGCGGCGGTGGCCGTGGCCCCCGCCAGGACGGCGAAGGCGTGCACGTAGGCGGACTTGGTGTCGTCGTCCTCGGCCGCCCGCCAGCCCCCGTGCGCGCCGTCGTGCAGCGGCCCGCCGCGCAGCGCGGCCACCCCGGAGGCGGCCACCTCCCCGGCGCCGGGCCGGCCCAGCAGGTGCGCCAGGCCGAAGACGTGGGTCATCCGGGCGACGATCCAGGTCTCCTGCGGGCGGCCGGGCTCGACCGAGCCGTCGCTCCGCAGGTAACCGAAGCCGCCGCCGGGCAGCCGCGAGCGCGCGGCGAGGGCCAGCAGCCCGTCCAGGTCGGTCACCGGGTCATCGTGGTCGCCCGGGCCGCACCAGGCCAGTCTCGTAGGCGCGCACCACGGCCTGGACGCGGTCCCGCACGCCGAGCTTGGCCAGCAGCCGCGTGACGTGCGCCTTCACCGTCGCCTCGGTGACGACGAGCGCGGCGGCGATCTCGGTGTTGGACAGGCCCTGGGCCAGCAAGTGCCAGACCTCACGCTCCCGGGGGCTCAGGTCGGCGGCCGGGTCGGGTCCCGGCGTGGCCGGGGGCGCCTGCAGGTAGCGCTCGATCAGCCGCCGGGTCACCACGGGCGCCAGCAGCGCCTCCCCCGTCGCCACGACCCGCACCGCCTCGACCAGCCGGTCCGGCGGGGCGTCCTTGAGGAGGAAGCCGGCGGCCCCGGCCTCCAGCGCCCGGAACACGTACTCGTCGAGGTCGAAGGTGGTCAGCACCAGCACCTGCGGGGGCTCGGCGAGCCGGCGGGTGCCCTCGATGCCGTCGGTCCGCGGCATCCGCACGTCCATGACGACGACGTCGGGCCGGTGCGCGAGCGCCTGCTCGACCGCCTCCTGCCCGTCCGCGGCCTCGCCCACCACCGCCAGCCCGGCACCCTCGAGCACGCCGGCGATGCCCGACCGGACCAGCGCGTGGTCGTCGGCCACCACCACGCGCAGCGGGACCGGCCCGGTCACGGCCCCACCAGCGGCAGCACCGCGCGGACCTCCCAGCCGGCTGGGTCGACGGCGCCCACGGTCAGCGAGCCCCCGTAGACCCGCACCCGCTCGCGCATCCCCGGCACGCCGTGTCCGCCGCCGCCGTCGGCGAGGTCACCGCCGGGGACGGCGGGCACGCTCCCGACCCGGTGGCCGCCGTCGTCGCGCACCCGCAGCCGCACCTCCTGTTCATCGACCTCGACCCGCACGCCGACCCGGGCGCCGGGGGCGTGCTTGAGCACGTTGGTCAGCGACTCCTGCACCAGCCGGTAGACCGCGAGCGAGGGCCCGTCGGGGACCGCGGCGACCTCACCGCCCACGGCCAGGTCGACGTCGAGACCGGCGTCGCGGGCGTCGCGGGCGAGGTCCTCGAGCCGGGAGATGCCCGGCTGCGGCGTGTAGTCCGGGTGCCCCTCGCGCAGCACGTCGAGCAGGTGGCGCATCTCCCGCATCGCCTCGGCGGCGGTGCGCCGGGCCATGCCGAGGTGGGCGAGCGCGCGGTCGGGGTCGCGGACGACGAACGCCTCGGCGGCACCGGTCTGCAGCACGACGACCGAGACCGAGTGGGCGACGACGTCGTGCAGCTCGCGGGCGATGCGGGCGCGCTCGAGCGCGACGGCCTCGCCGGCCGCGGCGGCCGCGGCGGCCGAGTCCTCCTCGGCCCGCAGCGCGGCCAGTGCCCGGTGGTGGACGACGCGCCCGCCGGTCCAGGCGCCGGCGACGAAGAAGAGCAGCAGCACCAGCGAGCGCGGCCGGGCGGCCTCGACGCCGAAGTAGCCGAGCTGCCCGGCCACCCCCATCGCGACCACCGGCAGCGCACCCAGGCCCACGGCCGCGGGCAGGGAGCGGACGTGCACGGCGACGGTGAAGGCCGCCAGCAGCAGGCTGGGGAAGGGCGTGAAGGTCGCCGCCGCCTCCGCGGTCGCCGCGTGCACGACGAGGGCGGCCGCGACCACGGCGGTGACCGATCCGGGGAACCGGCGGCGCAGCGCCAGCGGGAGGGTCGCGACCAGGACGAACAGCGTGCCGGGCACCGGGGCGAGGTCGGGTGAGAGGACGACCTCCACCAGCCCCCACACCGCGAGGCCGGCCGCGACGGCCAGGTCCAGCCCGCTGGTCCAGCGGGGCACCGACGCCGCGGCGACGGCGGGGTGCCGGGCGGCCCCGGCGGTCGTCGTCACGGACGCCGAACCTACGGGTCACCGGCCCGCCCGCACGTCCACCTCGGGGCGACACGGGGGTTCGACGATGGTCGACACCGCGGTCGCGACCGGCCGCGGTGCGGATGTGGACCGCAGGCCGATGTCGCCGGTCCCGGCCGTCCCTAGCGTCCTCGGCGACCGCCTGACCAGGCGACTCCCTGCACCCCGAGGAGCTCTCGTGACCACCACGCTGCCCACCCCCGCCACCGCCCCGGCCGGCCGGCGCCCCGACACCCGGGCCGGCACCGCCGCGCTCGTCGCCGCGGGCATCTCCGTCGCCGTGGGTGTCACCCAGGTGCTCCACCCGCAGGACACCGACCCGGCGATCGAGCCGCGGACCGCCGCGATCCTCGTGGGCACCAGCGTCATGCTGTGGGCGCTGCCGGTGCTCTACCTCCCGCTCGCCGCGCTGGCCGGCGCGCGGTGGACGGCGTACGTCGCCTCGGCCGGCACCATGCTGCTCAGCGGCGGCATGCTGTCGAGCGCCGTCAACGGCGAGGACCTGTCCTTCTTCCCCGCCGTGGCGCTGGTCGCCAACGCGCTGTGGTTCCTCGGCTCGGTCGCCCTGGCCGTCGCCCTGTGGCGCTCGCGGCGGGTGTCCCGCCCGCTCGTGGCGCTGCTGCCGCTGGTGACGCCGGTCTTCCTGGTCCTGTCCCAGACCGGCGGCGGGGTGCCGGTGGGCGCCTACCTGGCCGTCGTCGGCTGGCTGCTGCTGCGCGGGCAGCTCGACCGCCGGGCCTGACCCTCCCGGCGACGCCGGCGGGCCCTGCCGGTGATCCGGCAGGGCCCGCTGGCGTGTGCGATCAGTAGGCGAGCGCGGTCCGGGGATCGGACAGCAGGGCGCCCACGTCGGCGAGGAACCGGCTGCCGAGCTCCCCGTCGATCACCCGGTGGTCGAACGACAGCGCGAGCTGGGTCACCTGCCGCACCCGCACCCTGCCCTTGTGCACCCACGGCATCTCGCGGACCGCGCCGAAGGCCAGGATCGCCGACTCGCCGGGGTTGAGGATCGGCGTGCCGGTGTCGACGCCGAACACGCCGACGTTGGTGATCGTGATCGTCCCGCCGGACATGTCGGCCGGCGCCGTCCGCCCGGCCCGGGCGGTCTCGGTCAGCTCGGTGAGCGCCGCGGCGAGCTCGCGCAGCGAGAGCCGGTCGGCGCCCTTGACGTTGGGCACGATCAGCCCGCGCGGGGTGGCCGCGGCGATGCCGAGGTTGACCTGCCCGTGGACGACGATCTCCTGCGCGGCCTCGTCCCAGGAGCTGTTCACCATCGGGTGCCGGTTGGCCGCGAGCAGCAACGCCTTCGCGACGAACAGCAGCGGGCTGACCTTCACCCCGGTGAACTCCGGCCGGGCGGCGGTCCGCGACCGCAGCTTCATCATCCGCGTGACGTCGACGGTGAGGAACTCCGTGACGTGCGGCGCGGTGAACGCGCTGGCCACCATCGCCGCCGCGGTCGCCTTGCGCACGCCCTTGACCGGCACCCGCTCGCCGGCGGCCGGTGCACCGGCCGGGACCGTGGCGAGGTCGGGCACCAGGTCCTGGGTGAGGTCCTGGGCGAGGTCCCGGGCCGGGTCGGCAGCCGGCGCGGGGGCCGCCGCCGGAGCGGTCGCCTCCGCCGGCGGTGCCGCGGCCGCGGCGGTGACGTCCTCGCGGGTGATCACGCCGCCGGCGCCGCTGCCGGTGAGCGCGGTGAGGTCGACGCCGAGGTCGCGGGCCAGCTTGCGCACCGGCGGCTTGGCCAGCGGCCGGACCCGCCCGTGCCCCGGCGCGACCGGCCGGGAGGGGGCGGCCGCCTCGGCGCGGGCGTGCGCCTCGGCCTGCCGGCCGACCTCGAGCCCGCCGTGCCGCACCGGCTTGACGGTGGCGTCGGGGGCGGTGGCCAGCAGCGGCGGCCGGTCCTGCCCGCCCGAGCCGTAGTCGGCGCCGACCGGGGCCGGCGCGGAGTGCACCGCGCGGCGCGGCCGGCGGCGGGCCTCGGTGTTCCGCGGGCCGTAGCCCACGAGCACCGCCGTCCGCCCGCCGGGCGCCGCACCGCCGATCAACCCGGCGGCGGGCTCGGCGGACTCCGCCGCGGGCGCGGCACCGCCGGCCGCCGGCGCGGGCGCCGGGGCGTCCCCACCGGTGTCGATCGTGATGATCGGCGTGCCGACGTCGACGGTCGTGCCCGCCTCGAACAGCAGCTCGGTCACCGTGCCGGCGTACGGGGAGGGCAGCTCGACGGCGGCCTTGGCCGTCTCGACCTCGCACAGCGGCTGGTTGACCGTCACGATGTCACCCACCGCGACGAGCCACTGCAGGATCTCCCCGTCGGTCAGGCCCTCCCCGACGTCGGGCAGCTTGAACTGGCGCAGTGCCATCGGTCAGAACTCCATCACGCGGTCGACGGCGTCGAGCACCCGGTCGAGGTCGGGGAGGTACTCCTCCTCGAGCTTCGACGGCGGGTACGGGGTGTCGTAACCACCCACCCGCAGCACCGGCGCCTCCAGCGAGTGGAAGCACGTCTCGGTCACCCGCGCGGCGATCTCCGCACCCAGGCCCAGGGTCACCGGCGCCTCGTGGACGACGACGCAGCGCCCGGTGCGCCGTACCGAGTCGAACACCGGGTCGAGGTCCAGCGGCGAGAGGGTGCGCAGGTCGACGACCTCGAGCGAGCGGTCCTCCTCGGCGGCGGCCTCGGCGGCCTGCAGCGCGGTCTTCACCATCGGGCCGTAGGCCAGCACGGTGACGTCGTCGCCGCCGCGGACGACCCGGGAGGCGAACAGCGGGTCCGGCGTCGCGTCGGTGTCGACCTCCGCCTTCTCCCAGTACCGCCGCTTGGGCTCCAGGAAGACGATCGGGTCGGGGTGGGCGATGGCCTGCTGGATGCCCCAGTAGGCGTCGACCGGGTTGCTGACGGCGACCACCTTCAGCCCCGGGGTGTGCGCGAAGTACGCCTCCGGGCTCTCGCTGTGGTGCTCGACCGCGCCGATGCCGCCACCGAAGGGGATCCGGATGACGATCGGCATGGGCAGCCGGCCGCGCGAGCGGGCGTGGATCTTGGCGACCTGCGTGACGATCTGGTTGTAGGCCGGGAAGACGAACCCGTCGAACTGGATCTCGCAGACCGGCCGGTAGCCGCGCATGGCCAGCCCGACGGCGGTGCCGAGGATGCCGGCCTCGGCCAGCGGGGTGTCGACGACGCGGTCCTCGCCGAAGTCCTTCTGCAGGCCGTCGGTGATCCGGAAGACCCCGCCGAGGCGGCCGATGTCCTCCCCCATGAGCACGACCTTGGCGTCGTCCTCCATGGCGCGGCGCAGGCCCAGGTTGAGGGCCTTGCCGATGGTCAGCGTCTCGGACATCAGTGCCCGCCCTCCTCGAAGGACGCCTGGTAGGCCTCGAACTCCGCCTGCTGCGCGGCGACGAGCGGCGTCTGCTCGGCGTAGACCTGGTCGAACATCGCCGTCCCGGGCGGGTCGGCCATCTCGGTGGTGCCCGAGCGGATCCGCGCCGCCAGCTCGTCGGCCTCGGCCTCGACGGCGTCGAAGAACCCGGCGTCGGCGACGCCGGTGCGCGAGACGTAGGCCTTCAGGCGCGCGATCGGGTCGCGCAGCTTCCACTCCTCCAGCTCGCTGGCCAGCCGGTAGCGGGTGGGGTCGTCGGAGGTGGTGTGCGCGCCCATCCGGTAGGTGAAGGCCTCGATGAACGTCGGGCCCTGGCCCTCGCGGGCGGCGGTCAGCGCCGCCCGGGTCACGGCGAGCACGGCGAGGACGTCGTTGCCGTCGACCCGCACGCCGGGGAAGCCGAACCCGGCCGCGCGCTGGTACAGCGGGATCCGGGTCTGCCGCTCCAGCGGCACGCTGATCGCGTACTGGTTGTTCTGGCAGAAGAAGACGACCGGCGCGGAGAAGCTGGCCGCCCAGATCAGCGCCTCGTTGACCTCGCCCTGGCTGGTCGCGCCGTCGCCGAGGAAGGCCAGCGTCGCGGTCTCGGCGCCGTCGCGCTGCAGGCCCATGGCGTAGCCGGTGGCGTGCAGGCACTGCGCGCCGATGACGACGGTGTAGAGGTTGAAGCCGGTCGCCACTGGGTCCCAGCCGCCGTTGTCCACGCCGCGGAAGAGGCTGATGACGTGCAGCGGGTCGACCCCGCGGGTCCAGGCGACGCCGTGCTCGCGGTAGGTCGGGAAGGCCATGTCGTCGCGGGCCATCGCCCGGCCGGCGCCGATCTGCGCGGCCTCCTGGCCCAGCAGCGAGGCCCAGATGCCCAGCTCGCCCTGGCGCTGCAGCGCGGTGGCCTCGACGTCCCACCGCCGGACCAGCACGAGGTCGCGGTAGAGCCCGCGCAGCTCGTCGGCGGAGACGTCGAGCGGGTAGTCGGGGTGCTCGACGCGCTCGCCCTCGGGGGTGAGCAGCTGCACCAGGTCGGGCTGCTGCGGCAGGTGGGGCGCGGCCGCCCCGGGTACGGGGTCGACCATCTCGGTGGTCGCGCTCGACACGCTCACGCGCTGCTCCTCGCCGTCGTCCGCGGCTGCCGGGGTCGCCGGCCGGTCGCGGTGCTGGACGTCCTGTGGCGCCGGGGTTGTGGCTCCACTCACACATCGTGACACGTCCCACGCCGCGGAGGAGCACACCACCCCGGAGGCGCGATGCGCAAGCCCGCGACGGTGCACTGAGCAGGATGCGTGCCCCGCGTCCTCCGGACGTGTCAGACTGCCACCGTGCCCGCCGGCCCCGAGCGCCTCGACGCCACCGACGCACGGCTCGTGCAGGCGCTGGACGCCGACCCGCGGGCCACGGTGCTGGCGCTGTCCCAGCAGCTCGGGCTGGCCCGCAACACCGTCCAGGCGCGGCTGGCCCGGCTGGAGTCCGGCGGGCTGCTCGCCCCCTTCGCCTCCCGCGTGCGCCCGGAGGCCCTCGGCTACCGGCTGGGCGCCTACGTGACGGTGCAGGTCGTGCAGCGCGGTCTCGAGGAGGTCGCGGCCGCGCTCGCCGCGATGCCCGAGGTGCTGGAGGTGACGGCACTGTCGGGGGCGGCCGACCTGCTGGTGCGGGTGGTCGCCGTCGACGCCGACGACCTCTGGCGGCTGACCGAGCAGGTGCTCGCGCTGCCCGGGGTGGAGCGCACCGACACCGCCCTGGCGCTGCGCCGCTACGTCGAGCACCGGGTCGACCCGCTGCTCGAGCGCGCGGCGGGAGAGCGCCCGCCGTCCGGGTAGGGGTCCGGGGTGACCTCCGAGGCGCCCACCCCGCTGCCCGACCTGCTCGACGAACTGCTGCGCACGTACGGCCCCGGCGGGCACGAGGAGGCGGTGCGCGACGTCGTCCGCCGGGAGCTCGAGCCGCTGGCCGACGAGGTGACCGTCGACGCCGCCGGGAACCTCGTGGCGCTCCTGCACGGGACGGACCGGTCCGCCCCCGCCGTCCGGGTCGTGGCCCACCTCGACGAGCTGTCGATGATGGTCAAGCGGGTCGAGCCCGACGGCACGCTGCGGGTGACCTCGCTGGGCGTCATGTACCCGGGCAACTTCGGCCTCGGCCCGGTCGCCGTCCTCGGCCGGCACCGGACGCTCACCGGCGTCCTCACGCTCGGCTCGGAGCACACGACCGCCGAGAGCCAGCGGATCTGGCAGACCAAGCCCGACCAGGGCGACAAGGCGATGGACTGGTCGCACGTGTACGTCTTCACCGGCTGCCCGGCCGAGGACCTCACCGCCGCCGGGGTGCACCCGGGGACGCGGGTCTGCGTGCACGCCGACCGGCGCGGGCTGACCCGGTTCGGCGACCACGTCGGCTCGTACTTCCTCGACGACCGGGCCGCGCTGACCGCGCTGGTCGGGGCGGCGCGGCTGCTGCGCGGGCGCCCGCACGGCGACGTGTACCTGGTGGCCACCACCAACGAGGAGATGGGCGGGATCGGCGCCTCCCACGCCGCCCGGACGCTGCCCGGCGACCTCACCCTCGCCCTCGACGTCGGCCCCGCGGAGCCCGAGTACCAGGTCACCCTGGACGGCGGGCCGGTGGTGGCCTACGCCGACGACGCCGTCGTCTACGACCGGGCCGTCGCCGACGCGCTGGTCGACGTCGGCACCGAGCTCGGCCTGGACCCGCAGACGGCGGTGTGGCAGTCCTTCGACTCCGACGCCTCCCAGGCGCAGGCGTCGGGCCAGACGGCGCGGGCGGCCCTGCTGAGCCTGCCCACGCTGAGCACCCACGGCTACGAGGTGCTCCACGCCGGCACGGTCGACCGCACCGCCCGGCTGCTCGCCGCCTTCCTGTCCCGGCCGCTGCCGGTCAGCGGCTGACCCGCCGGATCCGCACCGGCCCGCGCGCGGTGCCGACGTCGACCACCGCGCCGCGCTGGGTCACCTCGACCGCGCCGCGTGCGGCCAGCCGGCCCGCGGCCGCGCGCGCCTGCGGCATGAGCGCCCGCCAGCCCTCCGGGTCGACGGCGCGGGCCGCCTCCGACGGGCAGATCGTGGCCCCCGCTGCGCGGGCGTCGAGCAGCGCGTCGATGGCGCGCTCGAGGGCCGGGCCGGCGTCGTCCACCCGCCCATGGTGCGCTGTTTGCGCAGGTCGCGCGCCCGGGTACCGGCGGAGCCATGGCAAGGCGCACCCCGGTGGGGACCTTCGGCAAGGGCAGGCGGGGCATCAGCACGCTGGGCTGGGCGCTGCGCGGCGCGGCGGCGGGGGCGGCCGGGTCCACCGCGCTGAACGCCGTCACCTACCTGGACATGACCGTCCGCGGCCGCGGCACGAGCTCCACGCCCGAGCAGACGGTGGAGCGGCTCGCCGAGAAGGCGCACGTGCCGATCCCCGGCGACGAGGAGCACCGGCAGAACCGGCTCCAGGGCCTCGGGCCGATCACCGGCCTGGTCGCCGGCGTCGGCGTCGGCGTGCTGACCGGGCTGGCGCGGGCGTCGGGGTTCCGGTCACAGCCGCTGGTGGGCACGCTGCTGACCACCCTCGGCGTGCTGGTGGCCGCGAACGGGCCCATGACGGCGCTGGGCGTCACCGACCCCCGCACGTGGTCGGCCACCGACTGGGTCAGCGACCTCGTGCCGCACCTGGCCTACGGCGCCGTCGTCAAGACCACGATGGACGCCTTCGACCGGCCCTGACCGTGTGCACGATGCCCGTCGAGATCACGTGATCTCGACGGTTCAGGGCACCGTCCAGCCGCGGGGGTCGACGCCGCCGGGGACGGGGGCCGCGGGGTCGTAGGGCTGCCGGGTGAAGACGAACGTGCCCAGGTCGAGGTGGTCGGGGGCGATCCGCAGCGTCTCCCCGGCGTAGTAGCCGTCCAGCCCGACCCACCGGCCGTCGTCGCCCCGGCGGAAGCGGCTGGCCCGTCCGGCCCGTCCCGGCAGCGGCCCCAGGTGCAGCAGTCCGCCGGCCACCGCCCGCAGGGCGTGCGGCGCCGGGCCCCAGTACCAGACGCCGAGCTGCTCGAGCGGTACCGGCGGCTCCGACGGGCGCCAGGGGTCGACCACCCGCGGCTCGGCGGCGCGCAGGTCGGCGAGCAGCCCGGGCAGCAGCGCGTCCAGGCCGCTGGTGGTGTTGGCCAGGGAGACCCCGCCGGTGCCCTCCTCGCGGTCGACGAACACCCCGGCGAGGAAGCCCGGCATCGAGCCGCCGTGCCCGGTCAGCGTGCGGCCGTCGACCCGCAGCACCTGCAGCCCGAGCCCGTACGCCGACCAGGCCGGGGACGACGGGTCGACGCCGGCCGGCACCGCCATCTCCTCCAGGGTGGCCGGGGACAGCACGTCGCCGGTGTCGCCGAGCAGGAACGCGGCGAACCGGGCGAGGTCGGCGAGGGTCGCCCACAGCTGACCCGCGGCGGCCATCACGCCGGCGTGGTGCTCGGGCTCGGGCAGCGCGACGTCGGCCCACGGGTGCACGGCCCAGCCCTGCGCGGCGCGGCCGGACGGGCGTGGCGTCGTCCGGGTCATGCCCAGCGGCCCGAGCACCTCGGCGGTGACGACGTCGTCCCATGCCCGCCCGCGCAGCCGGGCCACGAGCTCGCCGAGCAGGCCGAAGCCGAGGTTGGAGTAGTGGAAGCGCCGGGCCTCGCCCAGGACGACGTCGTCCCCGCCGAGCGCCAGGTCGGCCAGGGACCCGCCGGGCACCCGCTCCCACCAGCCGCCGGGGCTCTCGGCGGACGCGCCGGCCAGGTGCGACAGCAGCTGCCCGATCGAGCGGTCGCCCAGCGGGGTGCCGGGCAGGTGCCGGTCGAGCGGGTCGTCGAGGCCGAGCCGGCCCTCGTCGCGCAGCCGCAGGACGGCGACCGCGGTGACCGTCTTGCTGATCGAGCCGAGCCGGTACTGGACGTCGGTGTGCGGCTCGGCGACGTCGCCGCGGCCGGCCGACCACGCCAGGCCGCCGTCCCGTACGACGCCGGCCACCAGGCTCGGCGCGCGGCCGTCGCGCTGCACCCGGGCGGTGCGGGCCAGCAGGGTGCGGGCGGTGGCGGGCAGCACGGTCGGCATGCCCGGAACCGTAGGTCAGGCCCGCGCGGGGACCGCCAGCCTCCCCGTGCGGCCGGCCCAGCGCTCGAAGACGACGGTGACCAGCGGCGGGATCGAGGCGGCGAGCGCCAGCAGCGTCGTCCCCGGGGACCAGCGGAGCACCCGGGCCGCGACCAGCGCCACGACGACGTAGGCGACGAACACCGCGCCGTGGACCGGGCCGAACACCTGCACGCCGACCTCGGAGGTCTCCGGCACGTACTTCACGTACATCCCGGCCAGCAGGCCCACCCAGGACAGCGCCTCGGCGACGGCGACGACGCGGAAGGCGGTGGCGACGGTGCGGGGGTTCACGGGGATGCGGTCCTCACGGATCGGCGGCGGCTCCGCAGGGAGCAACGCGGCAGGCTCCGCCGGAGGTCCCGGACCGGGTGTGACCCCGGCAACGTGCCGGAACGGCCACCCTCCCGGGGAGGAGGGTGGCCCTTCCTCAGCCGATGCGGCGGGCGCCGGCGTAGCCGCCCATCGAGTCGACGCCGGCCACCTTGACGACGTCGCCCGAGGTGGGCGCGTGCACCATCTGGCCGTTGCCGATGTAGATGCCCACGTGGCTGACCGGGCTGTAGAAGAACACCAGGTCACCGGGCTGCAGGTCGGCCCGGGAGACCGCGGTGCCCATCTGCGACTGCATCCGGCTCGAGTGCGGGAGGCTGATCCCGGCGGCCTTGAAGGCGTACTGGGTCAGGCCCGAGCAGTCGAAGGAGTCCGGGCCGGCGGCGGCCCACACGTAGGGGTCGCCCCGCTGCGCCATGGCGGTGGCCACGACGGTGCCGGCGACGCCGCTGGCCGGCGCGGCCGCCGCTGCCGGCGCCTCCTCGGCGGGCTGCGCCGCGGCGGGCTCCTCGCGCTCGTCGTCGCGGCTGGCCCGCTCGTCCTCGGCGGCGTGAGCGGCCGCGGCGGCCTCGAGCGCGGCGCGCTGCTCCTCGGCGGTCAGCCGGGCGAAGTCGGCCTGGTAGGCGGCGATCTGGTCCTCGAGGTCGGCCTGCTGGGCAGCGACGGCGTCGTACTGGCGCTGCGCCTCGACGGCGGCATCGGTGGCGGCGGCCTGGGCGGCGGTGGCGGTGTCGGTCGCCGCGACCGCCTGGCCGAGCAGCTCGCCCTGGTAGCCGGCGACGCCGTGCAGGAGGCTGACGCGGTTGACGAACTCGTCGGCGTCCTCGCTGGTCAGGAGCGCCTGCAGCGAACCCATGCCGTTGCCGGTGTAGGCGGAGCGGGCGATGCCGACGACCTGCTCGCGGGCGGTGCCGACGGCGGCCTGGGCCTGGGCGAGGGAGGCGGCGGCGGTCTCGGCCGCGGCCTGCTGCGCGGCGAGCACCTCGCGGGCCTCGTTGAACTGCTCGGTGACGACCTCGAGCTCGTGCCCGCGGGCGGCCACGAGCTGTGCGGCCTCGGCCGCCGTCGTGGGCTCCTCGGCCAGGGCGGACGAGGGGACCACCCCGACCCCCACGCCGAGCCCCACGGCCCCGGCGAGGACGAGGGCGGCGCGGCGACCCTGCCGGCGGCGGGCCGGGCGGCCGGTCACGGGCGTGCCGAGGACAGACGTGCGCAGGGACGCCACGTGGCGGTTCTCCTCTTCCCAGGCCGCCTACCGGGTTAGCTGACGGGTTCGGGCGTGGACTCGCCCGGCGCGTGCGGACACGCGCTGCACCCCAGGACTGCGGTGGGTCCCCGGCCCGGCGCCCCGCGGGGCGACCGGCTCGACGGCGTCCTCGGGGTGTCACCCAGGTCAGTGACGGAGCGCCCCGTTGGACGCACACAGAGTAAGGGTCGTGACGGACGCGTGACAATCACCCCGATGTAATCACATCGGTGACATTCCGTGGTCGCCCGGTCACCGGACTGCCTGCCCCTGGCGGTTTGGCCGGGCTCCGGGGCGTGTAGGAGTCAGGCATGTCCACCTCCACCCGGATGCGCCTGACCCGGCCGCTGGTCGTGCTCGCGCTGTTCGGCTCCCTGACCGCCTGCGGCGACAACACCGACTTCTCCCGCGGGCCCACCAACTGCGACGCGAGCGGCGAGAACGCCAGCAACGAGAACGACGCCGCGTGCCAGGAGACCGGCCCCAACCCCGGCAACGACGCGCCCACCACCGACGACACCTCCGAGGACTGACCGTCCACCGGCCCCCCGACGGGCGCCCGGTCGCGGGGGCTGGTGGCATGGGCGGGTGACTCCGGAACGCAGGTGGACCGCAGCCCGCCTACGAACCGAGACGAGGGGCCTGCTGGCCGGCGCCCAGCAGCTGCTCCGCGGGCGCGACCTCGCCCTGATCGCGGCGGGACTGACCTTCTACGCCGGCATCGCGGTGGTGCCGCTGCTGCTGGTCGCGGTGCGGCTGACCGCGCTGGCGACCTCGGCCGACGAGGTGCGCGCGCTCGCCGCCCGGCTGACCGAGCTGCTGCCCACCCCGCTGGGCGCCCCGGAGGCGGTCGAGCGCCTGGTCGACGCCGGCACCCGCCTGGACCTCCTGGGCTTCGTGCTGGCGCTGGTGCCGCTGACGTTCTACGGCGAGGGGCTGCGCCGGGCGCTGCTGCGGTTCAGCCCCCGCCGGGAGAGCCTGACCGGCTGGCGCGGCCGCCTGCTGAGCCTGCCGCTGGTGGTCGTCTCACCGCTGCTGCTGTACCCGCTGCTGCTCGCGGCCCGGGTGATGGCCGACCTGGCCCGCGAGGACGGCGTCGGGGCGGTGGTCGGCCGCCTCGCCGTCGGCTACTACTCGGTGCTGTTCGTCCTCACGGTGCCGCTGCTGTGGGGCTACGGCGTGGTGTCCGGCGGGCGCTTCCGCTGGACGGCGCTCACCAGCGGGGCGCTGTTCACCGCGGCCTGCCTGTCGGGGTTCCTGCAGGGCTTCGTCCTGTTCCTGTCCCTGCCGCTGGACCTCGGCGCCCCGTTCGGCGGCCTGGTCGTCGTCGGGGCGGTGGTCGCCGTCGGGCTGTGGCTGTTCCTGCTGCACCTGGTGCTGCTGGCCGGGTGGCTGCTCACCCAGTCGCTCGACGAGCGGCTCGCCCGGCGTCGGGCCGGCGCCCACTACCCCGGGCTCCAGGGCGCCCCCTCGGCCGGCGCGGGTGCCGGCTCCGCGGGCGCCGGGGGTGGCGGCGCCGCGGGCGCCGGGGGCGCGCCCTCCCCCGGGGCCGGCAGCGCCCCGGCCGGATCCTCCGGCACGGTGCCGGGCAGCGGGGGTCCGGGCGGGGGTTCCGGAGCCGGTTCCGGAGCCGGTTCCGGCGGCGGGGGCCCGGGCGGGGGTTCCGGAGCGGGCTCCGGCGCCGGGGCGGGCGGCTCGGGATCGGGGGCGGGCGCGGGGTCGGGGGCGACCGGCTCGGGAGCCGGCTCGACGTAGTCGCTGCCGTTGCTCACCAGGATCGACACGACCTGGCCGGGCACCGCCCGGGCACCCCGGGGCGGGCTGGTCCCGAGGAAGGCGCCGGCCGGCTCGTCGCTGTCGACCCGCAGCGTCTGCGGCGTGAAGCCGGCCTCGGCGAGGACCCGCTCGCAGCTGCGCGCGCCCGAGCAGCCGGGCACCGGCCGGGTGTTGCCGTGCTCCACCGTCTCGTCGGCCGGCGGGAACTCACCGCTGCCCCGGGCGGTGAGGATCGGCTCCATCGCATCCCGCCAGATCGTGGCGCCCTTGCCGCCACCGAAGCCGCCGACGTCCTCGTTCTCCTTGGGGTTGAGCACCATGACGCTCGCGGTGATCTCGGGCGTGTAGCCGACGAAGGCCACCGAGTAGTTGTCCTGCGAGGTCCCGGTCTTGCCGGCGATCTGGTGCCCGCGGACGTAGGCGCGCGACCCGGTCTGCCCGCGGTACCCCGGCTCGACGTCCTTGCGGAGGATCTGGTTCATCGTGGTGGCCACGCCCGGAGGGATGGCCTCGGGCGTGCACCGGTCGCCCACCGGCAGCGGCTCGCCGTCGGCACCCCGGGCCGGCTGCCCGGCGGCGTCGAGCACGGCGGTCACCGGGACGACGTCGCACTGCGTGCCGCCGGCCGCGAACGTCGAGTAGGCGCTGGCCAGGGCGAGCGGGCTGGTGGCCTCGGCGCCGAAGGTGAACGAGCCGCGGTTCTCGTCGATGATCTGCTGCGGCAGCTCCGGCGGGCTGAACTGGAACAGGCCCGCGGCCTCGGCCATCCGCACCGGCTCCTCGACGCTGCCGAGGGCGTCCTCGAGCGCGAGGAAGTAGGTGTTGGAGGACTGGTAGAGCGCGGTGGTCAGGTCCAGCGTCGGGCGGTAGCCCGACCCGGCGTTGCGCACGCAGTACCGGCCGTCGGTGTCGCGGCCCTGACAGGGGCCGGAGTACACGCGGGAGACGTAGGGGTCGGCGGCGGTGAGCGTGTAGGTGGAGGAGTATCCCCGGGCCAGCGCCGCGGCGGCCACGAAGACCTTGTACGTCGAGCCTGAGCCCTGGCTGGGCCAGGTGTTGAGGTTGAACGACTCCTGCGTCGGGTCGGACCGGTCGTAGCCGAACGTGCGGTTGACGCTCATCGCCAGCAGGTGGCCGGTGCCGGGCTCGACGGCGGTGAACATGCCGGCCAGCGAGTCCTCCAGCGGCACGGTCCGCAGCACCGCGGCGTCACCGGAGCGCTGCAGGTCCGGGTCCAGCGTCGTCTGGACGACGTAGCCGCCGTTGTCCAGCTGCTCCTGGGTCAGCCCCAGCTCCTGGATGAGGTACCGCTGGACGAAGTCGCAGACGAACGGCCCGACGCTGGCCTCGACGCAGCCCCGGCGCGGCGGCGGCCCCGGCGCGAGGCCCACGGGCTCGGCCTGCGCGGCGGCGGCCTCGGCGGCGGTGACCATGCCCTGCTCGGCCATCCGCGAGAGGACCTCGTCGCGCCGCGCGGTGGCGGCCTCGGGGTCGACGAACGGGTCGTCCTCGGTGGGGCTCTGCACCAGGCCGGCCAGCAGCGCGGCCTGCGGCAGCGTCAGCGCGGAGGCGTCGACGCCGAACAGGGCGCGGGCGGCGGGCTGCACGCCGTAGGCGTTGGAGCCGAAGTAGACGGTGTTGAGGTAGCGGGTGAGGATCTCGTCCTTGGTGTAGAGGTCCTCGATCGCCAGGGCCAGGCGTGCCTCGCGCACCTTGCGGCCGACGGTCTGCTCGGTGGCCGACACCCGCTCCTCCGGGGTGTCGGCGGCCTGCAGCAGGGTCTGCTTCACCAGTTGCTGGGTGAGCGTGGAGCCGCCCTCGGCCACCCCGCCGGCGACGATGTTGGTGGCCAGCGCGCGCACCGTGCCCTGCACGTCGAGCCCGTTGTGCTCGTGGAACCGCGCGTCCTCGATGGCGATCATCGCCTGCTTCATGACCTCGGCGATCTGCTCGGAGGCCACCGGCTGGCGGTTCTCGTCGTAGAAGTACGTGATCGGCTCGCCGTTCGCGGCCAGCAGCACGGTGTTGCCCGGCGGCGTGTCGACGGTGAACTCGGTGGGCAGGTCGCCCAGCAGGCCGGTGGAGCGCTGGGCGGCGACCGCCGGGCCGCCGATCCACGGGAGGAGCAGACCCGCCACCAGCGCCCCGGCGACCACGACGGTGGCGGCCAGACGCAGCAGCGTCCCAGCCGGACTGGGCCGGTCCATGGGCTCCCTCCTCGGCCGATCACTGGAACAGAGATCACCGCCGACCACAACCACCCGCGCCGGTGTGGCCCGCGGCGACGCGCTAGGGCTCGACGGCCAGCGGCACCGGCAGGTCGTCGCGGTGCAGGACCACCAGCGTGCTCACCGCGCGGGTCAGCACCACGTAGAGCCGGTTGAGCCCCCGCGGCTCGGCCGCCACGATCGCGGCCGGGTCGGCGACGACGACGGCGTCGAACTCCAGCCCCTTGGCCAGCGTCGCGGGGACGACGGCGACCCGCCCGGCCGCCGAGCCGTCGTCGGCGAGCACCTCGGCGGGCAGGCCGGCGTCGGCCAGCGACCGCGCCACCCCGGCGACCGCGGCGTCGGCGCAGACCACGCCGACCGACCCCGGCGCGGCGGCCAGCGCGGCGACGACCTCGGCCAGCGGCCCGGCGAGGTCGGCGACCGGCCGGACCTCCAGCGAGCCCGGGTCCCGGCGCACCGCGGTGGCCGGGCGCAGGCCGGGGGCGATGACCGGCAGCAGCCGGTTGGCGTAGTCGAGCACCTCACCGGGCACCCGGTAGCCCCGGGTGAGCGGCCGGACGGCGGTCTGCGGCCGGCCCAGGCCGGCGAGGGTCGGCGCCCAGTCCGCCGGCGACCCGGGGCCGGTGGCCTGCGCGAGGTCGCCGAGCACGGTGAGCGACCCGGCGGCCAGCCGGCGCGCGATCGCCCGGCACTGCATGGGGGTGAGGTCCTGCGCCTCGTCGACGACCACGTGCCCGTAGCCGGCGGTGCGCTCGACCAGCCCCGCGGCCTCGTCGACCAGGACGGCGTCGGCGGCGGTCCACGGGGTCGCGCGGACCGAGCGGGCGGCCGGGCGCAGCAGCAGGGCCTGCTCGTCGTCGGTCAGCACGCCGCGGGCGGCGCGGGCGAGGACGGCGGGGTCGGAGAGGAGCTCCGCCACGAGCGCGGCGGCGTCGCGGGCGGGCCAGACGGTGTCGCAGAACGCGCGGACCCCGGCGCTGCGGGCGGCGCGGCGGACCTCCCCGTCGGAGGGGCTGCCGCCGGCCTCCTCGTTCTGCCGGCGGGCCTCCTCGGCCAGCAGCAGCGCCAGCCGCTCGCGCCCGGCGGCGTGGTGCAGCCGCTGCTGGTCGTCGGCCAGGCGGCCGCGCCGGCGCAGGTCGTCGACGTGGCGCTTGAGCCGCTCGACCGGGACCCGGTACCGGCGGCCGGCCAGCGGGACGAGGACGTCGTCGGCGGGCTTGGCGATGGAGCCCCACAGCGCCCGCTCGAGCACCTGCGCCAAGCGGGTGTCGCCCTTGAGGACGGCGACCTCCGGGGCGTCCTGCGCCCGCACCGGCACACGCGCCGTCAGCTCGGCGACCGTCGTCTGGTCGACGTCGACCTCGCCGAGGGTGGGCAGCACCTGCTCGATGTAGCGCAGGAACGCCCGGTTCGGCCCGACGACCAGGACGCCGGTGCGCGCCAGCTGGCCGCCGTGCGTGTAGAGCAGGTAGGCCGCCCGGTGCAGGCCGACCGCGGTCTTGCCGGTGCCGGGCGCGCCCTGCACACACACCGACTCGGCCAGCGGGGCGCGCACGATCTCGTCCTGCTCGGGCTGGATGGTGGCCACGATGTCGCGCATGGGTCCGCTGCGCGGGCGCTCGATCTCCTGCCGCAGCAGCGCCGAGTCGCCCTCCTGGCCGGCGCCGAGCAGCTCGTCCTCGTAGCTCGTCAGCTCCCCGCCGGAGAAGCCGAAGCGGCGGCGGCGCACCAGGCCCTGCGGGTCGGCGGCGGTGGCCCGGTAGAACGGGCGGCTCATCGGGGCCCGCCAGTCGATGACCACCGGCCAGCCCGCGGCGTCGCGCACGTGCCGACGGCCGATGTGGAAGGTCTCGGTCGTGCCGTCGGGGGCGCCGGTGTCGGTGCGGCCGAAGAACGGCGGCACGCCCGGGTCGGCGGCCAGGGCGCGCAGCCGGTCGGCGCGGGCGGCGCCCAGCCGCTCGGAGGCCCAGGCGTCCACCCCGGCGTCGACGACGGCGGAGGCGGCGGCGCGCATCCCGGTCAGGCAGTCGGCGGCGCGGGCCAGGTGGGCGCGCTCGGCGGCCAGGACGGGGTCGGGAACGGGGGGTGCGGGAGGGCTCGTGCCGGTCGGTGGGGCGGACACGGTCGTTGGACGCTACGCCTCGCGGTGGCCCGCGTCACGCTCGTGACCCGGCGGTCCGATCCCCTCCCGGACGGTCACCGGGCTCGACGAGGTGGACGCGGACCGCCCGGAACTGGGCGGGGGTCGCCTCGAGCACCGCGCGCGTCGGCTCGCCGACCTCCAGCGCGGGGTCGCGGCGCAGCGCCGCCAGCGCGGCCAGCCGCGGGTCGGCGAGGACGGCGTCGACCATCGGCCGGTCGCCCCCGGTGAACAGGGCCTCGAGGCCGGCGGTGTGCGGCAGCAGCACGCGGGCGGCGGTCCCGGCGGCGGCGCCGACCACCGCGTCGGCCTGGTGGGTCCGGCGGCGGGCGAAGCGCTGCTGGCTCCAGCCGCCGGCCGCGCTGCGCCCCTGCACCAGCCGCGTGTCGACCTTGGAGACCACGAGGTCGGCGCCGTCGAAGACGCCGGTCGCCCACCGGCCCCGGCGCACGAGCAGGACGGCGGCGCGCCGGGGCTGCCGGGCGGCGGCGGTGAACGAGGTCAGCAGCGCCGGTGTCGGCGTCCACGCGAACGGTGCGCGCAGGGTCAGCGTGGTGCCGTCCTGGCAGGTGACGGCCACGGCGCCGTCGTCGTCCCCGGTCACCTCGACGAAGGGCCCGTGCCGCGCGGCGACGCCGTCGAGCCACCGGCCCAGCCGCTCCGGTGCGACGCCGAGGACGCGGCCGCCGCCGGCCGCCGGCCGGGGGCGGGTCACCGGCTCAGCCGGTCACCTCACCGGCGAGGACCGGCTCGGCGATGTTCTCGGCGGGCACGTGCAGCAGCCGCTGGGCCACCAGCACGACGACGGCGGCCAGCCCGGCCGACACCGTCGCCACGAGGAAGGCCGCGTTGGCCCCGGCGGTGTCGACGATCTTCCCGGCGATCGACGTGCCGACGGCGACCCCCAGCCCGAGCGCGGTGCCGATCCAGGTGAAGGCCTCGGTGACGGCGGTCCGCGGGACGATGATCTCGGCGAGGGTGAACGAGCTGATCAGCGACGGCGACACCGCGATGCCGGCGACCACCACGAACGGGATCATCACCCAGACGCTGTCGACGACGACCAGCGGCACGGTGAGCACGGTGAGCACCAGCAGGACGACCAGCAGCCGGTGCCGCAGCGGGTGGTGCCAGTGCACGGCGCCCCAGCCGATGCCGCTGACCATCGAGCCCACCGCCAGCCCCGCGATGAGCACACCCGACAGGCCCATGGCGTCGGCCTCGTCGGCGAAGGCGACCAGCGCGATCTCCAGCGTGCCGAGGACCGAGCCGATGGCGGCGCCGACGACGAACAGCACGCGCAGGCCGGGCGTGCGGATCGCCGAGGGCCCGCGGCGCGCCTCGTGGCCGTGCGGCGGGGGTTCGGTCCGGCGCTGGGCGGCGAACAGCAGCGCGCCCACGACGGCGAGGGTGAACGCGGTGACCACGCCGGAGGTGGCGTGCCCGGTGGTGGACAGGAAGGTGACCAGCACCGGCCCGACGATGAAGACCAGCTCGTCGACCACCGACTCCATGGCCAGCGCGGCGGGCAGCCGCTTGGTGCCGCGCAGCAGGTGGGTCCAGCGCACGCGGATCATCGAGGCGACCGGCGGGATGCACGCGCCCGCGACGCCCGCGGTGGCGAAGAGCGTCCAGCGCGGCCAGTCGTCCTTGACCGCGGCCAGGAACGCCGCCCCCGCGGCGGCGAAGACGAGCACGACCGGGACGAGCACGCGGCGCTGGCCGAAGGTGTCGGCCAGCCGCCCCAGCAGCGGGCCGGCCAGGGCGGTGGTGACCGCGCCGGCCGCCGCCACCGTGCCGCCCAGCCCGTACGAGCCGGTCTCGGACGCCACCAGGAGGACGCACCCCAGGCCCACCATCGACAGCGGGAGCCGCCCGACGAAGGCGGCGAGCACCATGGGCAGCGCGTGCGGCGTGCGCAGCACGTGCAGGTAGGGACTGAGCAAAGGAGGGGGACCTGTCGTCAGGGGGACGCGGGTTCACTCCACGCTAACCGACGGCGGCACGGCGGGCAGGCGGACCGCTTGCGTTCCGTGTGCGGACGGACACGGGCCCCGCCCCGGACGACGCTGTCCGACGCGGGGCCCGCGGGACCCGGGGGGGGGGGGGGGGGGGGGGGGGGGGGGGGGGGGGGGGGCGGGGGGGGGGCGGGGGGCGGGGTGGGGGGGGGGTGTGAAGAACTCCTTGGCTGTATTTTTGG
>NZ_JBJGYY010000057.1:0-25704 GCF_054050235.1 Geodermatophilus sp. SYSU D00696 | reverse complement strand
CCCGCCCCCCGCCGCCCCCGGGCGCCCCCCCCGCCGCGCCACCACCCACCCCCCCGCCCCCCCCCCCCCCCCCCCCGCCCCCCCCCCCCCCCCCCCCCCCCACCCCGCCCCCGCCGCCGCCCCCCCCCCCCCCCCCCCCCCCCCCTGGCCGGGTGGACGGCTCCGGACGAGCAGGCGGCACGACGCGCGGACGTGGGCCCGGCGACGTCGGCACCGCGCTCGCAGGCGTGGCGACCGGGCCGTGAGTGCATGGGCGGCGGCCGCCGCCGCGGTGTCCGTCGGCGCCGTGGCCCTGACGTCGCGGCGACTCGCCCCGACGCCGGTGTCGGGGCCCATCGTCCTGGTCGCGGCCGGGCTGGCCTGCGGTCCGGTCGGCCTGGACCTCGTCGACCTCGCCCGCGACTCGGAGGCGGTGACGCTCCTCCTCGAGATGGCGCTGGTGGCGGTCCTGTTCACCGACGCGAGCACCGTGCGGTGGTCGGTGCTGCGGCGCGACGACTCCCTCCCGCTGCGCCTGCTGGCACTCGGGCTGCCGCTGACCATGGCCCTGGGGGCGATCGGCGCATGGCGGCTCCTCCCCGGCCTCTCGTGGGCGGAGCTCGCACTCCTCGCCGTGGTCCTCGCGCCGACGGACGCGGCCCTCGGGCAGCCCGCGATCGCCGACCCCCGCGTCCCGGCGACGGTCCGGCAGGGGCTCAACGTCGAGAGCGGGCTGAACGACGGGATCGCGTTGCCGTTCTTCGTCGTGCTGCTGGCCGCGGCGACGGGCGACACCGGCGGCGCCCGGGCGGTCGAGGTGTTCGCCCTCGCCCTCGGGGTCAGCACCGCGGTCGGCATCGCGGTCGGCTGGCTGGGCGCGCGGCTGCTGGCCTGGTGCACGACGCGGGGCTGGGTGGACGAGGACTGGCGCCAGGTGCCGGCGCTCGGCTTCGCCGTCCTCGGCTACTGCGTCACCGTGTCGCTGGACGGCAGCGGCTTCATCACCGCCTGGGTGACGGGTCTGGTCTTCGGCGTCGTCTGGCGCCGTTCGGCCCCTCGCCCGGTCGCGGCTCCCGACGGCCCGGCGAGCGTGATCGGGTTCGCCCGGCAGGTGGGCGACGTGCTCGCGTCCCTGAGCTTCTTCCTGTTCGGCGCCGTCCTGCTCGGCCCGGCACTGTCCGCGACCGACTGGCGGACGGCGCTGTACGCGGTCCTGAGCCTGACCGTGGTGCGGATGCTGCCGGTGGCGGCAGCGCTCGCCGGCAGCCGCCTGCGGCTGCCCACCGTGCTCTACGTCGGCTGGTTCGGGCCCCGGGGGCTCGCGTCGATCGTCTTCGCGCTGCTGCTGCTCGAGGACGGCCCGCCGGCGGCGGACCTCGTCGTGGACGTCGTCGCGCTCACCGTCGGACTCAGCGTCGTGCTGCACGGCGCGAGCGCCGCCTGGGCCGCCCGCGCCTATGGCGCGTGGCACGCCGCCGCCCTCGCGGTCGACCCGGCACTGCGGGAGGGCCCGGCGGGACCCACGCCCGCCGTCGACCCACGGTCGCCGGTCCCGGAGGCGGCCGGCGCGAGCACGCCACGCCGGCGCGGATGAGGGACCGCGCGCCCGCGCCGGCGACGGCAGTCCCGCGCCGCCTCCTGTCCGGCGCAGCCGCGTCGCGGTACCACCGCCCCGGGCGGCTGCGCCGTGCACCCGGCGTGCGGGGAGCCGTGGGACGCGCGACGCGAGGGGCACCGGTGGCGGACGCCGCCTGCCAGACGGCGGCCGGACCCGGATGGCACCCGGCGGCACACGTCCCCGGGGCGCCGCGACACCGCGACTCATCCTGTCTGGGCGGCGCGCGCGGAGGGCCGGGCTGGTGGTGTGGCTGCACCGACTGCCCCAGGAGACCGGAGTCCACCATGGCACTGCACGAGTACCCGGCCGGGACCACCTTCCCCGGCGTCATCGGCCGGACCACCGATGAGTCCAGTCCCGCGTGGCCGCAGCCCGTGCGGGCCGTCCCCGGAACGCCGAACGTGCTGGTGATCGTGCTGGACGACGTCGGTTTCGGACAGCTCGGCTGCTACGGCAGCCCCATCTCGACGCCGAACCTCGATGGGCTCGCGGCGAGCGGGCTGCGGTACAGCAACATGCACACGACGGCGCTGTGCTCGCCCAGCCGATCCTGCATCGTGACCGGGCGCAACCACCACAGCAACGGCATGGCGGCGATCACCGAGCTGGCCTCGGGCTACCCCGGCTACAACGGCATCATCCCGTTCGAGAACGGCTTCCTCTCCGAGATGCTGCTGGCACACGGCTACAACACCTTCATGGTCGGCAAGTGGCACCTGACGCCGAGCGCCCACGAGACCGCGGCGGGGCCCTACGACCGCTGGCCGCTGGCCCGCGGGTTCGAGCGCTTCTACGGCTTCCTCGGAGGTGACACCAGCCAGTGGTATCCGGACCTCGTCTACGACAACCACCAGGTGGAGCCGCCGGCCACACCGGCAGAGGGCTACCACCTCAGCGCGGACCTGGTCGACCGGTCGATCCAGTTCATCGCCGACTCCCGGCAGGTCGATCCAGGCAAGCCCTTCTACCTGCACCTGTGCTTCGGAGCCGGGCACGCTCCCCACCACGTGGCCAAGGAGTGGGCGGACCGGTACGCCGGCCGTTTCGACGACGGGTGGGACGCCTACCGGGAGCAGGTCTTCGCCGCCCAGCAGGAGATGGGGATCGTCCCGCCGGGGACGGTGCTCTCCCGGCACGACCCGGACGTCCCCGAGTGGGACTCGCTCCCCGCACCCGCGCGCCGGCTGTTCAGCCGCTTCATGGAGGTGTACGCGGGCTTCCTCAGCCACACCGACGCCCAGATCGGGCGGCTGCTCGACTTCCTCCGAGAGCGGGGAGACCTCGACAACACCATCGTCATGGTGGTCTCCGACAACGGCGCCAGCGCCGAGGGTGGCCCCACCGGCACCACCAACGAGGCCCAGTTCTTCAACAACGCCCAGGAGTCCCTCGAGGACAGCCTCGCGCTCATCGACGAGATCGGCGGCCCCCGGACCTTCAACCACTACCCCTGGGGCTGGACGTGGGCCGGCAACACGCCCTTCCGGCGGTGGAAGCGGGAGACCTACCGGGGCGGTGCCTCCGACCCGTTCATCGTCTCCTGGCCAGCGGGCATCGAGGCCCGGGGCGAGGTCCGGACGCAGTACGCGCACATCATCGACATGGTGCCGACCGTCCTCGACGTGCTGGGCATCGAGCCGCCGGCCACGATCCGCGGGGTGACGCAGGCACCACTCCACGGCGTCAGCTTCGCCAAGAGCTTCGACGACGCCGCTGCCCCGAGCGACCACCACACCCAGTACTTCGAGATGCTCGGGCACCGGGCCGTCTACCACGACGGCTGGCGCGCCGTCTGCCCCTGGCCGGGCCCCTCGTTCGCCGAGGCGGGCATCCCGTTCGGGGAGCCCATCTCCGCCGAACGGCTCTCGGAGCTCGACAGCCGGGGCTGGGAGCTGTACCACGTCGACGAGGACTTCGCGGAGAACGACGACGTCGCGGCGGCGAACCGCGACCGGCTCATCGCCCTCATCGCGACCTGGTACGTCGAGGCGGGGAAGTACGGCGTCATGCCGATCGACGGCAGTGCCCTGCAGCGCCTGATCGCCGAGAAGCCCCAGGCCGCCCCGGCCCGGAGCCGCTACACCTACATCCCGAACACCCAGTCCGTCCCGTTCTTCGCCGGTCCGCGGGTGCTCAACCGGCCGCACAGCATCACGGCCCGCGTCGAGATCCCGGAGGGCGGCGCGGAGGGCGTCCTGCTCTCCCAGGGCACCGCGGCCGGCGGCTACTCCTTCTTCGTGCAGGACGGCCGGTTGCACTACGTCCACAACTACGTCGGGCGCAGCTTCCACCGCGTCTCGTCCCCCGAGCCGGTGCCGTCCGGCGCGCACGAGCTCCGCTTCGAGTTCGAGCCCACGGGTGAGCCGGACCTGCCGCACGGGCGCGGCGCACCCGGGCGGCTCCAGCTCTACGTCGACCGGCAGCTGGTGGCCGACGCGGACGCCCCGGTCACGACGCCGTTCATCATCAACCCCGGCGCGCTCACCTGCGGCGCCAACCCGGGCTCGCCCGTGACCCCGGAGTACCCGTCGCCGTTCCGGTTCACCGGCTCCCTGCACGGCGTGACCATCGACGTATCGGGCGACCTGATCGAGGACAGCGAGAGCGAGGTGCGCATGGCGATGGCGCGCCAGTGAACCGCTCCCCGGGAAGCGCCGGCCCCGGCGATGCGGCCGGGGTCAGCGCTCGCCCAGGGGGCCGCGCGCACTCCGGGGGGAGGCGTCGCGCTCGGCCTGCCACCCCTCCAGCACCCGCACCAGATCGACGCACACCCGGTCCAGGGACAGCCCGCGCCAGTGCCGGGCCCCGAGGAACCGCACCAGGACGTCGACCCGCTCGTCGCCGCGGTCGGCGGGCTCCACCGGTCCGGCCGGCCCGATGCGCGTCCCGGACAAGCCGGCGAGGAAGTGCGTGACCGCGTGCCGGTCCACGGCGCCGACGACCTGCCGGGCCAGCATCCGTGCGGTGAGGTCCCGCCAGCCGTAGGGCGCCAGCGCCGCGGCGATCTCCGCCGCCCGCGCATCCGGTGACCGTCGAGCCACGTGACCCCCTGCCGTCCGTCACGCCGACGGCTGGGCTGACCGCATGTCGTGCGCACTCGGCCGGGGTCTACCCCGCTCCGCCCGCTCGCATGCGGATGCGGCGTCGGGCCGTCGACGGCTGGGAGTCGGCCCGTGCGGCTGCATCGCCCACCGCGGGGGAGCAGGCCACGAGCGCCCCCGGTCGCCTCGGGCGCCCGGACACCGGCCCTCGCCGCGGGGGTGGACCTGCCGCGGAACGCGGTCGACGGGGTCGGGGCCTGCTCCCGCGGCAGCCGGTCCCCGGTGCTGCGCCGAGTCCCGCCGTCACACCAGCTTGGGGAACGAGACGAGGAGGGCCACACCGACCACGCCGAGCGCGACAGCCGAGCCCAGCAGCACGTACTGGGAGGCGAGCGACCTCACCCGGGCGGACATCGCCGTGAAGAACAGCACGGCGGCGAACAGCACCGTGAGGATCGTGTAGTTGTCGCTGCGCTGGTTGTTCGCCAGGGCGGTGTCGAACCGCTCGTCCGCGCGCGCGTCCGCGGCGCCGGCCTCGACCTTCTCGGGCAGGACGTACGACGCCATCTCGAACGGTGAGCCGGGAGCTCCCTCCGCAGCGCCCCCCGCCGCGAGCCAGTCCCGGTGCGCGGTCGCGAGCGGCTCCGGGAACCGCTCGACGAGGAAGTCGGCCACCGGCACCTCACCGGCCCCCACGGCCGCGGCCCACTGCGTCCACAACCCGATGTGGTTGGAGATGCGCACGTCCCCCGCTTCGTCGAGACGCGCCGCCTCGATCCGGGACGACGACGCCTGACTGAAGGCGATCGACATGGCCCCACCCCACTTGCTGGCCTGGAAGGCCGACCAGGCGGTGAGGATGGTCGTCGTCGACAGGACGACGACGGCCACGAACTCCAGCATCGACCGGCGACGGAGCGCGCGAGCGTCGTCCCCTGAGGCGGGCGGGGCGATGTGGTCCGGGGCGTCCCGCGGAGCAGGGGGCTGGGTGGCGGTGGCCCGCGTGTCGCCGCCGTCGTCGGGTGCGGCGCCCATCGCTCCCTCCCTCGGTCCCGGGGTGCGGGTGTCCAGGATGGGAGCGACGGCCGGACCGGACCTCATCCCCCGCGGGTGGCCCGGGGACCCGGCGGTGCCCGTGACCCGTCCCGACGGGGGAACCCGACGGGACGGCAGGCTCAGGCCGGCAGGATGTTGACCACCCGGGCGAGGACGACCACGAGGACGCCCAGGGAGATCAACGACTGCAGCGCCATGAGGCCCTTGGCCCGGAGGGTCAGCGGCAGCGTGTCGGTCGGGCTGAAGGCGACCAGGTTGGTGAACGCCAGGTACAGGTGGTCCCCGAACCGTGGTCTCCACCCCGGCGCTGCCAGGCCCTGTGTCCCCGTCTGCGGGAACTGGAAGTCGGGGAAGGGTGGCGGCTCCGCGACGCGACCGGCCGGCCCACCCCCGTCCAGCTGCCAGTAGAGCAGCGCGAACGTGACCACGTTGACCACCAGGACCAGGACGGCCGCGACGAGCAGCCGACCGACGGTGAGCGGGACACCGTCGACCTCGCCGTTCCCGAGCACGAGGGTCGTCAGCCGTACGGCCGCGACGGCGTTCGCCAGCACGAGGATCCCGAACAGTGCGAGCACGACCGAGCGGGCGCTGCGGGGAACCGGACCGGGTCTCGCCGCGATGCCGAGCAGCACCAACAGCGCGATGCCCTCCACGGCCGGGACGACCAGCGGTGGCCCGATCCGATCCCCCGGGGGTATCAGCGCCTGCGGCAGGATGACCGCGACGATGGCGAGCAGCGGCCACGTGTAGCTCTCCGGCTCGCCGTGCCGGCGTGGGTCGACCGGGCGGTCCATCGCACCACCGTCTTCCTCTCGCCGGCGGGTCTGCTCGGAGGACCCGGCTCCCCGGCGAGCCTCGTCGTCGGACCGGTCGGGTGGACCGTCCGGCGTGGCCCCAGGGCGCCGATGCCCTCGGCAAGCATCGGGGCACCCTCGTCACCGGCCGTCACCCGTCCGGGATGAGCTGCCTGGATGGCCCGCCCTCGGCGTGCCCGCGCCCACGGGTCACCGACCGTCCCCGTGCCCCGGGTGCTTCCGGGAGCTGGTGGTCTCCCTCGGTGCGGAGCGGGTCATCGACCACACCACCGAGGACCTCACCGCGGACGCTGCCACCTGCTCCGGTCGGGCGGTGCACTGCTGCTCGTGGTCACCGACCTGCCGGGTCTGCTGCTGGCGCTCCCGGCCGACCTCGCGGTCAGAAGCGGAGTCCGTGCCGCTCGAGGACCTCCAGCGTGCCCTCGAGGTCGAGGTCCACCTCGTACGGTTCGGCCAGTCGGGCCAGCTCCTCCGGGTCCGGGAACGCGTCGAGCCGGTCGAGCACGTCGAACAGTTCCTCGAGCCCGCCCGGCGAGATCACCTCGAGGACCCGCACCGGCCGGTCGCCCGCGTTCCAGAACGTGTGCCAGGCACCGCGCGGCTTCCACACCAGGTCGCCGACCTCCGCGACCACCTCCTCGCCGTCCGAGACCGCACCCATGCGGCCCTCGAGCACGAGGCTGAACTCGTCCTCGCGACGATGACGGTGCAGTGGTGCGATCAGCGTGCCCGCGGGGGCGTGGTGCTCGACGAGCGAGAGGCGACCGTCGGTCTCGGCCGCGGCGAGGAGGAACCGGTCGCGTGCACCGTCAGGCGGGCCGAGCAGCTCGCCCTCGCCCGCCCGGAGGACCTTGACCGTCATGCCTCGCCCCCCGATCCCGAGGGGACGCTCCCTCGCCACGGCGTCGGACAGCCTCTCGTGTTGCTAGGGCTCGGCTCAGCGGACGTCAACGTGTCCGCTGACGTTCCGGAAGTGCCGCCGAGCGGCGGGCAGCGGCGCGAGTGGGTCCCCGCGGACGCCCGACGGAGACGCGCGGCCGCGTCCTGGTGCCAGACTGGTCCGGTCGACCAGGGCCGAGCAGGCGGCTCCGGGCGCCGGGAGGACTCCCTCCTCCCGCGACGACCGCCGTCCGGCTCGAGCCGAGGGGCCTTCCCGTGGACGACCAGCGACCGCCACTCGGCACCGGGGGTGTGGCGCGGGCGGGGACGAGCGTGTGGGCGCGGCGCCCACCTCCGGCACCCTGGCCCGGCCGGCCGGCGACGTGGCCCGAGCAGCCGGACACCCCTGCGGCGCTGGCCGGTCTGCGCCGCCGCCTGCGCTCGGCCATCGACGACGGCGGGCTGCCGGCGGGGTGCGACGGCGGCGAGCGGCTGCTGCTGGTGACCGAGGAACTGGTGTCCAACGCGCTGCGGCACGGCCGCCCGCCGGTGGGTGTCACGGTCACCGCGCCGCGGCTCGGCTGGCTGGTGGCCGTGAGCGACACCGCCACCGACCTGCCGCCGGTCCCGGCGATCGGGCGGGACCCCGCGCACGGCGGCACGGGTCTGTCCCTGGTGGCACGGGTGTGCGGCGCGCACGGCTGGGTCGCCGAGGACGACGGCAAGGTCGTCTGGGCGCGGGTGCCCTACCTCGAGCTGCTCCGGACCGACCGGGTCGACCGGGCCACCGAGCGGGCCGTCCGCCTGGCCGAGGACCTCGCCGAGACGGCGGCCGAGGCCGCCAGGACCCTCGAGACGCTGGCCGGACAGGCGGACTCGGCCGGTCGGACCGACGTCGCGCGCCGGTTCCGGAGCGCGGCCAGGCGGGCCCGCCTGGAGGCCGAGCGGGCGCGCTGGACGGTCATCACCGCGCCCCGCCCGGCGGCCGGACCCCGCGTGCGCTGACCCTCCCCTGGCCGGCGGGCCGCGGTCGGTGCGGCCGCGGGCCGGCCGCTCCGGTCCGGAGCGCCGGGGCGAGTCCCGTGAGGTCGAGCATCCGCCGGGCCGGTCCGGTCGCCGGGAGCAGGAAGTCCAGGTCGCCGTGGATCCCGGCGCGGTCGGCGACCTCGAGCAGCAGTCCGGCGCCGACACTGGTGATCCAGCCCAGCCGGGTGAGGTCGACGGTGACCGGGCGGGAGTCGGCCAGTTCGGCCAGGAGGCGCTCCCGGATCGCGCGGGTCCCGGCGAGGTCCAGGTCCCCGGCCAGCGCGAGGCACCGGCGGCCCTGGACGTCGGTGACCTCCATCGCGGCCGGCTGCTCGTCGGGCCGCTGCACCACGCGGACCTCCTCCACGGCGGCCCGGCGGCGGGGTGCCTCCGGTCGCGGAGCGAGGGGGACCCGGAACCGGAGCGTGGTGCCGGCGGGCCCGGCGGAGAGGTCCACGTCGTCGGCGAGGACGGAGACGATCTGCAGTCCGCGGCCGCGGGAGCCGGGGTCGGCCGGGGGCCGGCGCCAGGTGCCGGTGTCGGCGACCGAGACCGCGACGCCGGCGCCGGCGCCGTCGAGGCCGAGCTCGACGACGACCCGGCCGGGGCCGTCCGCGTCGCGGTAGGCGTGCTCGGCGGCGTTCCCGGTCGCCTCGCCGACGGTCAGCAGGAGGTCCTCGACCGCACCGGCGGGCAGGCGCGCGTCGAGGGCCCAGCGCCGCACCGCCCGGCGCACCTGCGCCAGCCGCACGGGCTCCGCGGGCAGGTCCAGCCGCAGCGGCGCGGGCAGGAGCCGGACCGCGACGACCGCGACGTCGTCGTTGCTGCCGTTCCCGTCGACGAGGTCACCGAGGACGCCGTCGACGAGTGCCGGCAGCGGATCCGACCGCCGGGCGGTGACGGCGGCTGCGAGCCGGTCGAGCCCGTCGTCGAGAGTGGCGCCGCGCCGCTCGACCAGCCCGTCGGTGTAGAGCACCAGCGTCGCTCCCGGCGACAGGGTGCGGGTCGCCTCCCGGCGGGGTCCGGAGGGCGGCAGGCCCAGCGCCGGGCCCAGCCCACCGTCGAGGTAGTCGGAGCGGCCGGTGACCCCGCCGCCGTCGGCCAGCAGCGGCGGGGGGTGACCGGCGCAGCTGTAGGCGAGCCGGCCGGTGTCCGGCTCCAGCCGCAGGCAGGCGACGGTGCTCACCCGCGCCCCGGCGACGTGGCCGGCGAAGCGGTCCAGGACGTCCAGCGCCCGCGCGGGTGGGAGTCCCGCGAGCAGCAGGCCGGCCAACGCGCTGCGCAGCTGGCCCATCACGGCCGCAGCCGGGGCGCCGTTGCCGACGACGTCCCCGACGGCGACCGCGACCGCACCGCCGGGCAGCGGCAGGACGTCGTACCAGTCCCCACCGGCGGAGGTGCCCTGCACCGCGGGCAGGTAGCGGGCGGTGACCGCCAGCCGGTCCAGCACCGGGAGCCGACCGGGCAGCAGGCTGCGCTGCAGCGTCTCGGCCATCACCCGCCGCACGTCGGCCAGTGCGGCGCGCTCGAACGCGACCGCCACCTGGTCGGCGACGCCGAGCAGGAACCCGCGCTCGTCGTGGTCGAAGGGCCTCGGCGCCCGGAAGGTGACGGCGAGCGCACCGACCAGCCGGTCGCCGACGAGCAGCGGCAGCGCGGCGACGCCCTGGGTGTGGCCGGACATGCTGTCGGCCACGGCGGGATAGCGGTCGATCACGGTGGCCCGGTCGGGCAGCCAGACCGGCCGGCGGGTGAGCGCGGCGTCGCCGAGCGGCGACGACGGCGTCAGCCGGATGGTGGTGTAGGGATCCCAGCGCCCGGCCGGGGCGCCGACGACGTCGATCGTGTGCAGCAGCCCGTCGTCGCCGAGCGTGCAGACGGCGACGGCGGAGGCGCCGAGCACGTCGCGGAGCCCGGTGGTGAGGGCGGCCGCCGCCTCGGCCACCGTGCCGGCTGCCGAGAGCGCCACGGTGATCTCGTGCAGCTGCCGTCGCCGGGCGGCCAGGCGCTCGGCGGCCACCATCGTCGCCAGGCGCTGACCCAGGTCGGCGCCGAGCGCGACGTCGGCTCGGTCGTACCGGCCCGGGACCCGCGCGGTCAGGGTGAGCAGTCCGACCACGGCGCCGCCGTCGACCAGTGGCGCGGTGAGCCAGCTGACGCCGCCGAGCGCGCTGAGGGCGGCGAACTGGGACTCGTCGGTCGTCGCGGCGCGGAGCAGCTGATCCGTGACCTCGGGGACGGTGAACGCCTGGCCGCTGCGGAGCTCGGCGGCGAACTCGTCGGGCACCCGCACCGACCCCAGGGCGCGGACCGGGCCCGCCAGACCGGCGGGGGCGACGGCCACCGGCCGGTACCGCTCGTCGTCGCCGCGCAACCACACCGCGGCCCAGTCGGCCAGGTCGGGCACCAGCAGGCCGGTGACCGTCGCGAGCCGTTCCTCCACGCTGCCGGGACCGGCGAGCACCCGGCCGGCCGCGGCGAGCAGCTCCGCGGCCCGCTCACGGCGCTTCGAGTCGGTGACGTCCACGAGGACCGAGTGCAGGGCGGTCGCGGTCCCGCTCCCGTCGCGGGCGACGTGCGCCAGGTGCTGCAGCCACACCCACCGCCCGTCGGCGGCCCGGACCCGGTACGTGAGGGACAGGTCCTCGCCGTCGGCGATGGCGGCGCGCACGGCGGCGAGCACGTCGTCGGCGTCGTCCGGGTGGAGGATCCGCTGCCAGAGGCCGGGTTCGTCCAGCCACTGCCGGACCGGGTAGCCCAGCACCTCCTCGGCCCGGGCGTTGACGAACCGGAAGCGCCAGGTCACCGGGTCGCGCTCCCACACGATCGCGTTGAGTCCGGCGACCATCGCCCGCATCCGGGCCGCGTTCGCCTCGGCGGCGCGGCGGGCTGTCTGTGCGGCCCCGTCGGGCCCACCGGCCGGTCCGCCCTCCTCGCGGACCCCGGCAGGATCGACGGTGGCATCGGGGCCGGGCTCCGGCGGGACGTGCGCGACGGTCCTGTGTGCTCCGGGATCGTGCTCTGCCACCGTTGGGCTCCTCGTCCGACCCCGCGACGGTCGGTGCAGGACGTCTCCGACGGCCGCCGCGAGGAGCTTCCGCAGCCCTGGTGGGCGCGCGACCAGCACGCCTAGACTGCGCCTACGGTCAGCAGTGGTCGTCCTGGGCGGGCACCGCGCGACGCCGGCCTGGCGGTCGGCAGCGCAACGGTGTGGGGCGGTCGCAGGTGGCACCGCGGACCTACCCGGGCTCGGCGGTCGGAAACGCCCGCCGCTGAGCCGCCGCTCGGGGAGTGACCCGCCCGTTCCGGAGCCGCACCGGCACAGCCGGCTGCACCGCCGTCCCCCGCAGGGTGTCCCGGCCGTGTCGTGGCGCCGGAGGTCAGGATGACGCGCGTGCCCGTGCCCTGGCGGCTGGTGCTGCTCGTCGCCGCCGGGTATGCCGCCGGGTCGCTGACGTCCTTCCTGCTGTTCGAGTCGTCGAGCACGGGTGCGGTCCTGTTCCTGCCGGCCGGGGTGACCTTCTCCGCCCTGGTGCTCACCGACCGGCGGCGGTGGCCGTGGGTCCTGGCCACCGCCGCGCTGGTCGAGGTGGCCGTCGACCGGACCCAGGGCATCGGCCCGGTCGCGGCCTGGGGGTTCGCGCTGGCCAACACCGCCGAGCCCCTCGTCGGCGCCACCCTGTTCCGCCGGTTCGCCCCGGACCCGGACCTGAGCCGTCGTCGCGACCTCGGGGCCTTCCTGGCCTGCGGCGTGGTGGCCGGCCCGCTCGTGGGCGGGGTGATCGGCTCGCTGACCATCCGCCTCTCGCAGGGGCCCACGGTGCTGGACGGCCTGGTGCCGTTCTGGGCCGGCGACGGGCTGGGGGTGCTGGTCGTGGGCGGCGCCGTGCTGACCTGGCGGCTGGACCGCGGCCGGCCCGGCGCCCCCGGTCCGGTCCGGCGCGCACTGCTCCTGCTGGGCACCGCCGGGGTGACGGTGGCCGTCTTCTGGCCGGTGGTCCTCCCGCTGGCGTACCTGACGATCCCCTGGCTCTTCTGGCTGGCCGTCCGGCACGGCGTCGCCGTCGTCACCGAGGCCGGCCTGGTGGTCGCGGTCACCGCCAACGTCATGACCGTGGTCGGGCGCGGCCCGTGGGCACCGCTGAGCGACACACCGCGGATGGAGGCCGCCCTCCTGCAGCTGTTCATCGCCGTGGCCGTCCTCGGCGCCTGGTTGCTGGCCGTGGAGATCGCCGAGCGGGACCGCGCCCGGTCGGTGTCCCGGCGGGAGACCGCCGCGCGGCGCCGGGTGGAGGCCCTCCAGACCGTGACCGCCGGGCTGGGGACCGCCGCGACCACCGACGCCATCGCCGAGGTGCTCGTCCGCTCCGGCATCGGCCTGCTCGCCGACTCCGGCGCCGTCGGGGTGGCCGACCGGGACGGCTCCCGGCTGCGGGTCTGGACCACGGCCGGGCCGGGCGTCACCGACGTGCCGCTGGACGACCCGTCACCGCTGACGACCGCCGCCCGACGCCACGCCCCGGTCCGCGTCTGGGCTCCCGCCGCGCTCGCGGTCCCGGCCCGGGTGTCCGGCACGACGTTCGGGGCACTGGAGTTCCGGTTCACGGACGAGCACGCGATCGACGACGACGTCGTCGCGATGTCCCGCACGCTCGCCGGGCTCATGGCCCCCGCGCTGCACCGGGCGCGGCTGTACGAGGAGGAGCGGGAGGTGGCCCACCAGCTGCAGCAGTCCCTCCTGCCCGTCGTGCCCGGCGAGCTGCCCGGGGCGGGGTTCGCGGGCTGCTACCGCCCGGCCGATGAGCACCACGACATCGGTGGCGACTGGTACGACGCGTTCGCGCTGTCCGGCGGCCGGGTCGGGTTCGCCGTCGGCGACGTCGTCGGCCACGACCTGCGCGCCGCCGCCGCGATGGGGCGGCTCCACTCGGCGCTGAGCGTCCTGGCCGCCGCGCCGCACGACGGCCCGGCCGCGGTCCTCGACGCGCTCGACCGGGCGTCGTGGACGATCCCGGGCGCGGGGCTCACCACGATCGGCTACGGCGAGTACGACCCCGCCACCGGCCGGCTGCAGTACGCGTGCGCGGGCCACCCGCCGCCGCTGCTGGTCAGCGACCACCACGCGCAGTTCCTCACCGGCGGGCGGTCCCGGCCGCTCGCCGCCGCCAGCGAGCCGCGCCCGGAGGCCACCGTCGACGTCCCGCCCGGCTCCATGCTGCTGTGGTACTCCGACGGCCTCGTCGAGCGCCGCGACGCCGACCTCGACGCCGGCCTGGACCGACTGGCGTCGGTCGCCGGCCGCCTCGACGGCGCCTCCCCGCAGGCCTGGTGCGACGCGGTGATGGAGCAGCTGACCGGCGGCCAGCAGCTGCACGACGACGTCGTCCTCATCTGCCTGCGGCTGCAGCCGTCCGCGCTGGACCTCGCCCCCGGCGCGTCCGCCGTGCGACCCGGCTCCTCCGCCGCGGTCGGTGCCGTTCCCTCACCGGTCGGCGTCGAGCCCGACGCGGCCGACGGTGAGCCGACCCGGTTCCCCTCGTGACCTGCGTTCGTCCTCGGCCGGGTCCCGGCCGGCGAGGAGCCTGGCCTCGTGCTGTTCGGCAAGCAGCGCACACAGCTCCGGCCGGCTGTGCACCCCCAGCTTGGCGAAGACGGATGCGACGTGCCCGCGCAGCGTGTGTGGGGAGATCCACAGGGCATGGGCGATGTCGGCGGTGGCCTCCCCACGCAGCAGCAGCTGGGTCACCTCGCGCTCGCGGGGGGTGAGCTCGGCGAGGGCGCAGATGAGCGGCGCGACCTCGCTGCGCCGGGCGGGCTCGAGGACCACCGCCACCCGTTCGGTACCGCCATCCGGGGGGTCCAGGCACGCAGCGTGCACGCTGAGGTGCCTTCCGCTGCGGCCGCGGACCTGCGCGCGCGCCGGACGGCCGGCGTCCCCACCGGCGGCCAGCTGCCGGGCCCGTGCGGCGACGGCGTAGACGACGCTCGGCAGCGGCAGCTCCTCCACCGGCAGTTCGGCCAGCCACCGCTCGGCCGGGCCGGTGACCGCGTGGACGTCCCCTCGGTCGAGGAGTACGACCCCGGGCGCCTCCGGAGGCTCACCCGGTCGGTCGGCGTCCCGGACGGCGAGCGAGGTCCGCAGGGCCGCCCCCACGTGCCCGGCCACGCGCGCCAGCAGCACCTCGTCGGCCACGGCGAACGGCGGCGCGTCCGCACCGCGGGTGAGGCAGACCGCACCCCAGCACTGCCCTCCCGCGCGGAACACGGCGCGCAACTCGTCCCCGAACCCCTGCGGCGCGTAGAGGGCGCGGTAGCGGGCGCTGCGGCCCAGGTCCCCGTGCGTGGCCGCGCTGAGCCGCGACACCGGGCGGCGCCGGTGCGCCAGCGCCACGAAGCGGTTCACGTCGTCGCTGCACCACTCGTGCTCGATCAACCGGCGCTGCAGGACCGGGTCGACGCCGTCGGCCAGGATCGCCGTCCCCAGCAGCGTGTCAGGATCCGTGACCAGCCACCCGGCGGCCGCATGGGGGACCGAGCGGCGCACGGCCCGGGCGACGTCGCCGAGCAGGGCCAACGGCGGCTGGACCCGGCCGCAGGCCTGCAGGACCGCACCGGTGGCGGACGGCGACGGCGCCGCCGGCGGGGCCGCGCTCATCCCCCCACGGTCCACCTGCCGGGGGCTGCTGTCACCCCCGTCGGGCGACCCGGCGGCGCCGAAGACCCCCCGGCTGCGGGGTGGAACACGGCCGCCCGACCGCCGAGGCTGACCCCGGCAGACCGCGAGGAGGGGACATGTCCACCGACACCGCGACCCCACCGGTACCGGACCGGCACGACGGGCCCGGGACGCGCACGACCGTGGTGGTGATCGGCGGCGGGGCCACCGGCCTGGCCGTCGCGGCCGCCCTGACCCGTCGTGCGGTCCCCACCGTGGTCCTCGAGCGAGGCAGCGCGGCCGGCGCCGCCTGGCGCAGCCGCTACCGGTCCCTGCGGCTCAACAGCGGGCGGGCCTGGTCGACCCTGCCCGGCCTGCGCTACCCGCACGGGGTGCCCGTCTTCCCCCGGCGCGACGACGTGGTCGCCTACCTGGCGGCCTACCGCGTCCACCACGGCATCGACCTGCGCACCGGCGTCCGGGCCCTCCGGCTGGACCGGGCCGACGGCCGCTGGACCGTCACCACCACCACGGGGCCGGTGACCGCGACCCAGGTGGTCGTAGCGACCGGCCTGCTGGCCCGGCCCGTCCTGCCCGACGAGCTGACGACCCCGCCGGGTCCGCCGGTCGTGCACTCGGCCGACTACGTCGACGCGACCCCCTACCGAGGCCGGAGCGTGCTGGTGGTCGGCGCCGGCTCGTCCGGGATGGAGGTGGCCCACGACCTTGCCGCGGGTGGAGCCCGGCGGGTGCTGCTGTCGGTCCGGACACCGCCCAACGTGCTGCCCCGGTCCGTCGGGGGCCTGCCAGGCGACCCGGTGGTCCACCTGCTGTGCAGGCTGCCGCCGCGCCGCGCCGACGCGGTGGCGAACCAGGTGCGGCGGCTGACGCTGGGGGATCTGCGGGGCGTCGGCCTGCCGGTGCCCGCCGAGGGGCCGTTCACCCGGATGCGCCGGCCGGGGGACGCCGGTCCGGCCGTCGTCGACCGTGCCGTCGTCAGGGACCTCCGTGCCGGACGGATCACCGTGGTGCCGGCGGTGGAGCGCCTCGGCGAGGACGGCGCACACCTGGCCGGCGGACGGACCGAGCAGGTGGACGCCGTCGTCGCCGCCACCGGCTTCCGCCCCGACCTGGACCCGCTCGTCGGCCACCTCGGCGTCCTGGACGGGCACGGCGTCCCCCGGGCCCTCGACGCCCGACCGGCGCTGCCCGGGCTGCGCTTCGTCAACTTCGGCATGCGCCCCGGCCTGCTGGCGGCCGCGGGTCCCCGGGCCACCGCGGCCGCAGCGGCGGTCCTCCGCGAGGTGTCGCCGCGGCGCTGACCCGGAGGCCGCTGCAGACCGGGCCCGGGGCAGGGGCCGTCGGACGGCGCCCCGGTGGACGAGGACGACGTCGCGCGGGACGTGGTCTCCTCGTGCGCGGACCCCGACGGCCGGCGCGCGCAGGTCTGCCGGGAACGGTCGACGCCGGGGATCCGCCTCAGGAGCGGCTGGTCAGCCGGAGCAGGACCCCGATCACCGTCCCGACCGTCGCGTGGCCGACCACGCCGCGGACGTGGCTCACCAGCGGGTAGGCGGTCATCGTCGACAGCGACGTGCCCTCGTCGACCAGCAGGAAGGCCCCGGCCCCGACCAGCGGGCCGGCGACCATCGGCCGCACCCCCCGCCGCACCAGGGCCGCCGCGATGACCCCGTAGGTCACGCCGAACGTGCGGTGCACGGCCAGCCCGACCCGGCCCGCCGTCGCCTCGTCGACGTCGCGACCCGTGGCGCGGCCGAGCTGTGTGCCCAGCTGGACCAGCATCCCCCCGGGGGCGATCTCCTGCTCGCGCTTCCTCGACGCCTCGCTCTGCCGGCCGTGGAACCAGGTCGTGACGGCGTCCATGGTCCGGCTGGCCGCGTACCCGGCCAGCGCCCCGGTCCAGAGCAGGCTGCGGTCCCGTGTCATGGCCGACACCGTGGCCTCCCGGCACCGCCGTGGGGGGCGGTCGACGACCGCCGCGGGCCTCCGCAGCCGTCGTCCCGAGCGCGTCAGGACGGTCGGTGCCCGGCGCCTACGCACGGTCAGCCCCCGCGTCCGTCCGGTCCGCGACCGGCGGGCGTGCACCTCCGCGGAGGTGCCCGGCTGGGGACCGGTCTTCCGGTGACCTTCCCCGGCCTCCTGCTCGCGGAAGGACGGTGGAAGGCGCCGTTCCTAACGTCCTCGGCGTGAGGCCACCCGGGCCTCCCGACACCGAGGAGCACACCCGACATGACCACCACCGAGACCGCCCGCCCGGCCCGCAACGGCGTGGACGTGCCGACCCTGTTCGCCACGATCGACGCGGTGAAGGGCACCCCGGAGATCGCCCGCTTCCGCTTCCGCGCCGACAACCGCTGGGTCGCCGGCACGCACAGCCGCAGCACCCTCTCCGGGTTCTACGGCGCGATGCAGGAGATGACCCACGATCAGGAGCACACCTGCGACGCCGACCACCCCGCGGTGCTCGTCGGCCAGGACAACGGCCCCACCCCGGTCGAGTTCCTGCTGCACGCGATCGCCGCCTGCCTGACCGCCGGCCTGGTCAACATCGCCTCGGCCCGCGGCATCGACCTGTCCGAGGTGACCTCGACCGTCGAGGGCGACATCGACCTGCGCGGCATCCTCGGGACCTCCGACGAGGTCCGGAACGGCTACTCGGCCATCCGCGTCCACTTCGACGTCCGCGGTGACGCCCCCGAGGAGCAGCTGCGCGAGCTCGTCGAGCAGTCCCGCCGCCGGTCGGCCGTCTACGACGTCCTCACCAACGGCGTGCCGGTGCACGTCGACGTCGCCACCGCCTGACCCGCCCGGGCCGGCCGCGACCGAGGGAGGACAGGACCATGAACGCCGTCGACACCGTCGTGGTCGGGGCCGGCCACGCCGGGCTGGCGATGAGCGCCCACCTGACCGCGCGCGGACGGGACCACGTCGTCCTCGACCGCGGCCGGACCGCCGAGCGGTGGCGCAGCGAGCGCTGGGACTCGCTGCGCCTGCTCACCCCCAACTGGATGACCCGGCTGCCGGGCTACGAGTACGGCGGCCCGGACCCGGACGGGTACATGACGGCGGCCGAGCTCGCCGAGCTGCTGGACCGCTACGCGACCGCCTTCGAGCTGCCGGTCGTGGAGGACACCCCGGTCCTCGCCGTGGAGGCCGCCGACGACGGCTTCCGGGTGGTCACCGGCGGGGACACCTGGCGGGCCGCCAACGTCGTCGTCGCCACCGGCGCCTGCGACGTGCCCGCCGTCCCGGCGGTCGCGGCCGGCCTGTCCCGGTCGGTCGTCCAGGTCCCGGCGGCGGCCTACCGCAACCCCGGGCAGCTGCCGCCCGGCGGCGTCCTGGTCGTCGGCGCCTCCGCCTCGGGTCTGCAGATCGCCGACGAGCTCGCCCGCGCCGGCCGCGAGGTGGTGCTCGCGACCGGGTCGCACACCCGGCTGCCGCGCCGCTACCGCGGGATGGACGTCCTGTGGTGGCTCGAGGCGGTCGGGACGCTCGACCGCGGCGTCGACGAGGTGCCGGTGCGCGCCCGCCGCGAGCCCTCCCTGCAGCTGGTCGGCCGCCCCGACGCCGCCGACCTGGACCTGGGGACGGTGCGCGCCGCGGGGGTGCGGGTGGCCGGCCGGCTCACCGCGGCGGACGGCGCGGTCGTCTCCTTCGACCGCTCGCTCGCCGGCACCGTCGCCGTCGCGGACGACCGGCTGCGCCGCCTGCTGCAGCGCCTCGACGGGTACGCGGCGGCCACCGGCCTCGACCGCGAGGTCGGCGAGCCCGACCCTCCGGCGCCGCTCGCCCTCGACGACGGCCCGGCGCGGCTCGACCTCGCCGCAGCGGGAGTGGGCACCGTCGTCTGGGCGACCGGCTACCGCTGCGACCACCGCTGGCTGCCCGCCGCGGCGCTGGACGGGACGGGGCAGGTGCGGCAGCGGTACGGCACCACGCCGCTGCCCGGGCTGTTCACCGTCGGCCAGCGCTTCCAGACCCGCCGCAACAGCACCTCCGTCGGCGGCTCCCGGCACGACGCGGCCCTGGTCGCCGCGCACCTGGACGCCGTCCGTCCCGCCCGGCGCCGCGCCGGCGTGCCCCTGCGGGGCCGGTCGTGAGCGCCCGCCACGACGTCGTGGTCGTCGGCGGGCGCGTGGCCGGCGCCTCGACGGCGCTGCACCTGGCCCGGCGGGGGCTGCGCGTCCTCGTCCTGGACCGCGGCGCGTACGGCAGCGACACCGTCTCCACCCACGCCCTCATGCGGACCGGCGTGGTGCAGCTCAACCGCTGGGGCCTGCTCGGCCGGCTGGTGTCGGCGGGCGTCCCGCCGGTGCGCACGACCACCTTCCACCACCTGAGCGGGGACACCCGCATCACGCTGCGGCCGGCGGCCGGCGTCGACGCGCTCTACGCCCCGCGGCGCACGACCCTCGACGCGCTGCTGGTCGACGCCGCGGTGGAGGCCGGGGCCGAGGTCCGGCACGGGGTGCGGGTCACCGGCCTGCTCCGCGACGCCCGGGGCCGGGTCACCGGCGTGCACGGCGAGGACCGCGACGGCGCCCGGTTCGAGGTGCCGGCCGGCATCACCGTGGGCGCCGACGGGGTCCGCTCCGCCGTCGCCCGCTGGGCCGGCGCGCCCGTCGACCGGCAGGGCCGCGGCGCCTCGGGGGTGGTGTACGGCTACCTCGCCGGCCTCCCCGCCGACGGCTACGAGTGGTTCTACGGGCACCGCGCCTCGGCCGGCCTCATCCCCACCGAGGACGGCCTGGTCTGCGTCTTCGCCGGGACGTCGGCGCAGCGCTTCCGGGAGCTGCCGGGCACGGCGGCCGACCGCTTCGGCGCGCTGCTGACCGCGGTCTCCCCCGCGGCCGCCGAGCGGGTGGCGGCGGCGCGGCCGGTGGGCCGGCTGCGCGGCTTCGGCGGCGTCCCCGGGTTCCTCCGCCGCGCCGGCGGCCCGGGCTGGGCGCTGGTCGGCGACGCGGGGTACTTCAAGGACCCGCTGAGCACCCACGGGATGAGCGACGCCCTCCGCGACGCCGAGCTGCTGGCCCTCGCCCTGACCGACGCCCTGTCCGGCCGGGTGCCGGAGGCGGCCGCCCTCGCGGCGTTCCAGTCGCAGCGCGACCGGCTCTCCGACGCCCTGTTCACCGTCACCGAGCGGGTCGCCGCCCACGACTGGACCGAGGAGGAGCTGCGCCGGCTGCTGCGGGAGCTCAGCGCCGCGATGAGCGACGAGATCGACGCCCTGCTGGCCCTCGACCGGCCTCCTGCCACGGCCGTCGCATGAGGACCCCCGCAGCCTCAGGGCACGGTGCGGAGGAAGCGCCGCACCTCGGCGTCGAACGCGTCGGGGGCCTCGAGGTTGACGACGTGACCGGTGCCGGGGAGGACCACCAGCCGGGACCCGGGGATCGCGGCGTGCAGCGCCTCGGCCACCGGTCGCGGCGCCCGCACGTCCGCGGAGCCGTGGAGCAGCAGCGTCGGGACGGTGACGGTCGGCAGCACGTCGCGCAGGTCAGCGTCGGCGAACGCCGTGAGCATGGACCGCGTCCCGGCCGGGCGGACGTCGAGCACGACGCCGCGGACGAGGTCGAGGGTCTCCTGCGGCACGGGGCCGGCGAAGAACCCGGGCAGGTAGTCGTCGACCCACTCGGCCGGCGGGCGGTCGAGCTCGGCGCGCACCCGCCGCAGGCGGGCCTCCACCTCCTCGCGGGGCAGCGACCCCCGCCACCCGGCGTAGGCCGAGGCGAGCACCAGGGACCTGACCGACTCCGGATGGCGTCGCCACACCGCGAGCGCGAGGACGCCGCCGGCGGACAGGCCGCACAGGTGCACCCGGCCGAGCCCGAGCGCGCCGACGAGCGCGGCCACCGCGTCGGTGTACTCGTCCAGGGTCAGGTCCGCCGGCGGGTCGGGGGACGCGCCGCAGCCGGGCGCGTCCCACGCGACCACGTCGAACTCGTCCGACAGCCCCGCGAGCTGCGGCCGCCACTCCCGCCCGTCGCTCCAGGCACCGTGCAGGAGCAGCAGGGGCGGCCCCGCCCCCGCGCGGTGGTAGGCGATGGTCCGTCCGCCGGCCTCGACGACGTCCACGGCAGCCCCTCGACGATGCCGCCGGCCGGTGCCGCCGGCCGGCCGTGCCGGTCCCGCCGGTCGGGACGCACGGGAGGGCGGCCCGACGCGTGCCGAGCGTCCCACCCGGGCCGGCGGCCGTCGAGGCGCCGGCCCGTGGCGAGCGCACGACGACCCTGGCGCGGGAGACACCCGACGCGGGATGCTCCCTGATCGACCCGGGCGCAGGCCGGCCCGGACGGGGGGACCGCCCGGGCCGGCACCGGACACCGACGACGACGACGGAACGGACCACCGATGGTGGACGTGCAGATCAGCCTCCTGGGCCGCTTCGCGGTCACCGTGGACGGCCGCGAGGTCCCCGACGCCGCGTGGACGCGGCGCTCGGCGTCCGCGCTGGTGAAGCTGCTGGCCCTCGCGCCGGGGCGCAGCCTGCACCGCGAGCGGGTCCTCGACGCGCTGTGGCCGGACCTGTCCCCCGAGGACGCCTCGCCCCGGCTGCACACGGCCGCGCACTACGCCCGGCGCGCCCTCGGGGACCGCGCCGCGGTGGTGCTGCGCGGCGACACCGTGAGCCTGCTGCCGGGCGCCGGCGTCGAGGTGGACGCCGAGCGCTTCCTGCGGCTGGCCCGGGCGGCGGTCGCCTCTGGCGCAGCGGCCGACGTCGAGGCCGCGCTGGCCGCGCACGGCGGCCCACTGCTGCCCGACGACCCGTTCGAGCCGTGGACCGAGGCCGACCGGGACGCCGTCCGCCAGGCCCACCTGGACGCGCTGCGGGCCAGCCGGCGCTGGACGGACCTGCTCCGGATCGAGCCGGCGGACGAGGAGGCCCACCTGGCGCTGGTGCAGGCCGCCGCCGACCGCGGGGACCGGCGCGGGGCGCTGCGGCAGTTCGAGCGGCTGGACCGGGCGCTGCGCGCCGAGCTCGGGGTGGGCCCCTCGGCCGAGGCCCTCGCGCTGCGCGACCGGCTGGCGGGCGACTCCCCGGGTCCGGCCGCCGGCCCCCGCCTGCCCCGGCTGGTCGGCCGGCAGGCCGTCCTGGACCGGCTGGACGGGGCGCTGCGGGAGGCCCGGGCCGGGCGGGGGACGACGGTCCTGGTCAGCGGCGCCGCCGGCGCGGGGACCTCGGCCGTGCTCGGCTGGGTCCGCGCCCGTGCGGCGGCCGAGGGGGCGCGGGTGGGCGCGGGGGCGAGCTCCGACGCCGAAGGTGGGTGGCCCTACGCCCCGGTGCTGGAGGCGCTGTCGGACCTCTGCCGGCGGCACCCGACGCTGCTGGACGGGCTCGACGACGCCTTCCGGCAGGAGATCGAGCGGGCGCTGCGCGGCGGCGAGCTGACCTGGTCCGGGGAGGGCGGGCACCAGCGGCTGTTCGTCTCGGCCGCCGAGCTGCTCCGGCTGGCCGCGGGCGGCGGCGGCGCCGTCCTCACCGTCGACGACCTGCACGAGGCCGACGACGGCAGCCTGCGCCTGCTGCACTACCTCGCCCGGGTCGCGCCCACCGAGCGGGTGCTGCTCGTCGCCGGGCACCACGACGTCCCCCGCGACAGCCGGCTGGGCCGGGTGCGGGAGAGCATGCTGCGGCGGCACCCGGCGGTCGACCTGCGGCTGCCGGCGCTCCCGCCGGCCGGCACGGCCGCCCTGCTCGCCGCGCACCTCGGCGCCCCACCCGCCGAGCGGCTGGCCCGCGAGGTGCACGACTGGTCCGGCGGCCTCCCCGGCCGGGTCGTCGCCCTCCTCCCGGGGATCGGCACGGGCGACGCGTGGCGGCTGCCGGTCGGCCGGCTGCTGGCCGCCTGCCCGCCGGGGACCGAGGAGGTGCTGCGCCGGGTCGCCGTCGCCGGGGGGACGGTGGACACCGACGAGTTCGTCGCGCTGTCCGGCGTCGACGAGGAGACGGCGTTCGGCCACCTCGACGCCGTGCTGGCGGCGGGGCTGCTCGAGCCGGCCGACGTCGGCTACCGGTTCCGCACCGACCGCGTCCGCGAGCGGCTGCTCGCCGACCTCCCGCCGCACCGGCTGCAGCGGCTCCACCGGGACGCGGCGGCGGCGCTGCAGGCGGTGGGCGCCGCGCCGGCCCGCGTGGGGGCCCACCTGGTGCGCGCCGGCGACGCCGCGGCCGCCGTCCCGCACCTGCTGACCGCCGCGGAGACCAGCGCCGCCCTCGGCGCCCACCGTGACGCGCTCGACCTCGTCGAGCAGGTCCGCGAGGCCGCCGCCGGGCCCGACCGCGCCCGGATGCTGGCGCTGCGCGCCGACCTGCTGATGGCCGTCGGGGACGGCGGCGCGGTCGCGGCCTGCCGGGAGGCCGTCGCGGCCGCCGAGGGAGACGCCCGCCGGGTGCTGCTCGCCCGGCTGGCGCAGGCGGCGAGCATGGACGGCGACCTGGACACCGCCACGGACGCGCTCAGCGGCCTGCAGCCCGACGGCGGCGCGGCCGACAGCGCCATCCTCCTGGCCCGCGGCAACCTCGCCTGGTTCTCGGGCGACCTCGAGGGGGCGCGCGCCGCGGCCGACGAGGCACGGCGGCGGCTCGGCGCCGCGACCGACTGGCGCCTGCTGGACCTGGTGGCCCTGCAGGGCCTCATCGCGCACAACGGCGGGCAGTGGTTCCGCCGGCTGCGGCACGAGCTGCAGCGGACCCGGGAGGCCCCGGCGATCGCGACCGCCGTCTTCGACGCCCACCTGTGCGTGGCCGAGTACCTCCTCTACGGGCCCACCCCGTACGCCGAGGTCATCGCACTCGGGCGGGCTCTGCGCGAGACCGCCGAGCGGGCCGGGGCCCTGCGCGCCGTCGCGTTCGCCTGCGCGCTCACCGGCGAGGCGGCGCTGCTGTCGGGCGACCTGGCCACCGCCGAGCACGACCTGCGGGAGGCGGCCGACCTGCACGCCGAGATCGGCGCCCCCGCCGGGGAGGCCCACTCGCTGCAGCGCCTCGCCGAGCTGCGCGTGCACCAGGGCGACCGCGCCGGCGCCCGCCGGCTGCTGCAGCAGGCCCTGCCGCTGGCCCGGTGGTCGCCGATCCCGATGCACCTGCTCCAGCGCATCCACGGCACCGCGATCCTCGCCGCGGAGTCCCCGGAGGAGGCCCACGCGGCGGTCGGGCGGGCGGAGGCCACCGTCGGACCGGAGGACCACTGCCACTTCTGCCAGGTCATGGTCTCGGTGCCCGCGGCGATCGCCTGCGCCGACGTCGGCGACGTCGAGGCCGCGCGCGGTCACCTGCGGGCCGCCGAGCGGTCGGCCGCGCTGTGGCAGGGCACCGCGTGGCAGGCGGCGATCCTCGAGGCGCGGGCGCACCTCGCGCACGCCGAAGGGGACCCCGAGGGCGGCCGCCGGCTGCTCGAGCAGGCCGCGGAGTGCTTCGCGACCGCCGGGCAGCCGCTGGACGCCGACCGGTGCCGCGGCCCGCTCGCGGTGCCGGCCGGCAGCACCTGAGGCACCGAGGAGGCATCGACGTGGCACGGGTGTTCCTCGCCGGCGGCACCGGCGTGCTCGGCCGGGCGCTGCTGCCGCTGCTGCTCACCGCCGGCCACCGGGTCACCGCGACCACCCGCTCCCCCGCCCGGGCCGGGCAGTTGCGCGCCGCGGGTGCCGAGCCGGCCGTCGTGGACGCCTTCGACGCCCCGGCCCTGCGCGCCGCCGTGACCGCCGCGCGCCCCGACGTCGTGCTCCACCAGCTCACCGCGCTGTCCGGGCCGGCGGCCGACTACGGCGCCTGGCTGGCCGACACCAACCGGCTGCGCGCCGAGGTGACCCCCGTGCTCGTCGACGCCGCCCGAGCCGCCGGCGCCCGCCGCGTCGTCGCCCAGAGCGCCAGCTTCACCACCGCCCCCCAGGGTCCCTGGCTGCTCGACGAGGACGCCCCGCCGTACTCCGACGCGCCCGGCGCCCTGCGGGGACACACCGCCGCCGCCCTCGCCCTGGAGCGGGCGGTCCTCGGCACCGACGGGATCGAGGGCGTGGTGCTGCGCTACGGGTTCCTCTACGGCCCCGGCACCGGCTTCGCGCCCGGCGGGGGCTTCGCCGAGGCGGTCCGCGCCGGCCGGCAGCCGGTCGTCGGCGACGGCGAGGGCCGCTACCCCTTCGTGCACGTCGACGACGCCGCCGCGGTCACCGCCGTCGCCGTCGAGCGCGGCGCGCCCGGGGTCTACAACGTCGTCGACGACGACCCGGCGCCGATGCGGGAGTGGGTCCCCCACCTCGCCGGCCTGCTCGGCGCCCCCGAGCCGGCGGTGGTCCCGGCCGACGTCGCCGGGCGGGACCTCGGCCCGCAGACGGTCTACTACGGCACCCAGCTGCGCGGCGCCCGCAACGACCGGGCCCGACAGCAGTTCGGCTGGCAGCCGGCCCACCCCAGCTGGCGGGAGGGCTTCCGCGAGGTCTTCGGGGCCGCACCCGGCGGGGGTCCTGGACCGCCCCGGGTGCGGCGGCCCCGGCACGGGTAGGCGACGGCGGGGGGGGGGGGGGGGGGCGGGGGGCCGCGCCCCCCGCACCGCTCCACCGACGAATGGGTTCGCTCTTGCCTGTCACAGCTCCTCCGTCGTGCCGCGTGCCGTC
>NZ_JBJGYY010000056.1:0-25771 GCF_054050235.1 Geodermatophilus sp. SYSU D00696 | reverse complement strand
GGGGGCCTCGCCCCCCCGGGGTGCGGACCCCCCCCCGCGGGGCGACGCGCCCGCCCCCCCCCCCCCCCCCCCCCCCCCCCCCCCCCCCCCCCCCCCCCCCCCCCCCCCGGCGCAGACCTGCGAGCCCAAGCCGGGGCAGGGCAACGGCCACGGGCACGGCCACCAGGACGACTGCCGCTGAACCGCCGTGCGAGGGTGGCCCGGTGCCAAGGCGGAGCGCGGGGATCCTGCTGTACCGGCGCGGCCCGGGCGGGGACCCGCAGGTGCTGCTCGGGCACATGGGCGGGCCGTTCTGGGCCCGCAAGGACGCCGGCGCCTGGTCGATCCCCAAGGGCGAGCACGACGACGGCGAGGACCCGCTCGCGGCCGCCCGGCGCGAGTTCGCCGAGGAGCTCGGCAGCCCGGTGCCCGCGACGTCGCTGACGCCGCTGGGTGAGCTGCGGGCGGGCGCCAAGGTGCTCACCGTGTGGGCCGCGGAGGGCGACCTCGACGCCGGCGCCGTCGTCAGCGGCACCTTCCCGCTGGAGTGGCCGCCGCGCTCGGGGCGGGTGCAGCACTTCCCCGAGGTCGACCGCGCGGCCTGGTTCGACCTCGCCGAGGCGCGGGTCCGACTGGTGAAGGGGCAGGTGCCCTACCTCGACCGGCTCGCGGCGCTGCTCGCCGGCTGAGGTCGCCGGGCGACCTCTCGCCGACCGGTCGGCTGCCGTGGTCACCCGGACCCGGTCACCACGGCAGGCGACCACTCGCGGGGCGCGAGTGGCGACCGGGGCCGCGGGTGCCGGGTCGGGAGGTGGCGCGGCTCACCTCCCCCCGGCGGGCGTCGTTCGCGCCTATCTTGCTGCCCGCCGGCGGACCCGCCGGCCCATTCCGAGCGGGGGACCCATGACCACCTCTCCGTACCCGGGCGCGTCCGCCCAGCAGCCCGTCCACGGCCAGGCTCCGTACGGCCAGCCCTTCGGCCAGACGCCCTACGGCCAGGCCCCGGCCTTCCCCGGCTACGCCGGCCAGCCGATGCCGCCGGTCCCGGCCGGGGCCCACTTCCCGCCGTCGGGCCCGATCGGGCGGGTCCGCGGCACCGGCGTCGCGATCCTGCTGACGATCGTGACCTTCGGGATCTACGCCCTCGTCTGGTACTACGCGGTCCACGACGAGATGAAGCGGCACACCGGCAACGGCCTCGGCGGGGGCCTGGCCCTGGTGATCGCGATCTTCGTCGGCTTCGTCTCGCCGTTCGTCACCAGCAGCGAGGTCGGCGCCCTCTACGAGCGGGCCGGCCGGGCCAAGCCGGTCAGCGGCGCCACCGGGCTCTGGTACCTGCCCGGTGTCTTCATCCTCGTCGGCCCGATCGTCTGGTTCGTGAAGACCAACGGCGCGCTCAACGCCTACTGGCGCTCCCTCGGCGCCGCCTGAGCACCACCCCGCCGGTCGTCGACCTGGTGCGGTCTCCGGCTCCCCGGGACCGCACCAGGTCGACACCGCGCGCTCACCCGCCCGCCGTCCGGGGGAACGGGGCGGGTCGATCGGATGACATTCGTGTCGCGCGCGTGCGCCGGGCCTGCCCTGAGCGACGACGGCTGCCACGCTCGGCGGCCACCGTCCCCGGGAGGTCACCGATGAGTCCCTCGCAGCCCTGCGCCGGCCGGCCCTGCACCTGCGCCCCCGCGTCCCGTCCGGTCGCCACGGCGGTCCTCCGGCGGCGCCCCCGCTGGACCCCCGCCCCCGCGCCCAGGTGACGGATCGCTGACGACTCGTCCCACCCGTCCCAGCCGGTGCGGGCGGAGCGGCCGCGGGTGGCAGGGTCCTGACTCCCCGAGTCCGGCCGGACTCGCGCCGCCCGAGGAGACCCCGCGTGCCCTGTGACACCTGCGCCGCCGAGACCCACCCCGGCCCGGTGTGCCCCCGCTGCGCCGCGCTGGCGCAGCTGACCCAGCCGGTGCTGCGGCTGCAGACGCGCCGCCGCCCGCCGGTGCCCCCGGCGGCACCCGCCCGCTGACGCGCCGCGCCGGCTCCGCGGCGGTCCCGCGGAGCCGGTGCGACCCGCACTCAGCCGACGCCGGCCGGCTCGGGCACCCGCTCCCGCGGGACCGGGACCTCGCCGTCGGACTCGCGGATGCCGTACCGGGCGTACACCCGCCGCAACGGCCCGGGGGCCCACCAGTTGGCCCGGCCCAGCAGCCGCATCGACGCCGGCACGAGCAGCACCCGGACGACGGTCGCGTCGACGACGATCGCGATCGCCATCGCCACGCCGATCATCTTGATGAAGGTGATCCCCGACAGCGAGAACGCGCCGATCACGACCAGCAGCAGCAGGGCGGCGCTGGTGATGATGCCGCCGGTGCGCTGCAGCCCCGTGGCGACCGCGGTGGTGTTGTCGCCGGTCAGGTCGTACTGCTCCCGGATCCGCGACAGCAGGAACACCTCGTAGTCCATCGACAGGCCGAACACGATGGCCAGCACGAGGATCGGCTGGGTCGCCTCGATGAAGCCGGTCGAGGTGAAGTCCAGGACGCCGGAGAGGTTGCCGTCCTGGAAGATCCACACCAGCGCGCCGAACGAGGCCCCGAGCGAGAGCACGTTCATCAGCACCGCCTTGACCGGCAGCACCACCGAGCCGAAGGCCAGGAACAGCAGGACCAGCGTGGTCCCCACCACGAGCAGGGCCATCCACGGCAGCAGCGTGGCCAGGCTGTCGAGCAGGTCGGTCATCACCGCGCTCTCCCCGCCCACGAGGACCGTGCCGCCCGGCGGGGCGGGGACGTCGCGCACCGCGGCGACCAGCTCGCGGGCGTCGGCGTCGACCGGGTCGCCGGTGTAGGCCAGCGACACCCGCGCCGTGCTCCCGGCCGCGCCGGTCACCGTGGCGCCCTCCACGCCGTCGACCGCGGCGAGGTCCGCGACGTAGCCCTGCAGCGCCGCCGCGCCCTCAGGGGAGTCGACCGGGTCGGCGAGGGTGACCACCGCCGTCACCGGACCGGACGGCGAGGCGGGGAAGTCCCGGTCGATCGCCTCGGCCACCACCCGGCTCTCGGTCCCGGCCGGCAGCGCCCGCTCGTCGATCGCGCCGAACTCCACCCGCAGGAAGGGCAGCGCCAGGGCGACCAGCAACCCGACGACGGCGACGGTCACCACGACCGGCCGGCGCATGACCGCGCGGGCAAGGCGCTCCCAGCCGCCCCGGCCGGCCCCGGCCGTGGCCGCGCGGCGGCGCCGCCACGGGACGGCGAGCGCGTCGACCCGCGGGCCGAGCACGGCCAGCAGCGCCGGCAGCAGGGTGAGCGCGGCCAGCATGGCGATCAGGACGGCGCTCATCCCGCCGAAGCCCATCGAGCGCAGGAAGACCTGGGGGAAGATCAGCAGGCCGGCCAGCGACAGCGCGACGGTGACCCCGGAGACGGCGACCGTGCGGCCGGCCGTGGCCATCGTCCGGGCCAGGGCGTCCTCGACGCTCGGCTGACGGCGCACCTCCTCCCGGAACCGACTGACCACGAACAGCCCGTAGTCGATCGCCAGGCCCAGGCCCAGGATCGTCACCACGTTGACGGCGAACACCGAGACGTCGGTGAACTCGCTGGCCGCCCGCAGCGCGGCGAACGAGCCGAGGATCGACGTGACGCCGATGGCCAGCGGCAGGCCCGCGGCGGTGAGGCTGCCGAAGACCACCACGAGCAGCACCGCGAGCACCGGCAGCGAGATCATCTCGGCGCGCGCGATGTCGGCGGCGACCCGCTCGTTGATGTCCCGCTCGACGGTGGTGCCGCCGCCGATCGCGACGTCCAGGCCGGGCGCGGACAGCTCCGCCTCGACGACCTCGACCGCGTCGATGCGCTCGTCGGCGTCCCCGGCCAGCTGCAGCACCGCGTAGGTCGACCGCCGGTCCTCGCTCACCAGCGGCTCGGCGCCGGTGTCGAACCACGTCGTCGTCCGCTCGACCACCCCGCCGGGCAGCCCCGCCAGGGAGGCGGTGACCGCCTCCCGGTAGGCCGGGTCGTCGACGACGAGGTCGTCGCTGCGGTACAGGACGACGACGTCGGGGCTGTCGCGGCCCAGCTCCCGGACGGCCAGCTCCGCGGCCCGGGCGCTCTCGCTGGCCGGGTCCTCGAAGCCGGAGCCGGTGAGCCGGCCGAACACGCCGGTGCCCCACACGCCGGCGAGGACGACGGCCAGGGCGCTGAGCGCCAGCACGGCCCGACGTCGTCGGTACACCACTCGTCCGAGGGCCTCGAACACGGCCGCCTCCCTGTCTCGCGGTAGGATAGTGAACGGCGTTAGCGAACGGCGGTAACTCTGCATACACCGTTCACTCTTGTCAACCGGGCGGAGAGGAGGAGCCATGGCCCAGCCGCTGAGCCGCCGGGAGCGGGCGCGCGCCGACACGCTGCGCGACATCCGCTCCGCGGCCCGCGCCGTCCTGGTCGAGCACGGCGTCGACGGCCTGGCGCTGCGGGCCATCGCCCGCGAGGTCGGGCTGACCGCACCCGCGCTCTACCGGTACTTCGCCAGCCGCGAGGAGCTGGTCGAGCGGGTGGTGGCCGACCTCTACGACGAGCTCTGCGACGTCATGGAGGCCGCGCGCGACGCCGTCGACCCGCCCCGGCCGGGCACCCAGTTGCTGGTCACCGCGCGGGCGTTCCGCACCTGGGCGACCACCCACCCGGCGGAGTTCGGCCTGCTGTTCGGCAGCGCCGCCGACGGCGTCGTCCCCGAGGCAGAGGACGGCGAGGGGCCGGCGGCCGAGGCCGGGCGCCGGTTCGGCGGGGTCTTCGCCACCCTGTTCGCGGCGGTCTACCTGCGGCGGCCGTTCCCGGTGCCGGCCGACGACGACCTCGACCCCGACTACCGCGAGCAGTTGCGGGAGTGGTGCACCGAGCTGCCCGTCGCGCTGCCGCTGGGCGTCATGTCGGTGTTCCTCTCCTGCTGGGTGCGGCTCTACGGGATGGTCTGCATGGAGGTGTTCGGCCACCTGCGCTTCGCCCTCGCCGACGCCGGCCCGCTGTTCGAGGCGGAGATGCACGCAGTGGGAGAGCGGCTGGGCATCGCCGACGACTGGGTGCCTCCCGGGGGGTGACGCACCTCACCGCTAGCAATCCGCTTGCAGGAGTTAGCGGCCCGGGGGAGCGGGGCACACAGAACTCGTCCGGTCATCCCCGATCGTTGGAGTCCTCCGTCGTGACCGACCACGCCAAGATCGTCAACCAGCTCCGCGCGCTGGTCCTGCTCACCCAGACCGAGGAGCAGATCGCCCGCACCCGGGTCTCGCAGGCCCGCACCGACGCCGTGCGCCGCGAGCTGACCCAGAACGCCGACAACGCCGCCGAGCGCACCCGGCTGATCACCGCCGAGCTGCGCGAGCTCGGTGGCGCGCCCGACCTCGTCACCCCGGTCGTGGGCCGGCTCTCGGCCGTCCTCAAGGCCACCGTCGAGCAGGCCACGCCGATCGAGGAGGCCCTGCTGCAGGACCTCACCCTCGAGCACCAGCTGCACGACCGCGCCACCTACCTCAAGGTGCTCGGCAAGAAGGCCGGGCTGGCCAAGGTCGAGCGCCTCGCCGAGGGGCTCGTCCGCGCCCACGAGGCCACCATCGAGTGGCTGACCGTCGTCCTGGCCGAGGAGGCCCTCGGCGGTCCCGCCGCGCTGCAGCCGACGCCGTTCCAGCAGGTCGCCGGTGTCGCCACGCGGGCGGCCTTCGCCCCGTACCGCTTCGTCGCCAACCGGGTGAACGAGGCCCTCGACACCGCGCAGCAGCGCCGGCAGAAGGTGGAGGACGAGCTCGGCGAGGTGGCCGACAAGGCCTCGACCCTCTCCGACGCCGTCCGCGAGACCCTCGCCGTCGGCCGCGCCGCCACGCTGCGCCGGGCCGAGCGGATCGCCCGCCGCGAGGGCAACCGCGAGGCCGCCGAGGCCGCCAAGGCCGCCCGCGAGGAGCTCGGCGACGTCTCCGCCGACGAGCTGCCGGTCAAGGGCTTCGACTCGCTGTCGACCTCGGACGCCGCCAAGGCCGCCAAGGCCCTGCGCGACCCGCACCAGATCAACGTGCTGATCCGCTACGAGGAGACCCACAAGAACCGGTCCCAGGTGGTCAGCGCCGCGCAGACCGCCCTGGCCGCGGTCGCCAAGGAGGCCGTCGGGGTCGACAGCTGACCCCGGCTCCGCCGTCGACGGCCCGCACCCCACCCGGGGTGCGGGCCGTCCGCCGTTCGGGGAGACCTCGGTCGCACCGGGTTTGACCCGCCGCGGCGGCCGGGGATCGTGGCGGCATGCGCATCACACCCGAGGTGCTGGAGCAGGAGTTCTCGCTCCAGACCGCCGCCACCCGCCTGGACTTCCTGAGCCGGCGGGACTCCGGGGCCACGTCCCCGACCGCGGACGCCGGCCGCGACGACGACTCGTGGAGCTCGCTGCTCGACGACTCCACCTCCCTCGACGTGCCCGAGTCGCTGGAGCTGCTCGCGCTCGGCGAGGTCATCGCCCGCAAGGCCCACGACAGCCAGCTGGTCGGCTTCCGCGCCGCGCTGCGCGGCGGGGCCAGCTGGGACCAGATCGCCGAAGCGCTCGACGTCCCGCCGGCCGAGGCCTGGGCGGCCTACCACCGCGTCATCGACAGCCAGGAGCGCGCCGGCGTCCTCGACCCGCAGGCCGCCGCGGACGCCCGCGCGCTGGCCGGCGACCGCCCCGGCGGCTGAGGGAGGACCCCGGGCAGGGAGGTCCTCCGGTCAGCGGACCTCGACGCCGCGCCAGAAGGCCACCCGTCCGGTGATCTCCTCCGCCGCCGGCTTCGGCTCGGGGTAGAACCAGGCGGCGTCGCGGTTGACCTGCCCGTCCACCTCCAGCGAGTAGTACGACGCCACGCCCTTCCACGGGCAGGTGGTGCGCGTGTCGGAGGGACGCAGCACCTCGTCCCGCACGGACTCGCGCGGGAAGTAGGCGTTGCCCTCCACGGTGACGATGTCGTCGGACTCGGCGATGACGGTCCCGTTCCAGGTCGCGGTGGCCATGCCGCGATCGTCCCCCTCCGGCCCGGGGCGCGCCGGTCACGCGTACCCGCCGGTGGGCTGGGCATGGGACGGGGGACGCGCCGACCGCGTCACCTCCCGGCGGTCCCGCCACCGGGTGGTCCCCTCCCCGACGACGAGGAGCGCCGCCGTGTCCCAGGCCGCCCGTCCGCCCGATCCCCAGGAGCCGCGCCGAGGGATGCCGCCGCCGCGTCCGCGGCGGGGCCGCGCGGTGTTCTTCGGCACCTTCCTCGCCCTGCTCGTGGCCGTGTTCGCGTTCATCCTGCTGGTCAGCCAGTGCGGCACCGGCGACGACGACGAGGTCTACGACGACGACGTGGAGGGAGCCGCGCTGGTCGTCGACGTGGCCGCGCCCCCGCTCCTCACCACCTGAGCCACCCGCGGGTCAGCGGTCCAGCAGCGCGAAGGTGGCGACCGCGTGCGCCACCGCACGGCCGTCCTGCTCGACGTCGGCCTCGCAGATCGTCAGGTGCTCACCGCGGGTGCGCACCCGGCCCCGCACCTCCAGCCCCCCCGGCTTTCCCGGCCGCAGGTAGGTCACGGTCAGCTGGCTCGTCGCGGGCACCTCGCCGTCGGCGGTGGTGGTGCGCACCGCCTGCCCCATCGCGGTGTCGACCAGGGTCGCGACGACCCCGCCGTGCAGCGTCCCCGCCGGGTTGAGGTGCTCGTCGCGCACCTCGAACGCCAGCGTCGCCACGCCGTCGTCGCTGCCCGCCAGCCGCGCGCCGAGCCCTCCGGCGAAGCCGCCCACGTCCCCGTCGTCCGCCATGCCCGGCCGGTACCCGCCCGGCCGCCGGTCACGCCCGGACGGCGCGCGCGGGACGGTTCCCGGACCCGGGGGGCGCGGCTATGGTCCGCCGCCGTGTCGATGCGACGGAGGACGTGGATCTGGCTGGGCGCGGCGGTCGTCGCGGTGGTGCTCGGGGTGGTCACCCTGGTGTGGTTCCAGCCGCAGAAGCTCCTCTACGACAGCCGGGTGGACGAGGGCCTGCCCTCGGCGGCAGCCGGGGCGGCGGACCCCACCGGCGGGATCGGCAGCGCGCTGCCGGCCGGCCCGGTCGACCTCGCCGCCGGCACGTTCGTCTCCCTGGAGCACGAGACGGTCGGCACCGTCCGCGTGGTCCGGCTGCCCGACGGCTCGACCGTCGTCCGGCTGGAGGACTTCGAGACCTCCAACGGGCCCACGCTCTACGTCTACCTCTCGCAGAACCCCGCCGACGGCGACGCGGCGGCCTTCGAGGACGAGTTCGTCGACCTCGGGGTGCTCAAGGGCAACGTGGGCAACCAGAACTACGTCGTGCCCGACGGCGTCGACGCGGCGGCCTACACCAGCGTCGTCATCTGGTGCGAGCGCTTCGACGCCGCCTTCGGCGCGGCCGACCTCGCCCCGGTGGCGGCGACCTGACCGGTCACCCGGCGGTCCTGCTCACGCCGGCTCGCGGCGCATCGGCACGTGCGGGATGCCGTCCTCGACGTACCCCGGGCCGCTGGGACGGAAGCCGAACCGCTCGTACCAGCCCTGCAGGTGCGCCTGGGCGCCCAGCGTGATCGGCGCCCCCGCGCACAGCTCGATCCCGGCCTCGACCAGCCGCGCGGCCAGCCCCTGCCCGCGGGCGCCGGCGGCGGTGGCGACCCGGCCGATGGCGCGGGTGGCGCCGTCGTCGAGCACCCGGAGGGTGGCCAGCACCGCGCCGTCCTCCTCGAACCACAGGTGCCGGGTGGCCGGCTCGACGTCGCGGCCGTCGAGCTCGGGATAGGGGCACTGCTGCTCGACGACGAAGACGTCGACCCGCAGCCGGCACAGCGCGTAGACCTCGAACGGGGTCAGCTCGGCGAAACGGGCGGTGCGCAGGACGGGCGACTCGGCGGGCACCCGCCCGTTGTAGCGCACCGCCCGGGCGGGGCTCAGGCGCGGTCGCGGTAGCGGCGCATCGTCAGCGGGCCGAGGACGGCGACCAGCACGACCGACCACGCCAGCACCCACAGCACGTCGGAGCCGGCGACCCCGCCGTGCACCAGGCCACGCACCGCGCTGACCAGGTGGCTGACCGGGTTGACCTCGACGACCGACCGCAGCCAGCCGGGCATGGTCGCGGGGTCGACGAAGATGTTGCTGCCGAACGTCAGCGGCATCAGCACCATCATCGACCAGCCCATCACCGCCTGCGGGGTGCGCAGCCGCAGCGCCAGGTAGGTCCAGATCCAGCCGAGGGCGAAGGCGAAGACCAGCAGCAGCCCGACGGCGGCCAGCAGGCCCACCGCCCCGCCACCGGGCCGCAGCCCCAGCGCCATGCCCAGCCCGAGCACCACGACCGAGGCGAGGGTGAACCGGACGACGTCGCCGAGCAGTGCCCCGACCAGCGCGCTGGGCCGCCAGACCGGCAGCGAGCGGATGCGGTCGAAGACGCCCTTCTCGATGTCGGTGTTGAGCGCGACGCCGGTGTACATCGTGATCATGAGGATGCTCTGCACGAGGATCCCGGGCAGGAAGAACTGCACGTAGGCCTCGACCGAGCCGGCCAGGGCGCCGCCGAAGAGGTACGTGAAGATCAGCGTCAGCATCACCGGGAAGACCGTGACGTCGAACAGCTGCTCGGGGACGTGCTTGATCCGCAGCAGCGTCCGCCAGCCGAAGGTGGCCGACGCGGCCAGGGGGCCCTGGGGCCGCGGGCGCTCCCCGGACCCGAGCGCGGCCAGCACCGCGTCGGTGTCGGGGGCCGCGAGCCGGGCGGGAGCGCTGTCGAGGGCGGTCATCGTCGGTCCTCCGGGTCGGGAGCGGGGGTGCCGGCGTCCTCGGCGGGCCGGCCGGTCAGGGCGAGGAACACCTCGTCGAGGCTCGGCTGGCCGAGCGCGAACTGGGCCAGCTCGATGCCGGCCGCCTCCAGTGCGGTGAGCGCCCGGGCGGCCGGCCCCGCCTCGGGCACGCGGGCGGTCAGCGCCGCGGGGTCGCCGTCCTCGGCCACCGGCACGCCCAGCACCCGCTGGAGCAGCTCGCGCGCGGTGCCGCGGCGGGCCGGGTCGAGCACCCGCACGTGCAGCGTGCCCGAGCCCACCGACGCCTTCAGCCGGCTCGGCGTGCCTTCGGCGATCACCCGGCCGGCGTCGATCACCGAGATGCGGTCGGCGAGCTGGTCGGCCTCGTCGAGGTACTGGGTGGTCAGCAGCACCGTGGTACCGCCGCGGACCAGCGCGCGGACGACGTCCCAGACCTGGTTGCGGCTGCGCGGGTCGAGGCCGGTGGTCGGCTCGTCGAGGAAGATCAGGTCGGGCCGGACGACGATGCTCGCGGCGATGTCGATCCGCCGCCGCATGCCGCCGGAGTACTGCTTGACCTGCCTGCCGGCCGCCTCGGTGAGACCGAAGGCGCTCAGCAGCTGGTCGGTGCGCTGTCGAGCCGCGGCCCGCGAGTAGCCGAGCAGGCGGGAGAGCAGCAGCAGGTTCTCCGCGCCGGAGAGGTCCTCGTCGAGCGAGGCGAACTGGCCGGTGAGGCTGACCCGCGCGCGGACGGCGTCGGCCTCGGTGACGACGTCGTGGCCGAAGACCCGCGCCCGCCCGGCGTCGGGCGGGACGAGGGTGGCCAGCATCCGGATGGTGGTGGTCTTGCCCGCCCCGTTCGGACCCAGGAAGCCGTGCACCCCGCCCTGCGGGATGCACAGGTCGACGCCGGCCACCGCCGTCGTCGTGCCGAACCGCTTGACCAGCCCCGTGGCCTCGATCGCCGGGACGTCGTCGTCCCCCGCTGCTCGATCCCCGGCCGGCACGGTGTCGCCGACGTACGCCGTCACGTGCCCCACCTCCTGCGTCCGTGTCGGGTGCCCGCACGGTCCCGCACGGGTCTGACAGGAGGACCGGCCGCGGCGGCGGGACTCATCGCCGACCGCGCCGTCGGCGCATCTGCTTAGGTGTGCCTACCCTGGGCGGCTGACGACACCGCCGTCCACGTCTCTTGGAGGACCCGTGACCAGGCCCGGGCGGGCGACCGCTGCCGCGCTGACCGCCGTCTGCCTCTCCGGGGCCCTGGCTGCCTGCGGCAGCGCCGGTGCCGCCGACGCCGACACGCTCACCGTCTACAGCGCCCAGCACGAGAGCCTCGTGCGCACGATGCTGGAGGGCTTCACCGAGGAGACCGGCATCGAGGTGGAGTTCCGCGACGGCAACGACGCGGAGCTGGCCAACCAGATCGTGCAGGAGGGCGACGCCTCGCCGGCCGACGTCTTCCTCACCGAGAACAGCCCGTCGATCGCCGTGCTCGACCGCGAGGGCCTGCTGGCGCCGCTGGAGCAGGAGACCCTCGACCAGGTCGGCGAGCCGTTCCGGCCCTCCTCGGGCACCTGGACCGGCTTCGCGGCCCGCTCGACCGTGCTCGTCTACAGCCCGGCCGCGCTGGCGGAGGACCAGCTGCCCGCCTCGATCATGGAGCTGGCCGACCCGGCGTGGGAGGGCCGCATCGGCATCGCCGCCGGCGGGGCGGACTTCCAGGCGATCGTCGCCGCGGTGCTGGCGCTGCGCGGCGAGGACGCCACCCGGGCGTGGCTGGAGGGCCTGGAGCGCAACGCCGGCGTCTACCAGAGCAACACCGCGGTGATGGTCGCCGCCGACGAGGGCGAGATCGACGCCGGCGTCATGTACCACTACTACTGGTACCGCGACCAGGCCGAGGGCGGGCTCAAGGGCGACGACGCCCGGCTGCACTACTTCGGGGTGCGCGACCCCTCCGCCCAGGACCCGGGCGCCTTCCTCAGCGTGTCCGGTGCCGGCGTGCTCGCCTCGTCCGACCAGCCGGAGGAGGCGCAGCGGCTGGTCGCCTACCTGACCGGGGCCGAGGCGCAGCAGCGGCTGGCCGAGAGCACCGCCCTCGAGTACGCCGTCGGCACCGGGGTCCCCTCCGCCGAGGCGCTGCCGCCGCTGGAGACCCTCGGCGCGCCGCCGGTCGACCCCGCCTCCCTCGACCAGGAGCGGGTCACCGAGCTGATGCAGGAGGTGGGTCTGCTCTGAGCCCCGCCGCCGGACCGGCCGCCGCGACCCCGACCGCACCGGCGTCGCGGGGCCGGCGCACGTCCCGGGCCCGGCGCTCGCCGGTGACGGTGCTGCTGGCCACCGCCGTCGCCGCGCTGGCGCTGCTGCCGCTGGCGCACATCGCGGTGGCCGCCGTCGAGGTCGGCTGGAGCGGCGTGGCCGAGCTGGTGTTCCGGCCGCGGGTGGCCGAGCTGCTGCGCAACACCCTCGCGCTGGTCGGCGGCAGCGTCGCGGTGTGCGCGGTGCTCGGCGTCGGGGCGGCCTGGCTGGTCGAGCGCAGCGCGCTGCCCGGCCGCCGCGTGTGGCACGTGCTGCTGGTGGCGCCGCTGGCCCTGCCGGCGTTCGTCACCGCCTCGGCGTGGATCTCGCTGCTGCCCGGCCTGGACACCTACGGCGGCGCCCTGCTGGTCGTGTCGCTGTCCTACGCGCCGTTCGTCTACCTGCCCGCGGTTGCCGCCTTCCGCGGGCTGGACCCGGCGCTGGAGGAGACCGCCCGGGGCCTGGGCCTGTCGGGCTGGGCGGTGTTCCGGCGGGTGCAGCTGCCCCAGCTGCGGGTGGCCGTCCTCGGCGGGACGCTGCTGGTCGCGCTGCACGTGCTCGCCGAGTTCGGCGCGCTGGCGATGCTGCGCTACCCGACCTTCACCACCGCCGTCTACGACCAGTACCGCGCCACGTTCAACGGCCCGGCGGCCACCATGCTCGCCGGCGTCCTCGTGCTGCTGTGCCTGGTGCTGCTGCTGGCCGAGGTCCGGCTGCGCGGCACCCGCGGCTACGCCCGCACCGGGTCCGGCGCCGCCCGCCGGCCGCGCCCGGCGCCGCTCGGGCGGCTCACCGCCCCGGCCCTGCTGGCGCTCGCGACGGTGGTGGGGCTGTCGCTGCTGGTGCCGGCCGGCGCGCTGGTGTCGTGGTTCCTCACCGGCACCTCGGCGCGGGTCGACGGCGCGGCCCTGGCCGCCACCACCGGGACCACGCTCGCGCTGGCCGCCGCGGCCGCGGCCGTGACCACCGCGCTGGCGCTGCCCACCGGGTGGCTCGCGGTGCGCCGCCGCGGGCCGCTGGCCACGCTGCTCGAGCGCGCCACCTACCTGGGCAGCGCCGTGCCGGCGATCGTGGTCGCCCTGGCGCTGGTGGCGGTGGGCATCCGGTTCCTGCCGGCGCTGTACCAGACCGTGCCGGTGCTGCTGGCCGCCTACGCGATCCTGTTCCTGCCCCGGGCGATCGTCACCGTGCGGGCGGCGGTCGAGCAGTCCCCGCCGGTGCACGACGACGTCGCCGCCTCCCTCGGCGTCGCGGCCCCGGCCCGGCTGGTGCGGGTGACCCTCCCGCTGCTGGCCCCCGGCATCGGCGCGGGCGCCGCGCTGGTGTTCCTCGCGGTGGTCACCGAGCTCACCGCCACGCTGCTGCTCGCCCCGACGGGCACCGAGACGCTCGCGACGGCGTTCTGGTCGGCGAGCAGCGCCCTGGAGTACGGCGCCGCCGCGCCCTACGCCGTCGTGATGGTGCTGCTGTCCGCACCGGCGACGGTGCTGCTGTCCCGCGACGTCCTGCCCCGCACCGTCCGACGAGGTCCGACCCCATGAGCGCGCTGACCGTCACCGGCCTGACCAAGTCCTACGGCCGCACCCCGGTGCTCGCCGGGCTGGACCTGCACGTCCCGACGGGGACGACCACCGCGCTGCTGGGCCCCTCCGGCTGCGGCAAGACGACGCTGCTGCGCATCGTCGCCGGCTTCGACGACCCCGACGCCGGCACCGTCGAGCTGGGCGGCCGGGTGGTGGCCGGGGCCGGGCGCGCGGTCCCCGCCCGCCTGCGCGGGATCGGCTTCGTGCCGCAGGAGGGCGGCCTGTTCCCGCACCTGAGCGTCGCGGGCAACGTCGCCTTCGGACTGCCCCGGCGGCTGCGCCGCGACCGCTCCCGGATCGCCGGGCTGCTGGCGCTGGTCGGCCTCGACGCCGCGCTCGCCGACCGCGCGCCGCACCAGCTCTCCGGCGGCCAGCAGCAGCGGGTGGCGCTGGCCCGCGCGCTGGCGCCCGAGCCCTCGCTGGTGCTGCTCGACGAGCCGTTCTCCTCCCTCGACGCCGCGCTGCGGGAGGACACCCGCCGGGCGGTCGCCGACGCGCTGCGGGCCACCGGCGCCACCGCCGTCCTGGTCACCCACGACCAGGCCGAGGCGCTGTCGACCGCCGACCAGGTGGCGGTCGTGCGCGGCGGCACCCTCGCCCAGCTCGCCGACCCGCGGACGCTCTACCGCCAGCCGCACGACCTCGACGTCGCCTCCTTCGTCGGGGAGGCCGTGGTGCTCGACGGCACCGCCGCCGGCGGGCGGGTCGCCTCCGAGCTGGGCGAGCTCGAGCTCGGCCGGCCCTGCCCCGACGGCCCGGTCCGGGTGCTGCTGCGGCCCGAGCAGCTGCGGCTGTCGGCCGGGACGGGCGCCCGCGCGCGGGTCCGCGGCGTCGACTTCTACGGCCACGACGCCCGCATCGAGCTGGAGCTGCCCTCGGGGCTGCGGGTCAGCGCGCGCACCGACGGTGGGGCGCTGCCCGACGAGGGCGCCGAGGTGGGGGTGGTCGTCGCCGGCCCCGCCGTGCCCTTCCCGGCTCCGGGCGCCCCGGCCCGACTGCAGCCATTGTCGCGATAAAGACACCTCGGGGAGGCTGGGTGCGGGGCGTTAGTTAGGTGTGCCTACGCTCACCTCTCGTGGACCTGTTCCTCTTCACCGTCGACCCCGCCTGGGGGCGGGACGTCGTCAGCGCCGGCGCGGCCGGCATCGTCGTCGACTGGGAGCGCCGCGGGAAGCACCGCCGGCAGGCCGGCGAGGGCACCCAGATCAACGCCGACACCCTCGAGGACCTCGTCCGCGTGCGCGCGGCGACCGACGGGCGGCTGCTGTGCCGGGTCAACGCCGCGGGCCCGTGGACCGCGCGCGAGGTCGCCGACGCGGTCGCGGCCGGGGCCGACGAGGTGCTGCTGCCCATGGTGCGCACCCCCGAGGAGGTCGACCGCGCGCTGGACCTGGTCGCCGGCCGCTGCGGGCTGGGGATCCTGGTCGAGACGCAGGACGCCGTCGAGCGGGTCGCCGAGCTGGCCGCGCGGCCGCTGTCGCGCCTCTACGTCGGGCTCAACGACCTGCGCATCGACCGGCGCTCGACCGAGCTGTTCCGGCCGTTGGTCGACGGCACGGTCGACGCCGTCCGCGCCGCGGTGCCGGTGCCCTTCGGCGTCGGCGGGCTGACCCTGCCCGGCGGCGGGTTCCCGGTGCCCGGGGACCTGCTGGCCGCGGAGCTGGTCCGGCTGGGCACCGACTTCACCTTCCTCCGCCGCTCGTTCACCGCCGACATGGCCGGGCGCGACCCGTTCACCGAGGTGCCGCGGCTGCTCGCCTCGCTGGAGGTCATGGCCGCCGCCGGCCCACTCACCGCGGCCGGGCGGCGGGCCGCGTTCGTGGCCGCCGTGGAGGACGCCGCCGCGCCCGTGCCCGTCCCCGCGTGAGCGGCCGGGCGCTGGTCACCGGGGCGGGCGGCTTCGTCGGCCGGCACCTGGTGGCCCGGCTGCGGGCCGACGGCTGGGCGGTCACCGGGTTGACCCGCGCCGAGGTCGACCTCGCCGACCCGGTCGCCGCCGCCGCGGCGGTGCGCGCCGCCGATCCCGACGTCGTCTTCTCCCTCGCCGCCGGGCGGGCCAAGGCCACCGCCGCCGAGCGGGCCGCCACCGTGGCCGTCAACACCAGCCCCTGGCTGGTCGACGCGCTGCCCGACCGCTGCCGCGCGGTCGTGCGGCTCGGCTCCTCGACCGAGTACGCGGCCGGTCCGGCGCCGCTGGCGGAGGACGCGCCGCTGCGGCCGCGCGGCTTCTTCGGCGCCACCAAGGCGGCCGGCTCGCTGATGCTGCAGGCCGCCGCCGCCGAGCGGGGGGTGCGCGCCGCGGTGCTGCGGGCCTTCCAGGTCTACGGCCCCGGCGACCACCCGACCCGGCTGGTGCCGGTGGTGCTCGGCGCCGCCCGCACCGGCGCGACGGTGCCGCTCCCGGCCGGGGTGAGCTGCCGCGACTGGGTGTGGGTCGGCGACGTCGTCGACGCCTGCGTCCGGGCGGCACTGGCCGACGACCTCCCGCCCGGGGCGGTGGTCAACGTCGGCACGGGGGTGCAGACGGACGTCGCCGGGCTGGTCGCGACCGCCGAGCGGGTCACCGGCCGGCCGATCGCCACCGCACCGGGCGCCCACCCGGGCCGCGATTGGGACACCGCCGACTGGGTGTGTGACCCGCGGGCGGCCCGTGCGCTGCTGGGGTGGACACCGCAGGTCGACCTGGCCGAGGGGCTGGCGCGCACGTGGGCCGCGGCGTGAGCTCCCCGCGCGTCGCCGTCGTCGTCCCCGTGTACGGCAACGAGGCCACCCTGCGGCCGCTGCACGCCCGGCTGGCCGCGGCGCTGGACGGTCGGGACTGGGTGCTGCGGCTGGTCGTCGACGCGTCACCCGACGCCAGCCTGGCGGTCGCGCGGGAGCTGGCGACCGCCGACCCGCGGGTGCGGGTCACCGCGCTGGCGGTCAACGCCGGCCAGCACCGGGCGCTGGCCACCGGGCTGGCCGCCGAGGACGCCGACGCGTGGATGTGCCTCGACGCCGACCTGCAGGACCCGCCCGAGGCGGTGCCCGTGCTGCTCGACCGGCTGGCCCGGGGCGACGTCGGCGCGGTCTTCGCCGGCCGCCGGGGCCGCTACGAGTCGCCGGTGCGGCGGCTGACCGGCGGGCTCCACCGGCGGGTCGCGGCCGCGCTCACCGGCCTGCCGCCCGACGCCGGCGCCTTCCTCGCGCTCGGGCCCGCGGTGCGCGACGCCGTCGTGTCCGCGGTGCTGGAGGGGCGGGCGCCCAGTGTCGTCCTCGCCGCGGGCCTGGCCGGGGTGCCGCTGACCAGCGTGCCCGTCGCCCGCGACCGGCGGCCGGTGGGGGAGTCGGCGTGGACCTCCCGCGCCCGGCTGCGCCAGTCGCTGCGGTCGCTGGCGTGGGCGGTCAGCGGGTCCAGAGCTGCACGACCAGGTCGGTCTTCACCGCCGGCAGGTCCCAGGTCCGCGTCAGCGACAGCCCGGCGTCGCTGAGGACCGCGTCGTCGTCGGTGGGCACCGGCTCGCCGTCGACCAGCCGCCGCACCAGCCAGACGCGGTCGGCGTCGGCGGGGGCGTCGTCGGGCGGCAGGACGACGTCGGGGCGCAGCCGCGGGCCCTGCGTGCGGACGAAGTGGTCCAGGCCCATCGCGGCCCGCTGGTCGGCGGCCACCACCGGCTCGCCGGCCCGCTGCTCGCGCAGCAGCAGGGCCACGGCGTCGTCGGAGCGCTCCCGCGGCTCGCGGACGACCAGCGGCGAGCCGGCCACGAGGGACAGGCCGAGCAGGGCCGCGGCCACCGGCGTCCGCGCGCCCCGCGGCAGCGCGGTCACGCCGGCCGCGGCCAGCACGCCGAGGCCGATCAGCCCGGTCAGCAGGTAGCGCGGCAGGTACACCGGGCGGACGGTCTCGGCGGCCAGCAGGAGCAGCAGCGGCACCAGCACCCAGCAGACGCCGACGACGCGCACCCCGGCGCCGCGCAGCGCGCCGACCACGGCCAGGCCGACGGTGAGGTACAGCAGCGGCGTGCGGCCGCCGGCCCAGGCCTCGACGGCGAGGTCGGCCAGGGTGCCGCCGGTGTCGCGCAGGTGCTCGGCGTTGCGCGAGCCGGTGCCGTTGAGCAGGTTGACGCCGACCAAGGCTCCCACGGGCAGCGCCGCGAGCGCGCCGACCAGGGCGACCCTCGTGGCAGCCCGTCCGCGCAGCAGCAGCGCCGCGACGACGAACGCGGCGAGGACGGTGACCGCGTACCAGTGCATGAGGCCCATCCCCGCGCCGGCCAGGCCGAACAGCAGCAGGCCGCGGCCCTCCTGCAGCCAGCGGACCAGGCCCAGCAGCGCCCCGCCGGTGGCCAGCACCGCGAGCCCGTAGCTGCGGGCCTCGACGGCCTGCTCGAGCAGCAGCGGGGCGCAGGCGGGCACCAGCCCGGCCAGCACGCCGGTGGCGCGCCCGGCCAGCCGGGTGACCGCGCGCGTGACGAGTGCGAGTCCGCCGGCGGTGGCGAGCACCGACAGGACCCGCAGCGAGGTGTCGCCGCCCAGGCCGGGCAGTGACACCCAGGCGTGCACGACGAGGTAGTAGGGCGCGTTGTACGACGGCGGGACGTCGATGAGGTAGTTGGTCACGCCCTCGCCCGTGGCGATCGCGCGCAGGATGTCGGCCAGCGGGCGGCGGGCGACCTCGGCGGTGAAGGCCTCGTCGAACCACAGCCCGTGGCCGGGGGCGAGCAGGACCGCGCAGAGGAGGCCGAGCACCGCCGGGGGGACCAGCTCGACCGGGGACCAACGCCGCGGTGCGGGCGCTCCCGGAGCCTCGAGCGTCCGGTCGGCCGTCGCGGTCACAGGGAGGAAGGGTAGGCGAACCTCACCTGCCGGTCGGTGTCGGTGCGTTGGTGCAGCATGGCCGGGTGTCGTCGGCAGGCCCGGGTCCCGCGCCGGCGCCGTCGTCCGAGGTGGTGGCCGCGCGCTTCCGACGGCAGGGGAGGCGCGACACCCGGCACGAGCTCGCCGTGCGCCGGCGGCTGCACGCCCGTGGGGTCCGCTACCGGGTAGACGTGCGGCCGTGCCCACAGACGCGGGCCCGCGGTGACCTAGTGTGGAAGGGCCGTCGGCTGGTCGTCTTCCTCGACGGGTGCTTCTGGCACGGGTGCCCTGCCTGCGGTCATCTGCCGAAGGCCAACCGGGCGTGGTGGGCGGCCAAACTGGCCGGCAACGTGGCCCGCGACCGCCGCGCCGACGCGGTCCTCATCGGGCTGGGCTGGCAGGTGCTGCGGTTCTGGGAGCACGAGGACCCCGACGACGTCGCCGACGCGAACTGTGCCGCGCTCGGTCGCGTTCCTGCTGGTCAGGGCTCCGTTTCTGTCGTACCCCCGCCGTAGGTTCGATGTCGTGGAGGAGGTCGCGGAGCGCCGGTCGCCGGTCGAGCAGGCGCTGCTCGATGCGGTGATCGCGACGCTCGCGCCGTTCCGCCGGCTCCCGGTGGGGCTACTGTCGCGGGAGCAGAAGGCCGCCGAGCTGCAGCGGGTCGCGGCCCTGAAGGCGATGACCGCCGCCTACGAGGCGGAGCTGGTGCTCGGGCTGGCCGACGACTCGCCCGATGACGACGATCCGCGGCCGGGCACGCCGGGTGCCCGGTCGTGGCAGCCCGACACCGAGCTGCCCGGGGTGTCGGAGTTCTTCACCGCCGAGCTGGCGGTGGTGCTCAACTGCGGCCGGGGCACCGCCAACCACCTGGCCCACCGGGCCTGGACCTACCGGGAGCGCCTGCCCGCCACCTGGGCGGCGCTGGCCGCCGGCACCCTGGACGAGGCCCGCGCCCGGGCGCTGGTCGATGTCCTCGAGCACGCCCCGGCGGGGATCGCCCGGCGGATCGAGGCGGCGCTGCTGCCCGCGGCCACCGGGCTGACGGTGGGCCGGCTCAAGCAGCGGGCGCTGGCGCTGCTGCTGGACCTGGACGCCGACGCCGTCGGCCGGCGGAAGGAGCAGGCGAAGCGGCGCGCCGACGTGCGGGTCGACCCCTCCCCGCTGGAGGGGATGGCCACGCTGGCCGCGGACCTGCCCGCCGAGGTCGCCGCGGCCTGCCACGCGCTGGTCGACTCACTCGCCGGGATGCTCAAGGCCGACGGTGATGAGCGGCCGATCGGGGAGCTGCGCTGCGTGGTGTTCGCCGACCTGCTGCAGCGCCCGTGGCAGACCGACCACCCGGCGGTGACCGCGCACCTGCAGATCATCGCCGGCCTCGCCGCGCTGGCCGGCCGCTCGGCGGAGGCCGGGGAGGTCAACGGGCTGCCGATCACCGCCGCGCACCTGCGCGAGCTGCTGGCCCAACTGGACGCGCTCGGGGTGCGCGCCCCCGACGGCGGGTCGGTGACGGTGGCGCTGACCGACGCCGACGGCACCCTGCGGGCCGCCGGCACGCTGGACCGGCTGCGCCGCCTGGCCGCCCGCGGCTGCGACCAGCACGCCGATCACCCCGACACCGCCGACGAGCCGGACTGCGTATGCGCGGTGCTGGACCGGCCCGACCCGGTCGACCGCTACACCCCCACGCCCGCGCAGCAGGCGTTCGTGCGCACCCGCGACCGCGCCTGCCGGTTCGCCACCTGTGGGCAGCGGGTGGGCTGGGCCGACGCCGACCACGTCATCCCGCACGCCTGCGGCGGAGCGACCGACTGCGCCAACCTGTGCTGCCTGTGCCGGAGCCACCACCGGCTCAAGACCTTCGCCCGCGGCTGGCGCTTCGTCATGGGCCCCGACGGCACCCTGACGGTCACCACACCCTCCGGCATCACCAGGACCACCCGGCCACCGGGCACGCGTCCACCACCGGTAGCCGAGCCACCGCCGGACGACACCGGACCACCAGCCGGTGACCCGGACGACCCACCCCCGTTCTGAGGCGGGTTCTCCTTGCGCGCACAAGTCGAGGACCCCGGCCGCCGGCTGCGGGTCACCCCCGCGGTCAGTGGAGGGACGGCCACGCGCGGGCGACCAGGAACACGCGGAGAGCGCCGAGCACCACGGGCCCCGGCAGGGCGAAGCCGAACCAGAACACGGCCTCGACCGCCAGCAGGGCGAGGTTCAGCACGCCACCCTTCCGCGAGCCGTTCCACAGCATGACCGCCGTCCAGGCCACCAGCAGGCACACGCCGAGAAAGGTGAGGAGCAGCCAGGTGAGGGCGGTCGCGGCGAGTCGCGACGACCACGGCCCGCCGTACACCGGGAACAGCCCGAACAGGGAGGGGAGGACCTGGCTCCGAGCCAGGACGACGACGACCGGGATGACCGGGAGCCCGAACGCGGCGGCGCACACCCAGGTCACCACGGCCGCCGCCCGGGCACTGCTCATGCGGACCTCCACCCACCACCGGCCGCCGCCCCCGGGACGCCGGGCGTGCCGGAGGAGACCCGTAGGGCGGCCCTGGGCGCCTCTGGCTCACTCGCCGGCGCCGCCTCCACGGGCACGCTGCACCAGCGGGCTGGCGATCCACAGCCACCCGAGCAGCGCTGCCATCACTCCGCCGGTGATGAGCGCCTGGGGGAGGGCGAAGAGGAAGTCGATGACAAGCACCACCGCCGCGACGATCGCCACGGCCAGCACGCACAGCCCCGCGAAGGCGAAGCGGTTGCTCCGCCGCAGCAGGTCCTCCTTGTCGTGCTGCCGGAACAGCGCGCGGTGCTGGGCGGCCGGCGCGATGAGCAGCGCGGTGGCGACCACGACCGCCACCAGGGTCACGAAGTAGAGGTCGCGCTGGAAGTCCGTCGCCCGGCCCGTGGCCTGCTGGAACGGCACCACGAGCAGGAAGGCGAACAGGAACTGCACGCCGGGCAGCGCCACGCGGAGCTCGTTGAGCAGCTCCATGAGCTCCCGGTCGATCCGCTCGGCGCGCGTCTCGTTGCGCTCGCCGTCACCGGCGTACGCGTTCCCGCCCGCCGGGCCAGGCCGCGTGTCCCGCCGTGCCCGCTGTCCCGAACCCGTGGTGGCCATCTGCCCGGCTCCTCCTCGACCCGCTGCGGACCCCCTGGGCCCTCGCCCCGCCGCGCGATCCGGTCTGTATGCCCAGGAGACACCTCCTCGTCACCTGCCGTCCACCCTGCGGTCACCCTCGCGGGCGGCGAGTGGGTACCGGACGGGCATGACGTCGATGTGGGAACCGATGACGCCCAACTCGAGCGGTCCGCCCGACGAGATCGCCGCCGCCGACCCCGGCGCCGGCGGGCCGGCGCCCGCCGAGGGCTTCGGCATCGGCGGGGAGGAACCCGACCGATCCGCGGAAACCGACGGTCCCGACCCGACCCGCGCGCAGGCACCCGAGGTCGACCGGGTGGACACCGTCTTCCGGACGCCGGACCCCGCCGACGTCCGCCGCGACCCCGCCGGCTGACACCCGTCGCCGCCACCACGGACGTCCGGGAGAGGTCTCGTACCGTCGGGGTGTGGACCTGCTCCTGCTGCCCTCCCGTACCGCCGACGAACTCGACGCCATGCGCGACGCCGGACGGGTGGTGGCGCAGACGCTCGAGGCGGTGCGGGCGGCGGCGGTCCCCGGCGTCAAGCTGCGTGACCTCGACGACCTGGCGCAGACCTGCATCCGCGAGGCCGGCGCGACGTCGTCGTTCCTCGGCTACAAGCCGGCCTGGGCGCCGACGGCCTACAACGGCGCGCTGTGCCTGTCGCCGAACGAGGTCGTGGTGCACGGCCGGCCCAGCGGCCAGCGGCTCAAGGACGGCGACCTGCTGAGCATCGACTGCGGTGCCGTGGTCGACGGCTGGAACGGCGACGCGGCGATCACCGTGCGGATCGGGTCGGGCGGGACGGGGGAGGACGCCCGCCTGGTGGCCGCGACCGAGGAGGCGCTGGCGGCCGGGATCGCGGCGTCGGTCCCCGGCGCCACGCTGCTCGACGTCGCCCAGGCCATCGACGCCGTCGCCCGCCGGCACGGGTTCGCCCACCTGCCCGACCACGGCGGACACGGCATCGGCCGCTCGATGCACGAGCCGCCGTTCGTGCCCAACCGCCCGCAGACCGGGCTGGACCGGGTGCGGCTGCACGCCGGCAGCACGCTGGCGATCGAGCCGATGCTGCTGGCCGGTGGCGAGCGCTACCGGCACAAGAAGGACGGCTGGGCAGTCGTGACCGCCGACGGCCGGCGCGCCGCCCACGTCGAGCACACCGTGGCGGTCACCGACGACGGGCCGGTCGTCCTCACCCGACCCTGACCCACGGTCAGCGGCGCCGCCGCCGCGCCACCGCCCGGCGGACGGCGCGCCGCTGCGCCCCGGCCAGCGGCGGCGGGGCCCAGGAGGCCGACGGCGGGCGCAGCGCGCTGCCCAGCTCCACCCGCAGCAGGTCCACGGCGTCGAGCAGGGTGCCGTGCTGCGACCAGGCGGCCGGGTCCGCCCGGGGGTCGACCAGGAGGGCCTCGGCCAGCCGGCTCCGCAGCTCGAGCTGCGCGGCGAGCCGGGCGGCGTCCATGCCGGAGGCCGGTGCGGTGCCCGCGGCCACGGCGCCGGCCTCGCGCAGGGTCGTCGCGACAGTGACCAGCACGTCGGCCAGCGCCTCCCGTGCGGCCGGCGACCAGGCCCGGTCGGCCTCGTCCTCGGGCAGGAAGTAGGTGCGGTCCAGCAGCACCCGGGCGAGGTTGCGCAGGGTGACGTGGATGCGCTCGAGGGCGGTGAGGGTGTTGCGCAGCCGCGGCTGGGCCTCGCGGGCCGTCCGTCCCCGCGGGTTGAGGCGGGCGCTCTCCTCGGTGCGGTCGAGCCGGCGGTCGGCCCGGGCGACCTCCGTCCCGAGCCCGCGGGCGCGGTCCAGGAACTCGGCGGTGAGCCGGCGCGACCACGGGCCGCGCAGCGCGGCCGCCAGGTCCTCGCAGTAGGCGGCCATGCGCTCGGCCAGCTCGGCGATCGCGTCGCCGGCCGGCTGGACGTAGAGCGGCGGGGCGACGAGCAGGTTCACCAGCACACCGACCGCCGCGCCGATGAGCGTCTCCCAGATGCGGCCCAGCGCCGCGTCCTCCGCACCGCCCACCGCCAGCACGAGCATCGCGCTGATCGGCACCTCGGCCAGGTGGGGGCCGAGCCGCAGGAGCCGGCCGACGAGCAGCGAGAGCGCGACGACCAGCCCGAGGCTCCACCAGGTCAGCCCGACCACGGCGGCGAACAACACCGCGATCAGGACGCCGGCGGTGACGCTCGCGATCCGCTCCCAGCCCGTCGCCACCGTCTCGTAGAGGGTCAGCTGCACGACCAGCAGTGCGGTCAGCGGCGCCAGGATCGGCGAACTGGTGGTGTCCAGCCAGGAGGCGATCTGGAACGCCAGCACCGCGGCCAGGACGGTCTTCGCGGTGCGCAGGCCGGGGGTCCGCCCGCGCCGCACCAGCCGGGACAGCCGGGCGGGGAGGGCGCGCGGTCCGGCCACGGGTCCCAGTCTCAGGGCCGCACGAGCCCGGACGCGCGCCGGCCGCCGTCCGCGGGGTGCGGACGGCGGCCGGGAGTGCGGGTCAGCTCAGGCCCAGTGCGCTGCTCGCCCGGTCGACGAGCTGGAAGTGGCCCACCGCCCAGAACACCAGCGCGGCGGCGGCGAGGCCGCCGACGGTCACCGCGAGGGAGCTCACCGGGTGCTGCTTCGCGTGCCGCCACGCGGCGACCGCCTTGCGTCGGAAGGTGACGAAGATGCGCCGCGCCCACTCGAACTCCGTGGACCACACCCACAGCCCGACGAGGACCGGCGGGATGGTGAGCGGCCCGGGCAGCACCGTGAGCGCCAGGCCGAGCAGCACGAACAGGAGGCCGGCGACGAAGACGGCGATCCGGTAGGGCAGCGCCAGCGCCGGGTTGCGCCGGACCCGGTCGCGCCACGACCCCGGCTCGACCGGGCGCGGCTGGCCCAGCCCGTCGGTGCAGTCGGGGCAGCGGGTGGCCCCCGCCGGTCCGCCGCCGTGCCGCCGGTCCTCCGCGACCCGGTTGCCGGTGACGGTCACGCTGCGCGTGTCGGTGCGGTCCACGGTTCCTCGCTGGGTCGTCGGGTGGGTGCGCTCTCGGGTGCGGTCAGCGGGAGACGCCGCGCAGGACCTCGCTGGGCCGCTGCTGCTCACCGGCGTAGGAGCTCACCCACACCAGGGCGCCGGTCAGCGCCGGGATGACCCACTGCAGCGTCTGCAGCTGCTCCTGGGCCGCGGCGATCTCGGCCTTGGTGCGCTTGGTCGGCTTGGTGCCCGACTTCGCCGAGGGGTTGCTCTGGCTGTTGACGACCATGCCCAGCGAGCGGCTGTAGGCGGTGGCGCCCAGGGCCGCGGCGGTGAGCAGCGTCTTGGCCGCCGACATCGTCGCCACGCCCTCCTGCTTGGCGACGCGGCCGCGGTTGCCGAGCAGCTGGCCGACGCTGCCGACGAGGTGGGCGCCGATCGCGACGGCGTTCACCGGCGTCCAGCGGTTCCAGCCCTCGTTGGCGACCCGGCCGGTGTCCTTGCCGGCCTCGCCGGCGGCGGCGTTGAGGGCGACGGCGTTGGCCAGCGTTCCGCCGAACCAGGCGGACAGGCCGAGGTCGTGCAGCGCGCGGGACAGGGTGTTGCGGGCCATGACTTGACTCCTGTCGTCGGGGAAGCGGAGTTCCCGACCTACCCGTTCCGACCCGCGCCATGCCCGCGGGCGGCGGTCGATCGTGCACGACCCGCTGGGGCGTCAGGTGCCCGGCGTCAGGTGCCGTAGCGGAGCGCGGCGCGGGCGCGGGCCTTCTCCGCCTCGACGGCGCGGTCCTTCGGCGGCGCCGTCGTGACCAGGGAGTCGAGCAGCCGGGCCGAGGCGGCGGCCACCTCGGCGACGGCGCGGTCGAAGGCCTCGGCGTTGGCCCGCGAGGGCTTCGTCGCACCGCTGATCTTGCGCACGTACTGCAGCGCCGCGGCGTGGACCTCGTCGTCGGTGGCCGGCGGCTCGAAGTTCGACAGCGGACGGATGTTCCGGCACATGCGGCGGAGCGTAGAGAAAGGATCCTCCTGCCCCCCACCGCTCGCGAGCTCGCGGCGGGCCCCTGCAGGAGGGCCGCGGGGGGGGGGGGGGGGGGGCGGGCCGGGGGGCGGGGGGGGGGGGCGGCGGGGGGGCGGGGGGGGCGGGGGCGGGGGGGGGGGGGGGGGCGGGCGGGCGGCGCCGCGG